>JAZLMI010000018.1:0-13997 GCA_045598545.1 Christensenellaceae bacterium | reverse complement strand
GTAACCTATTCCGTTTTCAAGAACCTTAAACGGAATAGAAAACGAATAATTTTTACTGTTAAATATTGCCGAATACTCAATTTCATAATATCCTTCGTTATCAAATATAACGCCAGATCCGATTTTATATTTTGCACCGTTCGGGAAACGAACGATCTTTTCGGCAATAACCGTTTCGTTGTTAAAAGTTACCGATGCGTTTGGAAAGTTCACTCGCTCGTCAGAGAAATATTCGCAATAAATCGGACTTTCTATACAAAACGCTGGTTTATCACTTTTAATCACGAAAGTGCTTTTTTCACAATAATTATAATTGTCGGAAACGTAACAAAAAGCAAACTCGTACGTTCCTTCATTTTCAAAAGTAAACTCTTTATTTGCAAAATCTTCAACGATATCGTATTTAACGATTGAATCTCCGTCAAACGCCACGTCTAAAACGATATCGTAATTTACTTTATCGATAAAGAAATCACTTTGAAGATAAACGTTTGGTAAGAATATCTTAGAGCCGACTCCGAATTCGTTTGATGAAAAATTATGACTAAAAACGAATTTCTCGTTAGATACGGAATTTAACGTCTGTATCTCTTTTGAAAAACTACCTATTTTACCGTCTTTATCTCTTGCACTGTAATTTATGTAATACACAGTTTCGGATTCCGGCATAAAAAACAAAGAATCACTATAAAGTGTATTACCGATTATCGTTTCTTTTCCGTTGCTTACTTCAACGTAAACCTCGTCTATTTGACCGTCTATAACGTCAATAGCCAGCGGTTCTTGAAGAAAATACTTTACTCCGACTACGGCGTTCGTTTTTAATTCTGCATAGACGTCAGGTCCTTTATTGTTTGATAAAAAAGAACCTGCAAAACTTTGACCGTTAATCGAATACATCATAACTCCGACTTTATCTTTTGCGGTCGATTCCTTTGAGTAATTTATTTTGCCCAAAACGAAGTCAACGTAATAAGTACTTTCAAATAAAAGCACACCACTTTCATATCCGTCGTTGGTTTTTTCATTTAAGCACCATATCAGTAACTTTTCGTCTGAATTACCCATATAAATATTTCCGCTTTCTTTTTCATAACTCAAAGTGTATATTTCACTCTTGTTTACGTGGGTAAATATTCCGTTACCGTTATTTAGTTTTGTATCTCCGTCGGGTTTTCCGTCAAGATACGTAATGCCGTATCTATTTCCGTTAAATTCAACGCAAACCGATAAGAATTCGTCATAATCGTCTATAATAACCGAAAATCCCTTTCCGTTTTTATCGAAAAAGTCAATTTCAAATTCCCCTAAACTTGTGCTTTCTTTTTCGTTATAAAAAGAAAAATCCAAATCAAAATCAGCACAAATCATATTAGATAATTTGGCATGAGAATTTGCTTGCGTCGATTTCATCGCCAACCCAAAACGCCCGCTATCTGAACGCACGTTTGAGTCAAACGTTATCATTTGACTTTCAAAAGCGTCCTCAAATATCGTGTTTGTTGACGCGTTAGCCCTACTGCTGTTAATAAAAACCAAGGTTAAAACGCTTGAAAACAAAACCAAAATCAATGCAATTAAACTATACTTTTTGGTTTTTACCATCAACATGTCCTCCTTTTAAATAATATTTCTTGTTTTTCACTCTCAATTTATCCTCCTTTTTTATATTTCTATCCTTTAATACCACCCATAGTAAGATTGCCCATCATTTTCTTGTTAAAAATCGCAAACAACACGAACATAGGCAACACTAACAACATACAAGCGGCAATTCTAACCGGAGCACCTGCACTTGATTGCGGTAATGCACCGGGCGTCGTACTAAAATACAACAATCCGTATGCAAACGTCGGATAAGAAGGTAAATAAACTCTCGGTAACGTAATATCGTTCCAATAACTTATCGCAGTCAACATAAATACAATGAAAAACGTCGTTAACGCCAAAGGAAACATAATTTTGAAAAATACGACGAAATCGTTTGCTCCGTCTATGTGGGCAGCCTCGACGTAGGTATCCGGCAAAGTTTTAAAAGACGCATAAAATACCAAGAAATATATACCCATAAAATTAAACTTCAAGGCAAAGAAACCTAGGAAATTATTGTATAGTCCTAAATTGTGCAACACCTCTAACTCACTGACTTGACTTCCGACAACAGGTAATGTCATAACCATTATTACGATAAAGTAAATAACCTTTCCGAACTTGTATTTATATTTTGCAACGCAATAAGCAACGACACAAGGAACGAGAGTTGAAACTAACGCCCCACCAAAGGTGTATATCAACGAATACCATATCATCATTGGCACGTCAACTCGGGTTATTCCTTCGGCTGTCGGTACTGGAATAACTAAATCTTCAAAAGCAATAGTATAATTTTTGAAGGAAATTTCACTCGGTAACGCATAAGACGATATAGAATAACTGATAGACGTTTTAAAGGAAGTGTACAAAGCCCAAACAAACATCAATATAATGACAAGTGCGTATATCACCAACATCGTAGCAAGCACGCCAATAAAAACTCCACTTGCTATCTTTTTTCCATTAACACTTTTCATAATTCTTTACCCTTCCACTTTTTCGGAATATTTTTCTATAACAAATTTAGTAATTAATACCAGCGGTATAGTTATAATTGAAATAATCACACCTAAAGCAGCCAAAAACGGATATCCGTCTCTAAGTCCTGTCGTCATCATCGTTTTACTTGTTAAATAGTAACCGACTGTATAAATTTCATTTGGTGCGTTTATACCGTACAAACTGTAAGTTCCCAAGGCGTTTGTCATAATAGCGGCTACGGCAAACAGTAAAAAAGATTCTATCGACGGAATTATTAACGGAAACGTTATTTTGAAAAACTCGTCGAGAGGAGTTGCTCCATCAAGTTTAGCCGCTTCGGAAACGCTTTCCGGAATAGCACTCATATTACTTGTATAAATAATGACTCTCATTCCAAAATAGAATAGACCGTAGAACACGATATTCCCCGTGAAACGCGTTGATTTTTGTCCTAAAAACCCAATTATTTCTTTTCCCGAAATATCGTAAATAATTTGCGGAATTACTATATCGGATAAATTCAGATATATAATACCCAAAACGACACCCGATACAAGCGACGGGAAAAACAAAACGAACTTAAAAAACTGTGATAAAAAATACTTTTTGTAAATATAGTAAGAGAAAAACAACGAAAAGAATTCAATAACTATAGTTACGCCAAAAACAATAAAGGAGTTTTTTAGCGAAACAAGCAACGCATCCGCCGTGGTTAATTCTCTATATATTTCTTCAAAGTTTTGAAATCCGGCAAAAACAAATCCGACGCCGTCAAACTTTTGAAAAGCAAGCAATACGGAGTTTATGTTTACAAAAACGTAAAATACAATAAACTGTATCACCGGAATTGCTAACATTGACGTATAAAATATAAATCCAGAAGTGTTCTTTATTTTATTACTATTATGCATTTTAACCTCATTTGCTAAGTGAAGACCAATCAGCCTGACGCTGTGTATATAATCCATTAAAATACTGCGTCGCCGTAACGTTACCGTCTATAATCGGAGTAATGTTGCCATATGGACTACCTTTAACTAAAGTATCCCAATAGTGGAACCAAACGTTAAACTTACTTGCATTTTTTATGTATATTACGTTATTAGAAAACGGATAAACGATACTTGTTTTTTCAATATATTTTGAAAGCGAATCTCCGTAAGCAGTTCCGGCAACACCGTCCTTTTCGTAATCATATACATACGGAACTCCCGTCCTTTTAACAAAGTTATTCATTTGCTTATCGGTAAACATATAACGTAAAAACAATTTTGCAACTTCTAACGTCGGACCTTGCGTTTTTGCGTTCAAAATGACACCCGAACTCAATAAAGCGGTAGAGCAATTACCCTTACCGATTTGCGCGCTCGTGGCTTTAGGTAACGGCATATAACCAAAATGCATATTGCCTTTAGCATACCTATTACCCATAACCGAAACCAACTCGTTAAAGATACCCGTTGCCTCGTTTTCCCACCAGTCGCCTTCGACAAGCATACCTATTTCCTTCTTACCGGCAACACCGGACATAATGAAATCTTGTTGAGCCGTCGTGTATGAATAAGCTGTAGAAGAACTTAAAGACGCCGTATTCACATATCCTTTCTTAATCAACGTTTCAATGAACGATAGCGCGTAATAACGTCCCGCCTGCTTATATACTTCATAACCGTTTTCATTTGTAATAGTTTTCGACTCAACCACAGGACTACCGTCCGGATTTATACTCTTTACTATATTAGTTGCGTCGCCACTAAACGTAAAGTTAATATTCATATTGTCAACGCCTTCGTAATCACTTTGTAATTCCGTTAGTAGCCCGTTAACGTACGTCAAATCACCCCATGTGATAGGAGTTATTTGATAATCGAGCATTTTTTCACAAAGTTTATAAAAATCCTCATAAGTAGCGGGTAAACCGTCGTCATACGTTCCAGACTCTCCGTCGGGACCGTTAGATTTTGTTTCGGTTAAATCATTTACAAATCCGTCGTTTCCGTTATTTTTATTGCTTGAAAAATATAGACAATAATTATCAAACAAATCAATATTGTAGTTGATGCCCACGGTAGTTAAATAAGTAGGTAACGCATATACCGAATTATCACTATGCGTATAAGCATCTTTTATGACCGAAGACATTTTGCTTGATACAGTCTCACTTTCGCCAAACTCGCTTCCCGTATCAGACAAAACGTCGTCAAGATTCGCTATTAACCCTTGCGTAACGAACTCTTTGTAATATAACTGCTCGGTAAAGAATAAATCGTTTTTACTGTAAGCAATATTTGATACCAAATCAGTACCTATGTACTTATTCGGGTCAAGGAAAACGTCTATACCCGTTTTTCCATCTTCAAACGAAACGTCGGCAAATAGAGCCTCAAACTCTTTTTCCGCGTCTTCCATGTAAGTCTTGCCAAAACCTGCGTCATAAACGGATACTCTCAACACGGTTTTAGACGTATCCGGTCCACTCTCGGTTGCCCCACATCCGATTAGCGATACAGCACTAAAAGCCAAAACTATCGCCAATACCAAAGCCATAAATTTTGATTGATTCTTTTTCATAATTTTTTCTCTCCTTTTTATAAATTAATCAATTCTATAATAAAACTTGCACTCCAACTAAATTGTTTAGCACCAAGTCCTTTACCTGTTTTAGAATCGTAATATTCAAAAACTCCTCTTTTTTCCTTATCGCACACAGACAAGATGTTTTCCTTAAATCTTTCACATAGGTCGTTATAACCGTATTTTTTTAAACCTGCCAAAGCAAAATACACAACGTTTAGCCACGTAGGTCCTCGCCAATAATCGCTTGATGAATAACAAGAATTGTCGTAACTAACAGTGGGGAATAACGGATAAAACCCCGATTTGCTCTCTGCCAAAACTTTCATTTTTTCAGCCCGTTCAGGCGATGCAATACCGATAAATAACGGTAAATAAGATGCCGGCGAAATCGCTTTTGTAAACTCACCCGTTTTAAAATTATAATCGCAGTATGCTCCGATACTTTCATCCCATAATAGAGCGTTTATCTTTTTAGTTAGCTCACCGTTCTTCTTTTTCCAAAGATTTTCGTCTTTCGACAATTTGAGTTTACTTGCAAACTTTGCCAAAACGTCATATACGATAACCATGTAACAATTTAAATCAATCGCCCACACGTTATCCGCGCCACCGTCCCATCTAACGGAATTATCCCAACCGGATTCATTCTTACATTGAGCAGCCCTCCACTCATCGTGGCACAAAGAGTCATAACCGAAAAGTTGTCCCTTAAACCTGCTGTTTTCCCAAAACGACACGCTTTTAACTAAAACATTATAATAATATTGTAGGTCAAAAACGTTTCCGTATCTTTCGTATATGTTATATAAAACCCACGCTATAACGGGTGGCTTGGATATAGTATCGTAAACCTTACCATTAAAAAGCACCGCGTCAATAAGCATACCGTCTTCACATTGTCTATCCGTAAAAAATTTAATTTGCTTTAAAGCAAGTTCGACGTCCCATCTCGCAACCGACAACGCAATAAACATACTGTCCCAGTTCCAAACGCCTTTATACGTATATTTAGACGGTATAATAAGTTCGTTATTTTCGTATGTAAACAAATTACCGTATAAACATTTTTTCGCTCTTTTAAGCAGTCTACTGTTTCTTTTGTTTTTCTCTTTCATGTTAAACCTTTTTCCAAATTACAAACAATTTATAGTTATAAAATAAAGTTAATTTCAAATTTTTAAGTTAAAGTTGTATTCTTCGATATTTTTTTGACCAAAAACCTAAAATGTTTTGAAATATTACAGAAAAATCCTATAACCCTTATTTTCTTCAGTTTAATTTTAACACCGTAGTATGGTTATGTCTTGCTTTTTTTTATTAAATTAATTGCGATTTTTTATGATTGTTGACTTGACATTTTTCAATTACATGATAGAATAAATTAAGAGGTTTATATGAATAAAGTATTTTCTCACAAAAAAAATAGTATTTTTAAGAACATAAATTCAGACGTTGATTTTCATTGGTTTAACGGTTCCTCCTCATTGCACCAACATGATTATTACGAAATTTTCCTTATTACCCACGGAACGGTTTCGCATACGTATCTTGACAAAACTCAAACGATTTTTGAAAAAGAATTTGTATTGGTTTTCCCCCAAAAAACACATATTATAAACGCGACTCAATATATGCAACATTTCAATATTTCGATTTCTTCTAACTTTATTAAAAAAATATGCGATATAATATCTCCAAATTTTTTTAATTCGTTTACTCCAAACACTACTATTTATAAAGGTTCTCTAAGCGACGAAGAATATACGTCTTTTATATCACAAATCAATAATATAACGAATAATTCGGAAGAAACGAATATTGTCAACGAAGCGACAATAAAAAACTATATAATGTTTTTCTTAATTAAAATTTATTCGATTTATTTTGTTCAAAATATTGAAAGCACAACTTATCCAAAGTGGTTTAAAGAGTTTATAAACAAACTGTCTTTACCGACTTATTTTTGTCTGCCAATTAAAGAACTGTACCACATAAGCGGATACTCTCAATCAGTCATAATCAACTATTTCAAAAAATATACGGGACAAACTCTTATAGAGTACGTTACAAAACTTAAAATCAATTACGCAAAAATTCTTCTTTCCAAAACGAATAAAAGCATACTTGAAATATCCAACACGTTAAATTTTTCAAGTTTATCACACTTTATTACTACATTTAAAAAACACGCAGGCACAACTCCTTATGCTTATAGAATTGAAAACTTTAAATAAATAGTCGTTTTTAATGCAAAAGCGTCGTCTTGAACTCAAGACGACGCTTTTTTACTTTAAACTATTAACGTAGTGTATTAGACGAAATAATACACACTACATCTTTTATAAACGAAAAATCCAACTTGAAAAAATATTTAAGAAACCAAGTTAAATTATATTCGTTCATATTATTATAATTTAGTTTCATTAAAAAGTCAATATGTTATTTTGCTTATATTACCCGAACTAACTGATTTTAAAGATTTCTCTATAATTGCTTTCTTTTTTTGTTTTTTGTCAGGTACAATCAATGAGGTTTCTTCTATAATCAAAATTACTCTTATAGCGATATCTCTTGCCACTAAGAATTTTTGAAAAACACTTTTTAAAGAATACGCTCGCTGAGAAATTGCCTCTTTACGGACGTATTCTTTTTGTATAACGAAAACTGCAAAGTTTTTTACAAACTTTGCGTTAATCTTTTAGTTTTATTATTCCTTCAAAAACTTGTTTGGCGTATGGGGCGGCAACGGTACTTCCGTAATAACTACCGACAGGTTCGTCTATTATTACAAGTGCTAAATATTTTGGTTTATCGGCTGGGAAATATCCAACAAAACTTGCTATATACTTCCCTTGTGCTATCACCCCGTTTTCATACTTCTGTGCCGTACCTGTTTTGCCTGCCACTTTATAACCTTCTATATACGCCTGTTTCCCTGAGCCTTCCTTTACCACGTTTTCAAGCATAGAAGATAAAATAGAAGACGACTTCTCACTAATAGTTCTCCCCTTATATTTAGGCGAAAATTTTTCGGCAATTATGCCGTCATCAGTATAGATTTCTTCAACCAAATAAGGTGTATAATATTTTCCACCGTTTATGGCCGAAGCCGTTGCGGAGGCTAATTGTAACCCCGTAACTGCAATAGTTTGACCGAAAGCAATTCTTGCTAAGTCTACGTTTTGAACTGCTGACACAGGTAGCACCATACCTTGTGCTTCGCCGTTAAAATCTACGCCCGTAACAGAACCGTAATTAAACGCTTCTATATATTTATACATGGTTTCTTTACCTAAACCCATCGCTATATCGACGAATATAGGATTGCAACTGTTATTTAACGCCCCTTGCAAATTTAAATTAGAATGTTTACCGTGTTCGTGATTAGACCAACATTTAACTTTTTGTCCGTCTATATATCTATATCTTGAAGAAGAAAAAACATGATTTAAAGAATAAGCTTTTGGATTACCGTTTAAGTACTCTTCAATATTTGCTGCGGCAGTCAATATTTTGAACGTAGACCCCGGTTCGTATATATCTGAAATCATTCCGTTTCTAGAAAAAGCATTTAGCATTTCCATATCGTTTCTAGGCACATTATTTAAATCAAAAGACGGTTTACTAGCCAATGCCCTTATCGCCCCCGTAGACGGGTCTAAAACAATCATTTTTGCCGATTTTGCACCCTGTACTTCAATCGCCTCTTCCATTGCCGATTCGCATAATTGCTGAATCTCATAATCTATAGTAAGTTTTAAATTCAAACCGGAAGTCGCAGGAATATAAGTTGCCTTTCCTCCGTCTACTTCTAATCCAACTATATCAGTTTCATATAATATTTCGCCATTTATTCCCGAAAGATATTTATCGTAATATAACTCTAACCCCGATTGCCCCTTTCCGTCGGTAGAAGTGAACCCCATAACCGAAGTTAAAAAATCTCCGTAAGGATAAACTCTTGAATTGTCTCTCGAATAATAAACCCCGCTAAAATTACATTTTAGAAGCGAATCTATCAACTCTTTTTTTACTTGTTTTTTCACGGTAACTTCGCTTGAAGAAGTTTTAGTCAGTCTTTCATAAATATAGTCGTAATTAACCCCCAAAACCTCGGAAAATTTTTCACACAAAGAAGTTATATCGCTAACTGCACGTTTTCTCACGAAAACCGTATAAGTATCATCATTATCCGCCAAAACAACACCGTTCGAATCCACGATTTTACCTCTTCTTGCAACTATGGGAATTTCTCTCGTCCACTGGTCTATCGCCTTTTCTTGAAGTTCTTCTCCCCATATAACCTGAACGTATAAAAGACGTCCTAAAACAAATAAAAATAAAAAGGTTACCGCAATACCTATTGCAAGTAACCTCTTTCGTAACACAGTTATCGAAAATTCCTGTTTTATAATAGTAATCTCCCCGTTAATTTATTTAATAAATTATATTCGTGAGAAACCGTTTTAATTACAAGTTATCCTTTTATCATTCCCAATTCGTCTTCCGCAACCTCTATAATGTGAGAATCGGAAGAAATTTCTTCAATCTCACCTTTCACAGTGTTATACGTTTCAATCTTCTCATACAAATCTGCTTCACCTTTGGTTACGTCTTCTGCAAGCGTTGCCAAAACTCCGGTATTTAACACTATTAACGCAAAAACGATTGCAACAACCAAAGAATAAACTGCCATAAGAACCTTTCCTTTCTTTGTAAGTTTATAGTCGCTTTTTTCTTCGGTCTTTTTTGGCATTTCGTTATATACTTGGTCAATATTCCCGTCACCGAATTGCATGGTAGTAGAAGTCGGTTTTATATCGTCATCGGACAATGCAACATCTTCTACTTTCGTTTCGATCTTTTCTTCCGTAATAACTTTTTTAACAACTTCATTCTCTCTATCATAATTTAAAAGTTGTTCTAAATTTCTATGCATTCTCGCCCTTACTTCTTCTATATTTTCTTCTTCTACATTGTTAGGCGTTTCTACATAGTTTTTTTCAAGCAAATCCACGTTAGAATTCGTTTCATTGTTTTCCGTTCTTAAAGAACGCATAGTTGTTAACATATTTCCTCCTTATAATATCTTATTGATACGTAAAAGGTATTTTATATTTTTTGTGCTATCCTTAACTTAGCACTTTTTGCTCGACTGTTTAGCGACAATTCTTCCTCTGAAGCCGTTATCGGATGCTTTGTTATTATATCTATTTCTTTATGTTTTCCGCATACGCATACCGGAAAACTTTTAGGGCATATGCAATCGCATTCTAATTCTTTAAATGCGTTCTTTACAATTCTATCTTCCAAAGAGTGAAAGGTAATTATCGCTATTCTTCCGCCACTTTTTAAGCTTCTAGCCATAGATATAACCGTTTCGTATAACCCTTTTAGTTCCCCGTTCACTTCTATCCTTAAAGCCTGATAAGTGCGTTTTGAAGGATGCCCGTCAGACAAAAACTTTTTAGGAATACTTGAAGATATTATTTTGTTCAACTGTCCAACGGTAATTATGGGGGTTTTTTCTCTTTCAATAACGATATTTTTTGCTATCTGAAAAGCGAATTTTTCTTCCCCGTATTCCGTCAATATTTTCTTTAATTGTTCTTCAGAATAAGTATTTACTATTTTTTCGGCTGAAAGAGGATTATCTTTATCCATTCTCATATCGAGTTTTTCGTTTTCTGCCAAATAAGAAAATCCCCTGCTTCTATCGTCTAATTGAAAACTCGAAACGCCTAAATCCAACAATATTCCGTCAAACGCTTGTATATCAAGTTGATTCTTTATATTTATAAAATTTTTGAAATTATCTTTTACGATAGTAAATCTACCGTCAAATTCTTTTAATCTCTCTATCGCACGTTGTATGGCATATTGGTCTAAATCGGTAGCGATAAGTTGTCCGTTAGGAGAACTTTCCCTCAATATTTCGTAAGAATGTCCTCCCCCGCCCAAAGTTCCGTCAAAATATATTCCGCCACTTTTAACGTTAAGACCTTCTATACTTTCCTTTTTCAATACCGAAACGTGATTATATGTTTCCATTTTTATTTAATACGTCCAAAGCATCGGCAAGGTCTTCAAAATTAACGTCTTTAAAGTATTCGTTCCAAACTTCTTCCGCCCATATTTCAATGCAATTAGGTCCTTTAAATACCGTTATGTTTTTATCTATCTTCGCATATTTTCTCAAATTTTCAGGAAGCAAAATTCTACCTTGATTATCTTCTTCTACTTGACAAGAATTATAAAGGATATAACGTGCTGCTTTTAATTCATTATTCCTATAAGCGTTTACTTTATTAAGGGTTGCTTTAACCTCATTAAACTGCTCTTCCGAATAAACGCATAAGCACCCGCCTGCCCCCACGGTAATAGTGTAAGACGCACCCAACTCCTCACGAAGTTTGGCGGGGATTCTCATTCTATTTTTGGCATCTAATTGATGCGAATAATTTTTCCCTGACATAAAAAGTTACACTACTCCCTTTGTTATGTCAATATCTTATCACACATTTTAACCACTGTCAACCATTTTTTGTAAAATTTTTTGCCTTTTTAATCATTTTTATTTAAATTATAATATTTTTTAACCACCAAATTATAAAACTTAAAATTAAAATCAGCGTTTTCGCCAATAAATTCAACTCCGTTTCGTCTGGTTTTATATAACGATTTTGACTTTTTCAGAAATCTTGACACTCTATTTACAGTATTTTGATTCCCGCTCACCACTTTTTGGGGGCAAAAGTGGTTATAAATTTCATTTTCTAAAAAACAATAGTGAGTACACCCCAAAATAACCGTATGATAATACCCTTTTTCTGTTATCATCGAAGAAAAATGATTTTTTAAATCTATATTACATAAATTATCGGCATTATTTTCTATATCCTTGGCTAAATTTTTAAGTCCAAAAACGGTAATTTTATAATCAGAATACCTTTGTGCGGTCAAATTTGTAGATAAAAGCAAGACTCTTTTATCGTTGACGTTTTTTCTTACAGGCGGGAACACACCGAATACGGGTACGGGAGATATTTTTCTTAAATCTTTTAACAAGGTTACGCTAACTGTATTACAAGCAAAGACTATCGCCTTTACGTTAAAAGAAAGCATAAACCGTAGATTTTTCTCACACAATTCAAAGAGTTTATTTTTATCAAGATTTCCGTATGGGGCATTCTTATTATCTCCGAAATAAATAAAACGTTCATTTTTGAACTCTTTTACCATATCAAGTAGCACAGATATTCCGCCAACCCCACTATCAATTACGCCGATATTACCGTCTTTCATACTAAAATGTATGAAATTTCTTTCCAAAATAGTGAAAAATAAATAAAAAGGTATAAATCTATCCAAAATGTAGTTGCATTTAATATTATTTTGTGTTAAAATGATTAACGAATTAAAAAATGAAGGAGTGCATATAATATGCCCAATATTAAATCTGCTAAAAAAAGAGTTATAGTAAACGCAAAAAAAACCGAACAAAATAAAAATATTCGTTCGGCAGTAAAGACGGAAATCAAAAAAGTTGATTCCTTAATCAAAGCAAATAAACTTGAAGAAGCAAAAATAGCTTTAAATAATGCATTTAAAGTAATTGACTCCGCAAGTTCAAAAAATATTATTCACGCAAACAATGCGTCTAACAAAAAGGCGAAACTTTCCAAGAAATTATCTTCTGCTATCGCTTCTCTTCCGAAAGAAGAACCCGCAAAGGAAGTTGTAGAAGAAGTAAAATCGGAGATAAAAGAAGAGGTTAAGGAAGAAGTAGTTGCTACTGAACCCAAAAAAGCTCCGGCAAAGAAAACTACAACCGCAAAGAAAACCACCACGACGGCTAAAAAAACTACTGCTACCAAAGCTAAAAAAGCAGAATAATAAAAAATATATAACATGAAACGCAGTCTTGTTTTATTACAGACTGCGTTTTTTTATTTTAAATTCTTATGTTTATAAGTCAAGATTTTCTAATCTTTTACTAGATACTTTATAGATAAAAATTCTACTTAAAGAATAGATAATTACGCCAAGTAACAATATCCCAAACTGAATCAACAATCCTACCGTTCCGCCCTCGTAAACGTTCAACAGTTTTTGCAACGGTACTACCGCCAATGGAATACCGGTAATCACAACACCACAATACAAACAAAATACAAGTACGGAAACCAAAGTCGGACCTATAATGGACTTACCCGTCTTATAAAACCACGGGAAGAAAATCAAATCGTGTATAGAATAACCTATAAGTACAAGCCCCAGTAATGCTATAAAACTTTCTTTGCCTAGTCCTATATATGCGACGCCTTCCGAAGAAGCACTTTCAATTTCAATATTAATAAGGTTTCCCAAAGGCATAAAAATTGCAATTGATATAAAACCTAAAAGTTGCAAAAATCCTACGCTTAAAAGTCTTGCTTTAACAACGTCTTTTTTTCTTATCGGCAAATTGCACGAGTAAAATAAATCGTTCGTCGTTTCCCCTTTATTTGCACCCAAAAACAATATAGGATAAGTAACCAAAGTGTATATGCAAGAAACATAAGCGGGATAATTAGGTATTATAATCATAAAGCCAAACAACAACGGAAAAATATAGCAAATAGGATGCAAGGAAAGTTTAAGTTCTTTATATAATAAATTCTTCATTTTCTTTTTCCCTCTCGTTATAAACCATAACCGTTTCAAGGTCAGGTATCTTTACGTCTTCAAAATTTGCGATACCTACGCTTTCCTTTTTAATTAAAGCGGTAAAATTATCTCCCTCTATTTTATACGAAACCAAGTTATCTTTAATTTTCTCAAGTAAAGATTTATCGCCACCAACC
>JAZLMI010000017.1:0-23905 GCA_045598545.1 Christensenellaceae bacterium | reverse complement strand
TTTGGATTTCGTGGCAAAAACTTTGCGGTGTAATACTTATACTTCTTCCGATTTGGAATTTATAAATATAAAAAATACTACCCGTCAGGTTTTAATAGGTTCGCCCGATAAAGCGATAATGGATTCAATGAAAGAAAATTTTGATTTTTCGTATCCTTATCTAAAACAGGTGTCGTTACCGTTAAAAAGTTCGGTAACCGAAAGTTTATCGAAAGATAAAAACGAGTACTATAAAACGGTAACCGTTTATAAAGACGAAAGTACGGATACCGATAGGGGAATTATCGCTCATAAGATTTTAGAAAATTACGACTTTAATTCGGATATTTCTTTCGATATTCAAAAAGAAGATATGCTTAAAAACGGAATATTAAACAGCGAAGAGATAGAAAAGATAAATTTAGAAGGCATAAAAAAGGCGTTATCGAGTGAAGTTATAAGAGGGTTAAGAGGTTACGATATATTTAAAGAAAAAGAATTTATTTTTCTTGCGGAAGCAAAAAAAGTCTTTGATGAAACTTACGAAGATAAAATACTTTTACAGGGCGTTATAGACTTTTTGGCGGTAAAAGAAAATCAAGCGGTAATAATAGATTATAAGTATTCCGTAAAGAGTAAAGAACAATTGAAATCTTACTACAAAAAGCAGTTGGACCTTTACTCTTACGCCGTGGAAGAAGTATTAGACGTAAAAGTAAAAGAAAGATATTTAATCAATATATTGTCGGGAGAAATTGTAAAAATCGACTAAAAAAGTCAAAAGTCTACTAAAATCGAAGTTATTTTATTCCCGTTTACCTTTATTATGGACGGGAGGTGAAAGCTTATGTCTTCTGTAAACGTAATTTCGGCAATTTTCGGTGGGTTATCTTCGGGCGTGTTTTTGATTATATCTTTGTCTTTTATATTTTTAGATTTTGCAGTATATTTTATTCTCTCTTTGTGCCTTATAGATTTCGGGTACAAAAAGAGAATTTTTTACGTTTTTATAGCCCTTTCTATTATAATTTTATTTTTTGCGGTTTGCTGTTTTTATAAAGATTCGGAGTTTTACGTTTTGTTTTTGATAGGGGAAGCAATTTTGTTTTCGGTCCCCATTTTTGCCGTTCCGGTAAAAAGGAAAGATATCTCTTATAAAGAAGATAAAGAACTTATCGATTTTATAGACAGCGAAATACAAAAGCCCTTTGACGATGCGAAAGGAAAAGATTTTTCAGACTTTCAGGAAATCGGTAAAAAAGAGGGAAAAGACGTTGAACTAGATTTTTCGCACGTTAAAAGCGTTATAGAAAGACTCGGGTATTACGACCTTAACCGTGAAGATAAAAATGAGGTGAGAGAACTTAGCGAATATCTTTTTAGGGCGGAGAAAGACGGCGTTTCCGAAGAGTTAAAGCCTAAAATCAACGACGGACTTTCTTCTCTTTTAAAAATTATGTCTAAATACGGAGTGTGATAATAAAGATATTTTTCACTTTACTATTGACAAATTTACACCGTTATTATATAATTATCTTATATAATAGGCGTTAATAGGGGAAAATTATGAAAAAAACGCATATATTTTTTGTATTACTTTGTGTATTACTGTGCTTATCAACCGTTTTTTGCGGTTGTGTGAAAGAGGATGTTCCAAAAGAATTTACCGTAACTTTTAACGGAGATGGAGGAACTTTAGTGGAAGGAGAGGAAATTCAGACGGTTTTAAAAGCCTCTGAGTTAGTTCCTCCGATTTATGAAAAAGAAGGTTTCGAGTTTAGCGGTTGGGACAAAAATCTTTCCAAAATTACGTCGGATACAACGGTGAAAGCCGTTTGGGTTAAGGACGTTTATACCGTGTATTTTGATTTAACGGGCATTAAGTCGGACTGGGTGTATAGGAACGGTTCTCATGATTTAACTTATTCTCCCGTAACCGTTAAAGTTGAGGGGCAAACGTCTTTCGGTCCGATTACGGTAAAAACAGGAGAAGCGATGGGGGATAATCTTCCCAAGGCTTCTGATGTTTCTTTCGTTGGAGTTAATTCCCAAGATTATATGTTTGGTTACTGGTATTATGAATATCAGGGCGAAAGAAAGAAAGTGGAAAGTACCACCGTATTTAACGATGCGAATATTTTAACGGGAAAAACCGTTACATTAAAACCGCTTATAATGACGGTGTGGACTCCTTCATTGTAAACTTATTTATAGAATTTTTAAGCCGTGCGATATTTCGCACGGCTTTTTGTAACTTAAAATTTCTCCTTTACGTATAATAAACTGCTACTATTAAAGGAGAAATAAATGAAAAGAATTGCAGTAGATTTACCTTATCCTAATTTCGACGAAGTAAAGAACGATTTTAAAATCGCATCTGTAATTTATCCTTCTTATTCGGGAACGGTAGGAGAATTAAACGCCGTACTTCAATACGTTTACCACGGTTTTAATTTTGTACGTCTTAAAGACGAGGAGAGTGCTGATATAATGATGGGAATAGCACTTTGCGAAATGGAACATTTGGAAATATTGGGAAAATTACTTTTAAAACTCGGAGTAGACCCTGTTTTTACCAAAAATTTTTGCGATTACGATTTTTATAACACACGGTTTGTGTCTTACAGTAAAACGCCCAAAAAAATGCTTATGGACGATATGACGGGAGAAACCGTAGCGATATTTTCTTATAAAAAAATGATTGATAAAATACAAGACGAAACGGTGTCTTCCGTAATTTCCAGAATAATCTTAGACGAAGAGTTACATATAAACGTATTAAAAGAAAGGTTTAACAAAATAAACGTATAAAAACATTATTTTATTTAAAAAGATTAAAAAGGATACTTAAAGTATTGATTTTATTATTTTTTATGTTATAATAGAAAATGAAAATAAATCTAAGGAAAAAATAAGAGATATGTCTATTTTTAACAAGTTGCCTTTTTTGAAAAAGAAAAAACACGCTACTCCGGCTAAGATAGTAGTAACAGAGCATTCCGTTTCAAGACAGTCCGAAGGGTACGTAAGACTTCGTGATAATATTTTGTATATGAATGCGGACGGAAACAAGAAAGTTATTCAACTTGAATCTGCTCTTGCTCACGAAGGGAAAACCACGGTTGCTTGTAACTTAGCGGTAAGTTTGGGCTTTACAGATAAAAAGGTAGTAGTCGTAGATTTGGATTTCAGACGTCCGAGAGTGCATAGAGCGTTCGGGCTTTTAAAAGATAAGGGCATTGCCGAATATATTTTGGGCGACGTAAAGAAAGAAGATTTAATTAAACATACTTCTTATAAAAACGTAGATATAGTAACGAGGGGTGCAGAGATATATAACTCTTCTTTGGTATTTATATCGGACAAGTTTAAAGAACTTATGCAGTATTTAAGAGATAATTACGATTACGTTATTGTGGATTGTGCTCCCGTTTTACAAGTATCCGATTATATTCATATATCTAAGGTTTCGGACGGAATACTTTTCGTTGTGGCTTACGGTATCACTACTAAGGTACAGGTTACCGAAGCGATAAAAGAGTTAAAGAAGAACAATGCCGAAATTTTGGGTTCGGTGTTCTCTATGTACGATATGAAGAAAGACTCGTCTTACAGTTCGGGATATTATAATAAGTATTACAATATTTATAATAATATTTATACTACCGTGGATACCGATAAGGAAGACGAAGCGTTAGAGAAAAAAGAAAGTAAATAATGAAAAATTATACGGGTAAGATAATAGATATTCACTCTCATACGTTGCCCTGTGTAGACGACGGGAGTTTAGATATTGCCGACTCTTTGAATATGTTAAAGACGTCTTGTGAACTCGGGACTAAAGATTTAATATTGACTCCGCATTATAGAAGAAATTTTAAGTGTAGTGTAGAAACGTTAAGGGCGGAATTTGATAAATTCAAAGAGAGAGCCGAAAAAAAAGGTGTACCCGTAAACTTGTATTTAGGACAAGAGATTTTCGTTGAAAAGGATACGACTGAACTTTTAAAGAGCGGAAAACTTTTAACGTTAAACGATAGTAAATACGTGTTGCTTGAATTTGATTTTAACGAATATACCGATATATCCGAAAAAGTATACGAGTTTAAGGCGTACGGATATAAGCCGATAGTAGCCCATATAGAGAGATATTCGTATTCTGATATCGAGATGGCGGAAGAAATAAAATCGATAGGCGGATACATACAAATAAATGCGGAATCTTTGGTCGGAAAGAGTTGTAAGTTGTACGGCAAAAAGACTAAAAAACTTATAAAATCGGGATTTGTGGATTTCGTTGCAAGCGACTATCATAGCGTAAGGAACAATAGAATTAAAGATGCGGCGGATTACGTTTATTCTAAGTACGGGTTGCCGGTGGCAAAGAGGTTGTTCTTTGAAAATGCCGAAGAAATTATAAATAAGTAGTATTAAAGGTTAAATGCTTTGCGTTTGACCTTTTTTTAGGAGTTTTATATGAAAACGATAATAGCGATAGGCGGTGGAGAGATTAAGAATAAAACCACTCTCGAAATAGATAGATTCGTGGCGGAACGCTTAAAAAGGCACGCAGGTGAGAAAAGGGCGAATTGTTTATTTATAGGTACTGCTTCTCACGATTCTATGCCTTATTTTAACAGTTTCAGAAAGACTTATACTTCGGTTTTCGATATAAAGGTAGACGTTGCTTTAACCGTTTACGGCGAGATGAATATGGAACATATTGCGGAAAAATTCGAAAGAACGGACGGGCTTTACATAGGTGGCGGAGATACCGTTTTTATGCTTGAACACTGGAAGAAAACGGGTTTGGATAAAATGGTTTTAAAAGCATACGAAGACGGGAAAATTATTTCCGGACTTTCCGCAGGTGCTATTTGCTGGTTTTCGGATATGTATACCGATTATGAGATAATGCGAGGGGAAAGTAGCGATTACGTTTTGAAAAAAGGGCTTAATGTATTAAAGGGGACGATGTGTCCGCACTTTGACGATAGAGAAAAGGATTTTATTCCTTCTATGATTAAAAACAATATAGAGAGTGCTTACTGTGTGGAAAACGATTGTGCTATTTTGTTTGAAGACGGTAAATTAGTTAATAGTATTTCTTCGGGCAAAAAGGCTTACGAAGTTTTTAATAAAAACGGAGAAATAGAAAAAAGGGAAATTAAATGAACGTTATAAATTATGAAAGGGAAATGGAAAAGATAATTTCTTCTCTAAAAAATAAACCTAAACTTTTATTGCATTCTTGTTGTGCCCCCTGTTCTTCTTCTTGCATAGAGAGATTAAAAGAATTTTTCGATATTACGGTTTATTATTACAATCCGAATATGGATACCTTAGAAGAGTTTAATAAACGCTCCTTAGAACAGCAAAGACTTTGTGAAACGTGGGGGATAAATTTTATTTCTGAAAAGTATGACAGTTCTGAATTTTATTCTGCGGTTAAAGGTTTAGAAACCGAACCCGAATGCGGAAAAAGGTGTTTTAAGTGTTATAGACTTCGGCTAGAAAAAACGGCAAAAAAGGCGAAAGAACTGGACTTTAATTACTTTACCACGACCTTAACGTTAAGTCCTTTAAAAAACTCACAAAAAATAAACGAAATAGGGCTTGAAGTTGAAAAACTTATGGGCGTTAAATTTTTGCCTTCTGATTTTAAGAAAAAAGGCGGATATTTAAGGTCTATAGAACTATCGAAAGAATTTAATTTGTATAGGCAAAATTATTGCGGTTGTAAATTCAGTAAAAGGGTTTGATTTTTCAAACCCTTTTAGTTTTTATATTATGAGCATTTGATTTTCGTTTGTTTTGGTATTCGTCGCAACGTTATATAAATCGTTTGCAAGTTCATCTATAGAAAAGCATTTTTTTGCCACGTCATTTAAATTTTTCAGGTCGCTTTTTCTCGTTAAAAGCGGAATTTTACTCGACTTTGAAATTTCCGATATTATCTTTTTATTGTTCATATTAACCGCTAAAACTTTTGCATACAAGTTTTTGTTTAAGCATTGTTTTACAAGTGTTTTATCTATTTTCAAAAGATTTGCGGTAAGTATTCTTCTTATTCTAGACTCTGTGTAACGCTTGGTGCAAACTTTTTTAATTAAGTCTTCTAACTCTACGCTTTCTTTAAGCATCTCTTTTATTCTGTTTTCAAGTCCTTCCGTGCAGTCGGAAATTTTACTTAAATCTTGTTTTGAAGAAGAAATTGCTACCGCCATAATTATTTTATCCAAGGATACGTAAGGCGTTTCTTTTAAGTCTAAATAAGTAGTTTTTGGAACGCTGTTTTTTATTTTGTTTAATTTACCGCATTTTATAGCCGTTCTTATACTTTTTGCACTGGTTATGCCTTTTTTTAATTTCGTATCGTTGTGGTCGCCTTCCCGTTTCATAGGGAATATTTCCATATCGCATTTATTCTTTAATATTGCCTTGGTGTATTCTAACCCTAAAATATTGTTTGGAAGAGATATTAAGTTTTCGTCGAATTGAGATTTATATAATTTTTTTACCGTTTCGAATTTAGATTTTACGAGAGAATAACCTTTGTCTAAATTTTCTTTTAATATCTTTTTAAACTCTTCTGATTCGTCAAAAAGTTTAGATGCAAGGTTTATATAGTCTTGTTTTTCTCCGCTTTCCACTCCAAAGCAAAGTCCACCTTTTAGATTTAAAGATTTTATAACGTTTATAGCCCCCAAAGCGAACGTTTCTGCGTTTGCCGTTGCAAAAACGGTGGGAAGTTCTATAACCAAGTCCGCTCCCGATAAAACCGCTTCTTTTGCTCTCGTGAATTTATTAAGTATTGCGGGTTCGCCCCTTTGGGTAAAATTCCCGCTCATAATAACTATCACGTTTTCGGCGTTTAATTTTTCCTTTATATACCGAATATGTTGTAAATGCCCCAAGTGAAAGGGATTGTATTCCGCAATTATAAAGCAAAATTTCATAAAATCCTAAAAACCTCAATTCTTTCAATTTACTTTTTTAAAAAAAAGTTGTAAAATATATCTGTAATTTATTTTACAACATTTAATAAAATTTACAAAACGTTTTTAATTAAAATCGTAAAGGAGAAAAAAATGGCTAACGTTCTTTCTGAAATCAAAAAACAGGCATCTTTGAAAAACAAAAACATAGTTCTTCCCGAGGGTGAAGATAAAAGAGTAGTAAAGGCGGGAAGTATCGCTGCAAACACTTGCCTTGCAAGAATTACTCTTTTGGGAAATGCCGATAAGATTAAAGCGGATAATCCCGACGTAGACTTAACCAACGTAAATATAGTAGACCCCGTAACTTTTGCTAAAACCGAAGAATACGCTAAAATTTTGTTCGACGCAAGAGCAGGTAAGATAAATAAAAAGACGGGACTTCCCGAATATGCTGACGTATCTTCCGCAAAAGCGTCTATTCTTAAAGATTACACTATGTACGGGGCTTTAATGCTTAAAGCGGGCGACGTAGACGGGTTGGTTTCGGGTGCTTGCCACTCGACTGCTAACACTTTGCGTCCCGGTCTTCAAGTAATTAAAACCGCTCCGGGAATCAATACCGTCTCTTCTTGCTTTATAATGGTTGCACCGGAAGGCGAAAATAAGTATAATCCGGACGGCGTTGCGGTGTTTGCCGATTGTGCTATAAATATAGAACCGGACGCTCAACAAATAGCGGATATCGCTGTTTCTTCCGCTTTAACGGCAAAGGAAATCGCAGGTATAGAACCGAGAGTCGCTATGCTTTCCTTCTCTACGAAGGGTAGCGGAAACGACGATAAATACTTTAAGTCCGTTCCCAAAATGCAACAAGCAACCGCTATTGCAAAGGCTTCTAATCCCGACTTAATATTAGACGGAGAATTCCAGTTCGACGCTGCCGTTGTTCCCGAAGTCGGTAAGTTAAAAGCACCGGATTCCAAGGTTGCGGGAAACGCTAACGTATTTATTTTCCCCAATATCAATGCGGGTAATATCGGTTATAAAATCGCTCAAAGATTCGGCGGATATATGGCACTCGGTCCTATTTGTCAAGGTTTTGCTAAGCCTATCAACGACTTATCTCGTGGCTGTAGTTCTGACGACGTAGTTGCGGTTATAGCGATTACCGCTCTTCAGGCGAAATAATCTTAAAGGAGTAGAAAAATGAAAATATTAGTTATAAATGCGGGAAGTTCTTCCCTTAAATATCAACTTATAGATATGCAAAACGAAAGCGTATTGTGTAAGGGACTTTGCGAAAGAATTACTTTTAACGGAAGTCAACTTACTCAAAAGACCGCTGACGGAAAGGAAACTCTTATAAAACAAGATATGCCTTCCCATAAAGAGGCTATGGAACTCGTTTTGAAAGCGATGTTAGACCCCGAAAAAGGTGCTATAAAATCGGCTTCGGAAATAAGTGCGGTAGGACACAGAATTCTTCACTCGGGCGAAGACTTTAAACAGTCCGTAGTCATCGACGACGAAGTTATCAGAATTTGTGAAAAGAATGCAGAGTTAGGACCTCTTCATATGCCGGGCGAAATCGCTTGCATTAAAAGTTGCAGAGAAGTTATGAAAGGCGTTCCTATGGTTGCCGTTTTCGATACTACTTTCCACTCGACTATGCCTAAAAAAGCATTTATGTACGGAATTCCTTACAGTGTTTACGAACAGTATAAAATAAGAAAATACGGTTTCCACGGAACTTCTCATAAATTCGTTTCCGAAGAAACGGGAAAGTTCTTGGGAAATAAAAATGCAAAGATGATTATTTGCCACTTGGGTAACGGTTCTTCTATTTCCGCAGTAAAAGACGGAAAATGTCAAGATACTTCAATGGGCTTTACCCCGCTTGAAGGTTTGGTAATGGGAACTCGCTCGGGCGATATAGACCCCGCTGCGGTAGATTATCTTCGCATAAAACTCGGATTAAAACCCGAAGAAGTAGTAGACTACTTAAATAAGAAGTGCGGAATGCTCGGAATTTCCGAACTTTCTTCGGATATGAGAGATTGCACGGAAGCTTCTAAGTCGGGTAACGAAAAGGCAAAACTTGCTATAGAAATGGTTGCGTATAGAGTTAAAAAGTACGTCGGAAGTTATATAGCGGTATTAGGCGGAGTGGACGCTATAGTGTTTACGGGCGGAATAGGCGAACATTCTCCTATGGTTCGTGGATTGGTTATGGAAAATATGGAATTTTGCGGTGCTAAATTCGACGCTAAAAAGAACGCCGACTATAAGGACGGCATAGGCGTTTTGTCTACCGACGATTCCAAAGTTAAAGTTTTGGTTTTACCGACTAACGAAGAACTTTCGATAGCGAGAGAAACCAAAGAATTGACTTCAAAATAAGCGTAAAATCCACTTAAAAATAATAGGCGGGTTATTTAACTTATAAATATTGTAAAAAATTGTTGACAATGCCGACAAAAAAGTATATACTTTTAAGGCTTGTAAATTCAAGGAATTATGATTTTAAATCTTTTAGACTTAAAAAAAAGCGGAAAGACTTCTAAAAACTTCTTTTTCGAGTATTCTCCGACCGAGAATTTGATAGAAATTCCAAACTCTACCGTAGTTACCCCCGTTAAGGTGTACGGCACGGTGATTATCGTGGAAGACGATAAGGTAATCTTAGAAGGAGAAATTTATTTTTCGGTAAAAGGCGAGTGTACGAGATGTTTGGAACAAACCGAAATTTCAAGAGTCGCTCAATTTTACGAAGAATTAGAAGAAGGTAATCCCGACAGTTATCCTATAAAAAGTCAAAGGATAGACTTAAAAAAGATAGTCGACGACGCAATTATAATGAACGCTCCGTTAAATCTTTTGTGCGAAGAAGGTTGTAAGGGAATATGTTCGGGTTGCGGAGTAAACTTAAATAAAGAAAAGTGTAAATGTAATAATAAATAGGGAAGGTATAAGAAAATGGCAGTACAGAAAAGTAAAACTTCTAAACAGAGAACTAACAAGAGATTTGCTAACTGGAAGATAGAACCGGTAAATCTTGTGGAATGTCCGCAATGTCACGAATTAAAAGCACCCCATAAGGTTTGTAAAAAGTGCGGATATTATGACGGAAAGCAAATCATCGATACTGAAAAGAAGGCAAAGAAAGACTAACAGTAAAATTTTTAGCGATAGAAACAGTTTATCGTGGTTTTTTTGTTAAAAAATTCGGGCGTTTTTTAAAAACGCCCTTATTTTTGTTGATTATAAAAATAATTTATGCTAAAATATACAAGCAAAAATTCACACCCGTATCTTTGGGAGCGATTCGTGTTTTAAGAAAATCTATTTCAATCTTAAAATGTTGCTTCTAAAAAAACAAGAACGGGGAGGAAAAACGGAGGAATTTTTTATGGCAGTTATCACAATGAAACAGCTCCTTGAAACGGGAGTACATTTCGGACATCAAACAAGACGTTGGAATCCGAAAATGAAGAAGTACATTTACGGCGAAAGAAACGGTATTCACGTAATCAATCTTGAAAAGACCGTTGACCTTATCGAAAACGACGTATATCCGTTCGTTGTAGAAACCGTAAAGCAAGGAAAGAGCGTTCTTTTCGTAGGAACGAAAAAACAAGCACAAGACGCTATTAAGGAAGAAGCGGAACGTTGCGGACAGTATTATATCAATTCGAGATGGCTTGGCGGAACGCTTACTAATTTTAAGACTATCCGTTCCAGAATAGATAGACTTAACAAACTTAACAATATGGAAAAAATGGGAGAATTCGACCTTCTTCCTAAGAAAGAAGTTGCAAATCTTAAAATCGAAAGAGATAAGTTAGAAACCAATCTCGGCGGAATTAAGGATATGAGAGGACTTCCGGGACTTATGTTCATCGTAGACCCCGAACAGGAAGATATTGCGGTTATGGAAGCAAGAAAACTTCATATTCCTATCGTTGCAATAACCGATACTAATTGCGACCCTGACTTAATCGACCACGTTATCCCCGGAAACGACGACGCTATTCGTGCCGTAAAACTTATCGCTTCCGTGATTGCGGACGCTGTTATCGAAGCAAATCAAGGCGAACAAGTAGTTGCCGAAAGCAAAGAAGCAGTTGAAGAAGATAAGGAAGAAATAACCGAAGAAGCGGTTATGGAATCCGTAGAAGAAAAAACCCAAGAATAATTTAATTTCAAGGAGATATAGAAGTATGTTTACTGGAAGTGATGTAATTGCTCTTCGCCAAAAGACGGGTGCAGGAGTTTTGGATTGTAAAAAAGCATTGACCGAAACCAACGGCGATATGGATAAAGCGGTAGATTATTTAAGAGAAAAAGGTATTGCTACCGCTGCTAAAAAGGCTTCGAGAATTGCTGCGGAAGGCGTTGTTTCCGCTAAAATAAGCGGTAAAATCGGTGCTTTAGTAGAAGTTAACTGCGAAACCGACTTCGTTGCTAATGGCGACGGTTTTAGAGCGTTCGTAGATAGCGTTGCAGATTACGTTGTAAATAACGACGTTAAAGATTCCGAATCTTTAATTTCTGCTAAAAACGACGAAACGGTTGCCGCAACCGCAAAGATAGGCGAAAAAATCGCTATCCGTCGTTTTGTAAAGTACGTTACCGAAAACGGTGCTATCGAAAGTTATATTCATATGGGCGGAAAAGTAGGCGTTTTAATTGAAATCGAAGGTTGTGATTGCGAAGTCGCTCACGAACTTGCTCACGATTTAGCACTTCAAATTGCCGCTGCAAAGCCTCTTTATATTAACGCAAGTGAAGTTCCCGCTTCCGTTTTGGACCACGAGAAAGAAATTTTGATGGCTCAAATTAAGAACGACCCCAAACTTGCTAATAAACCCGATGCTATAATCGCAAAGATGGTTGAAGGTAAAGTAGGTAAGTATTACGACGAAAACTGTTTGTTAAATCAAACTTTCGTTAAAGATTCTACTTTAACCGTTGAAGCTGTTATTAAGAATTATTGCTCTAAGACGGGAAAGACTTTATCCGTAAAGAGATTTACCCGTTTCGAAATGGGCGAAGGCTTAGAAAAGAGAAACGACGATTTCGCTGCAGAAGTTGCCGCTCAAATGAAAAAGTAATTTTTAATTAAAATTCAGAAAACCGTTCTCGTAAAAGAGGACGGTTTTTATCATTATATCGCTTTTTTTCATATAATATGACTATGTTAAATAAGGCGATAATAGATTTAAACGTTTTAGATGAAAATGCCGAAAAGATTAAAAGCAAACTAAAAAAAGGGGTTAAGTTTTGTGCCGTAGTTAAAGCAGATGCGTACGGACACGGGGCGGAAAGAGTTTCGGCCTCTTTATATAAATCAGTGGATTGTTTTGCCGTTGCACTTGTAGAAGAAGGGATAAAATTACGGCTTTCGGGAATAGATAAGGATATTCTCGTTTTAATTCCGCCGTTTAGTGAAGACTTAAAAAGAGCGGTTTTTTATAATTTAACTTTATCGGTAGATAACGTTCAAACCTTAAAAGAAATAGAAAAAGAGTGTGAAAAACAAAATAAGTTTATTAAAGTACATTTGGTATTTAATTCGGGAATGAATAGGTTGGGAACTGACTTAAACGGGATAAAAACGTTAGTTAAGTTTATGCCGAAATGTCCGCATATTATTTTAGACGGAATGTTTTCTCATTATGCTTCTCCCGAAAACCCTTGGGCATTAAATAACGCTACCGATAAATTTTTACTTGCAAAAGACGTGGTTAAGAGTTATAATAATAATGCTGTTTGTCATATATCCGCTTCGGGCGGGTTCATTGTGGGAAAACAGTTCGATATGGTAAGGATAGGAATACTGCTTTACGGATATCAGCCTTTTAATAGCGATTTTATAAAGGTTAAACCCGTAATGCAAGTTAAAATCCCCGTAATTAAAACCCGTACGTTAAATGCGGGAGAGTGTGCTTTGTACGGACTTAAAAAGTCTTATAAAAAAACAAAAATTTCTTTGGTAAGGTACGGCTATGCGGACGGCTTGGAAAGAAAAGAAATCTACGGGCAGTTTAACAATAGGTGTATGGATTTATCAGCCGTAACCGATTGCAAGGATAAAGAGTATTGCATTTTAGATTGCGAAAATCTCGCCGAAAAATACGGCACTATTCCTTACGAAATCTTATGTAAATTCGCTATGAGAACGGAAAAAATTTATAAACGTTAAAGGAGAATAAAATGTATTTTAAAAAAGCCCTTATCCCCTTCATTTATCTTATTTTTATGGCGGTGTGTGCTTCTGGAGTGTTGACCATAGAAGACCCTAACCTTATCTGGCTTAAAGTCATTTTACTTATTCTAAATCTCGCTATATATCTTGCCGTCGTCGTTATGCTTTTAATTAAAGACGGTGAAGAGTCTATAAGCGTAAGAAATTCTAACGATTATATCCGTAGAGAAATTATAGAAACGGGAGAAGATAAACCGTTAAACTTGAAAAAAGAGTACAAGCCTTATAAGGGTTTTATAGTTGGACTTTTCGTAAGTATTCCCTTAATCGTCCTTCTTATAATTCATACCATACTTATAACGAGTATAGGGGAAGGTTACGTCGGTTGCGGAGCGGTTTCCGCCCTTATTTATAGCGTAGTATTTGCGTTTTTCAGGGTAAATGCTTCTATTCCTATTACGCCTTATACTTATTATTTTGCACTTTTATTTATACCTGTAATATGTTCGGCTACGGGAATTGCTTATATTATCGGTGCTAAAAAAACGGAAAATCAACAACGTATTATACAGGAAAAACATAGGGCTATTTACGGAGATAAAAAGTGAGAATAGTTGCCGGAGAATATAGGGGAAGAAATTTAGTCCCTTTTGACGGAGATAAAATAAGACCGACTGCGGATAAAGTTAGAGAAAGTCTTTTCAATATATTGAATTTTAAAATTACAGACTCTACTTTTTTGGACTTGTTTTGCGGAACGGGTGCTATCGGGCTTGAAGCGATGTCTAGGGGTGCAAAAAGAGTAGTCTTTAACGATATTTCTTTGGAAAGTTTAAATATCTTAAAAAAGAATATAGAGAAAATAAAAGCAAGCGGAAATTACGAAATAAAGAATTTTGACGCTTTAACCTATATAAAAAACTCCTACGAAAAATTTGATTTTATATACGTAGACCCGCCCTATAAAAGTGAGCGGGCAAAATCCGTTTTAGATAGCGTATCTATACTATTAAATGAAGACGGAAGGGTGATTTACGAGAGTGAAACCCCCGTTGATTTTGAAGTTTTAGGCTTAATAAAGACGGACGAACGTAAATACGGTAGAGCGTATTTGACTTTTTTTAAAAAGGTGATATAGATGGAATCTTGTGTTTTTGCGGGAACTTTCGACCCCGTAACCAAAGGACACGAAAACGTTATAAATAAATGTATAAAAAAGTATAGAAAAGTTTTCGTGGTCGTTGGAATAAACGATAAAAAGCAATCTTTTTTTTCGGAAGAAGAAAGGCTTTTTTTCTTAAAAGAACTGTATAAAGAACAAAAAAAAGTAGAAGTTTTAGCGTATTCTAAGTTAAAGGATAATTACGCTGAATTCTTAAAAGAAAACCAAGTGTCCGTTTACGTCCGTGGAATAAGAAACGAAAAAGATTTAGAGTACGAAAATTCTCAAATAGAAAAAAATAAGAAACTTTATCCTTTTATAAAAACGGAATATATTAAGGTAAAGAAATTAAACGAAATAAGTTCTTCGTTTGTAAAGGAACTGATTTTAACGGGGAAAGATTTTTCCGAGTTCGTACCTAAAAAGTGTTTAGAAATTATATTAAACGCCGTAAATTCAAGAAAGTAAAAAAGAAAAGGGTATAGAATAAATTACACCTAAAACCGCACACAGTATTTTAGCGATTAAAAACGTGGCGGTTTTTATTTTTGCTTTTTTTAAGTATGCAATAGATTGCATTATTACTGAAATTCCGCCGAATCCCGCTAAAAATACACATAAAGAAAGGGAAAAATTATTTACGTTAGCGGATAGAGTGCTATAACCTTTGGTGCATTCTATTATTCCCATAACAAGCCCCGAAGCGTTATTTTTTCCTATTACAAGTGCTAAAAGATTTATTATAGGGTCTAAAATTTTAAGAGAAAATATTATTTCGGTAAGCGTGTAAAAAACCGTTATTATACTTCCCACAACCAAAACGGAAATAGCCGAAGAAAATGCACTTTCATATAATATTGCGTCGGTTTTTTTTGCGTGTAAAACTCCGCCTTTTAAGGGAAGAGATTTTCTTTTATAAAAGGAGAATATTATTCCGACGGTAAATGCCGAGAGTATATGCGACAAAAAAAGATATAATCCGAACACGGTGCTTTTAAACATTAAACTTCCCACGCAACCTATTAAAAAGGAAGGAGAAGAAGTAGAACAAAATGAAGACGCTCTTATTGCTTCTTCTTCCGATATAAGGTTTTCTTCTCTTAAATCGGAAACAATTTTCGCACCCAACGGATATCCCGAAATTATACTCATAAATAAAGCGTATCCCGTAACCCCGCCGGTATTAAAAAGTTTTTTGGTTATGGGGGAAAGTTTACTTGAAATTTTACCCGTAAGTTCCATTGAAGAGAGTATTGCCGTTATGAAAAAATACGGAAAGGAAGCAGGAAGTACGGTTAAAGCAAATAAAGATATTCCTTCGGTTACGGCATAGGAAAATTTACCCGTTGATAAAATTATCGTAAAAAACATTACGAACATAAACCCCGTCGGGGCTAAAAAACGTGTTATATTTTTATTCATAATATATTATATTAGTGCTTGAAAAAAAATATGGAGTATGATACAATATTTCTATGGATTTATTTGATTTTATGGATAACGGTAAGGGTAATATTCCGCTTGCCGAAAGAATGCGTGCAAGAACTCTTTCGGAGTTTTTGGGGCAAAATCATATCGTAGACGAAAACTCTTTGCTTCGCCGTGCGATAAAGTTAGATAGACTCGGAAGTTGTATCTTTTGGGGTCCTCCGGGGTGCGGGAAAACAACTCTTGCAAACATTATCGCTAACGGTACGGACGGAAATTTCGTCAAGTTAAACGCCGTTTCAAGCGGGGTTTCGGACGTAAAAAAAGTTATTGACGACGCTAAGTCGAACTTAAAACTTTACGGCAAAAAGACTTATCTATTATTAGACGAATGCCATAGATTTAATAAATCTCAATCGGATAGTCTTCTTCCTGCCATAGAGAACGGAGATATAATATTTATCGGCTCTACCACCGAAAATCCTTACGCTTCTATGACGCCGGCAATAGTTTCAAGGTGTAGGGTTTTTGAACTTAAAAGACTTTCCGAAGATAATATAAAAGAGGCACTTTTAAGAGCGTTAAAGGATAAGGAAAGGGGACTTGGAAACCTTAAAGTAGTTATAGAAGACGAAGCTTTAACTCATATTGCGAGAACTTCCGCAGGAGATTTAAGAGTCGGGTATAACGCCTTAGAACTAGCGACGTTAACGACTTCTCCCGAAAAAGACGGAAGTATAAAAATATCTCTTAAAGACGCAGAAGAAAGTATTCAACAAAAAGCACTTTCCTTTGACGAACAAATGTATTACGATATGCTTTCGGCGTTTTGCAAAAGTTTAAGAGGTAGCGATTCGGACGCCGCTCTTTACTATATGCAAAGGCTTATTAAGGGCGGGTGCGACCCACTTCTTATTTGCAGAAGAATTATCGCCCACTCCGCCGAAGACGTAGGCTTAGCAGACCCCAACGCTTTAGTTATAGCAACTAACGCATTAGTCGCTTATGAAAAGATAGGACTTCCCGAAGGACTTCTTCCCATAACCGAAGCCGTAATTTACGTTTGTGAAGCGGAGAAATCAAATTCCGTAGTTATCGCTATGGATAAGTCGGGAGAAGACGCAGTAAACGTTAAAGACGATACCGTGCCACCGCATTTAAAAAATTCCGTTTATGCAAGTAAAGAAGATAAATTGCTTTCTAAAAATTATAAATATCCGCACGACTACGGCGGTTACGTCGAACAACAGTATTTGCCGGACGGATTAAAAGGAAGAGTTTATTATATTCCGAAAGATAACGGATACGAAAAAACAGTAAAAGAAATAAGACTAAAAAAAGGAAAGAAATAAAATTATGGACTACGCTTTAAAATTAAGTAAAGAATTCAATATAAGATTAGATTATTCGGCTAACATTATAAAACTTATAGACGAAGATAATACTATACCCTTTATCGCACGGTATAGAAAGGAAATGACGGGTTCTTGCGACGACCAAGTATTAAGAGAATTTTTCGATAGGCTTAAATATTTGAGAAATTTAGAAACGAGAAAGCAAGAGATAGTAGATTCTATAACCGAACAAGGTAAAATGACGGACGAAATTATGTTGTCGCTTTTAAAGGCGGAAACAATGACCGAAGTAGAAGATATATACCGCCCGTATAAGCAAAAGAGAAAGACTAGAGCATCCGTTGCAATCGAAAAAGGACTTTCTCCGCTTTCGGACTATATTTTAGAAGAAGTTGACGGTGACGTGGAAGAAAAAGCCAAGGAATTTATCAGTGAAGAAAAGGGAGTTTTAACCGTAGAAGACGCTATAAAAGGTGCTTCCGATATAATCGCAGAGAAAATTTCGGACGACGCTTCGGTTCGTAAAATTTTAAGGACAAAACTTGCCGAAACGGGCGAAATATCCTGTAAACTTTTAGAGAACGATAACGCCAAGGTTTACGATATGTATGCTGAATATTCCGAAAAGGTAAGTAAAATTCCTCCGCATAGAATTTTGGCGATTAACCGTGGCGAAAAGGAAGAGTGCTTAAAAGTAAATTTAGTTTGCGACGACGAGGCTTTTATTTTAATAATTCAATCGTCTTTCGTGAAAAAGGACAATAAGTGTTCAAAAATTATAAAATCCGCTTCGGAAGACGCTTATAATAGACTTATTTTCCCGTCTATCGAGAGAGAAGTCAGAAACGATTTAACGGATAAAGCGAGTGAACAGGCGATAAAGATGTTCGAAGTAAATTTGAAACCACTACTATTACAACCGCCTCTAAAAGGGAAGATTATTTTGGGATTAGACCCCGCTTACAGAACGGGTTGTAAAATTGCGGTTATAGACTCCGAAGGTAACGTCTTAGATACTGCCGTCGTCTATCCCACTCCGCCTCAAAATAAGATTGAAGAAGCAAAGGCTAAACTTTTAGAACTTATAAATAAATATAAAGTAAACGTCATATCAATAGGTAACGGTACTGCAAGTAAAGAATCCGAAATATTCGTTGCGGACTTAATAAAAGAAAGCGGACTTCCCCTTCACTATGCGGTGGTTAACGAGGCGGGGGCTTCGGTATACAGTGCAAGCAAGTTAGGTGCGGAAGAATTCCCCGATTTCGACGTTACTCAAAGGTCTGCGGTATCGATTGCGAGAAGACTTCAAGACCCGCTTGCCGAACTTATCAAGATAGACGTTAAGAGTATAGGTGTAGGTCAATATCAACACGATATGCCCGAAAATAGATTAGAAGAGGTTTTGGGCGGAGTCGTGGAAGATTGTGTTAACAGCGTAGGCGTAGACTTAAATACCGCTTCGGTAAGTTTACTCTCTTACGTTGCGGGATTAAATAGCGGTATTGCTAAAAACATAATAGAATACAGAAAGGAAAAGCCTTTCAAAACGAGAGAGGAACTTTTAAAAGTTAAAAAGTTGGGCGAAAAGGCTTACGAACAATGTGCGGGATTTTTAAGAATAACGGGAGAAGGAATTTTGGATAATACCGGAGTTCACCCCGAAAGTTATAAATCCGTAGAAAAACTTTTAAGTAGTTTAGGTTATAGTTTAGAAGACGTTAAAAACGGTAAGATTTCGGATATAAGAGAAAAGATAGAAGTTAAGGGTTGGGAATCCACTGCAAAAGATTTAGACCTTGGTGTACCGACCTTAAAAGATATAGTATCCGAACTTTTAAAACCCGGTAGGGATATAAGAGATACGCTTCCAAAACCCGTTTTACGCAGTGATTTAATGGGCTTAGAAGACTTGAAAGAGGGTATGGAAATAACGGGAACGGTTAGAAACGTTATAGATTTCGGCGTGTTTGTAGATATAGGCGTTCATCAAGACGGGCTTGTGCATATTTCTCAGATTTCGGATAATTTCATAAAGCACCCGTCGGACGTATTAAAAGTCGGCGATATAGTTAAAGTTAGGGTTTTAGGCGTAGACGCTGTAAAAAAGAAAATTTCTCTTACAATGAAAACTTCGGAACTTCCTCACGGGATAAATGCGGGGAATCAAAAGACGGATAGAGAGAGAAAAGAAGGAAGAAAACTTGCCGAGAAAAAGAGAGAGTTTGAACCTAAAACAAAAGAAGATATGCTTGCACTCTTATATAAAAAATTCGGGAGATAAAAATAAAGCCGTGAAATTATTTCACGGCTTTTCTATTTTAAATCCTTCGAAAATTACGTTTTGGCAAAGCGGTTTTATTTTTTCATAAGTTTCTTTATCGGTAACAGTCCAACAAATGACGGGAATTTTGGTTTTTAAAGGAAGTCCCGTATAATCGTAACTTATAAAGTCCGGTTTAATTAAAAAGTTAAAGGGCATATGCTTTACTACGAATTTTTGCAACTTGCTTTTAGTATCGGGAGTTTTAGAAGATAATATTCCACGGATAAATTCGGGAGCGAGTTTTTTAACTCTTTTAATATATAAAGGGTTAAAAGATTGAATAGCAAATTCTCCTTTATAGTTTTTAAGTTCTTTAATCAGTTTATCGATTAAGATTTTCCCGTTAGGCTGGTTTTTTATTTCTATTAAGAGGGGAGATTTTCCTTCGGTGATTTCAAATATCTCTTTTAACGTCGGAATTTTTTCGTTTGAATTTAAAAGGCTTAACTCTTTTAATTCTTTTAAGGTTTTATCGTAAATCAAAGCGTCTTTATTAGTCATACGTTTTAAGTTGTCGTCGTGAAAACTTACTATTTCGTTGTCTTTTGTTAGATATAAATCTATTTCTATGGGTAAGTTTAAGTTTGACGCAAGTTTATAAGCGGATAGAGAATTTTCAATTATACCGTTTCCCCAAAGTCCACGGTGAGCGATAGGGGTATTTAGTAACCAACAGTCATTATTTAATCTCATATAGTTGCAAAAATCCTTTTTTTGTTTTATACTTATTTTATCTTATTTTATTATTATATATTAAAGGGTATTCTATGTCAATAAAGAAAGAAAATATAAGGAATTTCTGTATAGTCGCACATATTGACCACGGTAAAAGTACGCTTGCGGACCGTTTAATGGAAAAGACGGGGCAAGTTTTAGAGCGAGATATGGAAGAACAACTTTTAGACTCTATGGATTTAGAGAGAGAGCGTGGAATAACCATAAAACTTACGCCTGTCAGAATGTTTTATAAAGCGAAGAACGGCGAAGAATATATATTTAATTTAATCGACACACCGGGACACGTGGACTTTACTTACGAAGTATCACGTTCGTTAAAAGCGTGTGAAGGTGCGATTTTAATAGTAGACGCAACGCAGGGCGTAGAAGCACAAACGCTTGCGAACGCTTATCTTGCGATAGATAACGATTTAGAGATAATGCCCGTAATAAATAAGATGGACTTGCCTTCTGCAAGGCCAGAAGAAGCCAAAGAAGAATTAGAAGAGATTTTGGGGGTAGATGCAAGCGAAGCCCCGCTTATTTCTGCGAAGACGGGATTAAACGTAGACCAAGTATTAGAGCAGATAGTAAGTAAAATTCCGGCACCTTCGGGGGACGAGAACGCACCGTTAAAGGCACTTATATTCGACAGTTATTACGATAATTTTAAAGGGGTAATATGTTTTGTCAGGATAAAGGAAGGCACGGTTAAAGTAGGGACGCATATAAAGACTTTCGTATCCAAAAAAGATTTTATCGTAACCGAAGTAGGGGTATTTTCTCCTAAAATGATGCCAAAGGAAAGTTTATCTGCGGGGGAAGTCGGATATATTTCGGCAAGTATAAAGTCCATAGAAGAAACCGAAGTCGGGGATACTATAACCGATTTTGATAATCCTGCGGATAAGCCGTTAGACGGATATAAAAAAGCACTTCCGATGGTGTTTTCGGGAGTGTTCCCGTTAGACGGGAGTAAGTTTAACGATTTAAAGGACGCACTTTTAAAGTTAAAGTTAAACGATGCTTCGCTTTCGATAGAACCTGATAATTCGACGGCTTTGGGTTTTGGGTTTAGATGCGGATTTTTAGGGCTTTTGCATATGGACGTTATTCAAGAGAGAATAGAAAGGGAATTCGATTTAGATATAATAACAACGGCACCTTCGGTATCTTATAAAGTGTATAAGACGGACGGAACGCAATTAGTAGTTGAAAATCCTACTCACCTTCCGCCGGTTACCGAAATAGCCTATATGGAAGAACCGGTTATAAAAGCGAGTATCTTTACACCTCCCGATTACGTAGGGCCTATTATGGAACTTTGTCAAAATAAGCGTGGCGTGTATAAGGATATGGTGTATTTAGACAAAACGAGAGTGGAGTTAAAATACGTTTTACCGCTTAACGAGATAATATACGATTTTTTCGACCAGTTAAAGAGTAGAACCAAAGGATATGCCTCGTTTGATTACGAAATTTCGGGATATGAGAAGTCAGACCTTGTCAAACTCGATATGTTGCTTAACGGAGAGATTTGCGACGCACTTTCGATAATAGTTCATAAAGATAAGGCGTACGATAGGGGGAGGCAAATTGCGGAGAAGTTAAAAGACGTAATTCCCCGACAAATGTTTGAAATACCTATTCAGGCGGCGGTAGGCGGAAAGATTATAGCGAGAGAAACGGTTAAGGCGTTTAGAAAAGACGTTTTGGCAAAATGTTACGGTGGAGACGTTACGAGAAAGAAAAAACTTTTAGAAAAGCAAAAAGAGGGAAAGAAGAAAATGCGTTCAATAGGAACGGTTGAGATTCCTTCCGAAGCGTTTATTTCAATACTTAAAACGGATAACGATAAATAATTATGAGTGGAATTTATATTCATATACCTTTTTGTAAAAGTAAATGTACCTATTGCGATTTTGCATCTTTTCCGAAAGAATTAAATAAGGCGGAATCGTATTTTGCGTGTTTATATAGAGAAATAAAAGGTCGTGGAGAACAACTTAAAAATAAAACTTTCGATACGGTTTATATAGGCGGTGGAACGCCTTCCGTTGTAGACGAAAAATTTATAGTCGGGGCGTTGAAACAGGTTAGAAATTGCTTCAATTTGGTAAAAAACCCCGAAATAACCATAGAATTAAACCCCGGTACTGTCGACGAGAAAAAAATAAAGGCTTATAAAGAATCGGGGATAAATCGCTTTTCCATAGGACTTCAAACGGGGTTTGACGACCAACTGAAAAGATTAAATAGAATTCATACGGCAAAAGATTTTTTAATCGCTTGTAATATGTTAAAGGGGGAAAACATAAGTGCCGATATCCTTTTGGGACTTGTCGGACAAACCGAAGAACAGGTTAAAAAGACGATAGACTTAGCAATAGCAGGTAACGTTAAACATATTTCTATGTATGCCTTAACTCCCGAAGTCGGAACTCCTATATATAATACCGATTACTTAAACGGAGAACTTTTATCTGATGACGAAGTCGCCGATATTTACGACGGAGCGAGAAAATATCTAAAAGAAAAAGGTTATTTTAGATACGAAGTTTCTAACTTTGCTAAAAAAGGCTTTGAAAGTAAGCATAATCTAAATTATTGGCAACGTGGCGAATATATAGGTTTTGGCGTTTCCGCCTCTTCTTTTATAGACGGTAGACGGTTTACCAACAGTTTTTCAATAGACGAATATTGTAACGCTATTATATATAATAAAGTTCCCGAAATATCTTCGGACGTGATAGAAGGAGAAGACGCAAAGTTCGAATTTATAATGCTTGGACTTCGCACCGAATACGGAATAGATATAGAAAAATTCAATAAAGAATTTAATGCGGACTTTAAAAAAGACTATAAAGACGCTTTATTGAAAAAGGAAAAGTTTATAGAAATAAACGGTAATACCCTAAAAATAAAATCCGAATATTTGTACGTTCAAAACGATATCATTTTAGAATTTATGAAATAAAATAGTTAAAGGGAAGAACACTTTTTTAAGTCGTTCTTCCCTTTAATAGTTTTTAAGGTAAATCATTTAATCCCAGTATCTCGTATAAAGAAACGTCGTATAATTTAGCAAGTTCAATAAGTTTTTCATATTCGGGGCGAGATATGTCGTTTTCCCAATCACTTACGTTTGATTGATGTATTTTTAATTTTTGTGCGACTTGCAATTGCGATAAACCGCTTTGTTTACGCAATCTTTTAAAATTTTCTCCAAATTCCATAACAATATAATAACAAATATGTGTAAAACACATTGACAATTATGTGCAATGCCGATATAATATATACAATAAAGGAGAAAAACTTATGAAAAAGAAAATTTTGGGCATTTTAATTACATTTTTGGTTTTGTTTAGTGCAACCCTTTTAACCGCTTGTAATTCGGGCGAAAAAGAAGAGCCACATAGACATACCTATTCAACCGAGTGGACTTATGACGAAACTCATCACTGGAAAGTAGCGACTTGCGAGCATACGGAAGAGATAAGCGGAAAAGCAGAACACGATTTTAAAGAAGAAGTGATAAATCCTACTTGTTTAGAGCAAGGCTATACTTTACATACTTGTAAAGATTGCGGATATAATTATAAAGATAATTATACGGAAATTGACGCTAATAATCATACTTATTCAACCGAGTGGACTTATAATGAAACTTATCACTGGAAAGTAGCCACTTGCGAGCATACGGAAGAGATAAGCGGAAAAGCAGAACACGATTTTAAAGAAGAAGTGATAAATCCTACTTGTTTAGAGCAAGGCTATACTTTACAT
>JAZLMI010000016.1:0-4104 GCA_045598545.1 Christensenellaceae bacterium | reverse complement strand
AAAAATAGTTTCAAACTTTCAAATAAACGGCGAATACGTTTCATGTGAGCCTTACGGTGAAGGGCATATAAATACGACATATTTGTTAAAGATTAAAGAAAACGGAAAGACAGTCGATTATATACTTAAAAAGATAAACTCTAATCTGTTTACTGACGTAGAGAAGTTAATGAGTAATATTTCTCTCGTAACGGAATTTGCAAGAAAGAAAATAATAGAAAAAGGCGGAAACCCCGAACGGGAAACGCTTACGTTAATTAAGGCGAAAGACGGAAAGAGTTACTATTATAACGAAGAAGATAAGGGATATTATAGGATATATATATTTATCACCGATTCGATAGTATATCAAACGGTAAAGGACGAGAACGATTTTTATCAAAGTGCCTTGGCTTTCGGTGATTTTGCGAATCTACTTGCCGAGTTTGACGCGACAAAACTTTACGAAGTGTTGCCGAAGTTTCACGATACGAGAAAACGCCTTGGAGATTTTAATAAATCTTTAAGAGAAGATAAGTTAAATCGCACAAAAGACGTAAAACCCGAAATAGAGTTCGTATTAAATAGAAAAGATTATGCAAGAAGAATAGTTGAACTTTTAGAGAACGGAGAAATGTCGTTAAAAGTAACGCATAACGATACAAAACTGAATAACGTTTTGTTAGACGCAAAAACGGGCAATTATTTAAGCGTAATAGATTTGGATACGATAATGCCGGGGTCTATTTGTTACGACTTTGGGGATAGTATAAGGTTTGGTTGTAACCCTTGTAGCGAAGACGAAAAAGATTTAACGAAAGTGAACTTTGATTTGCATTTGTTTGAAGTGTATGCAAAAGGATATTTAAAATCCTTAAAAGATTCAATAACCCAAATCGAACTTGAAAATCTTGCTTTTGGGGCGATACTAATGACGTACGAGTGCGGAATGAGATTTTTAACGGATTATCTTGACGGAGATATATATTTTGGAACTAATAGAGAAGGACAAAATCTCGATAGAGCGAGAACGCAGTTTAAGCTTGTTAAAGATATGGAAGGATTGCTTCCGAAAATGAACGAGATAATAAAAAGGGCGTATAAAGGTTAGGAACGAAAATGATAGACGGAAAGATATTAGTAGAGAAGTTAATAAAATATGCGGAAAAGTTTTTGTACTTAAAACAACGCGACGAGATATATTTTAGAAATATTCTTCTTCGCGAATTTAAGTTAACTGAGCCGTATAATAAAGAAATAGATTTGTCGAAGGTAGAAAATCTCGACGTACCCGACGAACTCACGAACGAAATAGAAGAGTACGTTGTGAAGAATAATTTAATCGACGAATCGTTAAAAAACTTGTTCAGTACGTATATTTTCGGATTACTGTCACCACTTCCTTCTAAGGTAAACGAAGACTTTAGAGCAATAAAAGAAAAAGACGGAATAGAGAAAGCCTGCGATTACTTATATAATCTATCGATAAAGAATAACTATATTCAAAAGACGGCAATAGGCAAGAACTTAAAGTGGACATATAACGATAATAACGGAAAGTATCTTGAAATAACTATAAATTTAAGTAAACCCGAAAAGAATAATAAAGATATAGCAAAACTGTTGACCGCGCCAAAAACTTCTAAATATCCCGAGTGCTTACTTTGTAAAGAAAACGAAGGATTTGAAGGGAACACAACGCACCCTGCAAGAGAGAATATAAGGACGGTGTCGGTAACACTCGGAAACGAACCGTGGTTTGTTCAGTATTCGCCTTATGCATACTACGAAGAGCATTTAATCGCCATATCAAATAGACATAGTCCTATGCATATAAAGGAAGATACGGTAGATAAATTGTTGGATTTTGTAGATTATTTTCCAAACTATATGATAGGCTCTAACGCGGCTCTTCCTATAATAGGCGGTTCAATACTTAATCACGAACATTTCCAAGGCGGAAAACATTTAATGCCTATGCATAAAGCACCTGTTATAGATAAAAAACTTTCGTCAAAGAGATATAAAAGAGTAAAAATCGGAATAGTGGATTGGTATAACAGCGTAATAAGGTTAGAAAGTAAAGATAGAAAACAAATATCCGACTTGTCAAAAGATATAATAAAGGCGTGGGAAACTTATTCAGATAAGGAAAACTATATATTCTCCGAAACTGACGGAGTAAGACACAACTCGCTTTCGCCTATATGTAGGTTAGAAGGTAAGAAATATATAATGGATATGATACTTCGAAATAATATAACGAACGAAGAATATCCCGACGGAGTATTTCACGCTCACCCCGAATATCATAACATAAAGAAAGAAGGGATAGGGTTAATCGAAGCGATGGGGCTGTTTATACTTCCGGGAAGATTAAAAAAGCAACTCGATATGATAAGCGATATACTGTGTAAAAAAGAGAAGTATAATAAAGACGAGATAAACGATCCTGAAAATTACTTGTACGTTCATAGAGAAATGATAGAAGAACTCTTAAAAGACGGATATGTGAAGACAAAAAAGGAAGGGGAAAGAAAAGTAACGGACAAAGTAAACGAGGTATGTAAGAACATACTGAAAAACACTGCGGTATTTAAGGACGACGAAAAGGGCAAGAAAGGATTTATGACCTTCCTAAATACTGTTGGAATAATGTAAAAGGCTTATTGTTTTTGAATTGCTTTACGGAGTGTAGTATGATTACTAAAAATTTGGTTGTTTTCGGATTGGGACAAAGGGGCAATATTTACGCGACTTTTGCTAAAACTTTTCCGGATAAATTTAATTTGGTCGCTATTATCGAAAACGATAAAAAAAGAATTGATTACGCTAAAAATACTTTTAAAAACGTTAAAGTTTTTAGCGATTACAAAGAATTTTTGCTTCAAAACATAAAAGCAGATTTGGTGGCGATTTCCACGCAGGACGAATCACACAAAGAACACGCTATCGCCATGATGCGTGCCGGTTACGATTTGCTATTAGAAAAACCTATCGCAAACAATAAAAAAGATTGTTTGGCTATCTATAAAGTTAGTAAAAAACTTAACAGAAAAGTTATCGTTTGCCACGTTTTAAGATATTCTCCTTTTTATTCCACTATTAAAAAAATAATCGATAGTGGAAGGCTTGGAAATATCGTTACCGTTGAAGCAAGCGAAAACGTCGGATTTTTTCATCAAGCACACAGTTTTGTTAGAGGTCCTTGGAGAAATAAAGAACTGTCTAGTCCTATGATTCTTGCTAAATGTTGCCACGATATGGATATTTTACGTTACTTAATCGGCGAAAACTGTTTGTCTATCAATTCTATCGGTGAACTCTCTTATTTCAAAAGGGAAAACATGCCCGTTGGTGCTTCTCATTTTTGTTCGGACTGTAAAGTTAAAAATTGCATCTACAAGGCTCAAAAACTTTATTTAACCGAAGAATGTGATTTCTTTGCAAACTATTTTACAACCAAAGAACATACGAAAGAAAACGTTTTACATGACTTAAAATATTCTGATTACGATAGATGTGTTTTCGATTGTGATAACAACGTTGTGGATCATCAAATATCTATTATTAAGTTCGCTAACGGCAAGACCGCTTGCCACTCTATGACTGCTTTTTCCAAAGATATTTATAGAGATATTAAAATTCATGGCACGAAAGCCGAGTTGTATGGCGTTATGGAACAAAACTTTGTCGAAATAAGGTCTTTTGGTGGGGATACCGAAAGAATAAATATTGATATTTCTGAAGCAAACGTCGGCGGTCATAACGGGGGAGATTTCTTTATGATGAATAGCGTCTTTAACGCACTTAACGGTCAAAAAGCAGAGGGCGTTACTTATTTAGACGTTTCTATTGACAGTCATTTAATGTCGTTTAACGCTGAATTGTCAAGGCTTAAAAACGGCAAAACGATTAAAATTAGAAAGTAGTCTAATAATGGATGATGAGAAAATGTAATTATCAAATGAAGAAATAAAAAATTTTATTTTTGGAGCGTACACGTTTAAGAATGTTAAAGACTATCTTGCTATGTATAGGTGTCCTGAAGAGCAAATTGCCGATATGGCGTATGAAACTTTTTATCAAGACAGGACAAAATTCACTGCATCTATTCATATAAAT
>JAZLMI010000015.1:0-4449 GCA_045598545.1 Christensenellaceae bacterium | reverse complement strand
ATATGTGGGGACAAAAAGTAAAAGTCGCTGAAATGCAATCCGAAGGCGGTGCCGCAGGTGCTGTTCACGGTTCGCTTTCCGCAGGTGCTTTGACAACCACTTATACCGCATCGCAAGGACTTCTTTTAATGATTCCGAATATGTATAAAATCGCAGGGGAACTTCTCCCTTCGGTTTTCCACGTTTCGGCACGTGCAATAGCGGCTCACTCTCTTAACATTTTCGGCGACCACGCAGACGTTATGGCTTGCCGTCAAACGGGATTCGCTATGCTTTGCGACTCTTCGGTTCAAGAAGTTATGGATTTAGCACTCGTTGCTCACCTTTCTACTTTGAAGGCAAAAGTTCCGTTCGTAAACTTCTTCGACGGATTCAGAACTTCACACGAAGTCGCTAAGATAGACGTTTGGGACGAAGCAGATAACTATGCGGAAATCCGTTCTATTTGCGAAGAGGTTGGCATCGAAGAAGACGTTAAGGCTTTCAAAAAGAGAGCGTTAAACCCCGAACATCCTATTCAAAGAGGTACTGCTCAAAACGGAGATACCTATTTCCAAAATAGAGAAACCGCTAACTCTTATTATCAAAACACTCCCGCTATCGTTCAAAAAATGATGGACGTTGTTAGTAAACACTGCGGTAGAAATTATCATTTGTTCGACTACGTCGGTGCAAAAGACGCAGAATTCGTTATAGTTTGTATGGGTTCGGGTTGCGAAACCGTTGAAGAATCTATCAACAAATTAAACGCTATGGGTAAAAAATACGGACTCGTTAAAGTTCGTTTATATAGACCTTTCGTTTCGGAAGCGTTTGTTAAAGCACTTCCTAAATCAGTTAAAAAGATTGCCGTTTTAGACAGAACCAAAGAACCGGGTTCTCTCGGCGAGCCTTTATACTTAGACGTTTGTTCTGCTCTCTTTGAAAAGGGATTATCAGACGTTAAAGTAATCGGCGGAAGATACGGTTTAGGCAGTAAGGAATTTACGCCTTCTATGGTTCTTGCGGTATTTAAGAATCTCGAAGCAAAAGAATCTAAAAACCACTTCACTATCGGTATTCACGAAGACGTTACCAACACTTCTTTGGACTTTTCGGAAAAATTCGACGCTGCACCTAAAGGCTCTACTTCTTGTAAGTTCTACGGATTAGGCTCTGACGGAACGGTAGGTGCAAATAAAAACTCTATTAAAATTATCGGCGACCATACCGATAAACACGCACAGGCATATTTCTTCTACGACAGTAAAAAGTCAGGCGGTATAACCGTTTCCCATTTAAGATTCGGCGATACTCCTATTCAAAGCGAATATTTAATAGATTCCGCAGACTTCGTTCAATGCTCCAATCCTTCCTACGTAACTCGTTACGATATGACGGGAGATATTAAAGAAGGCGGAACTTTCTTAATCAATACTTCTGCAACGACCGTAAAAGAGTTGGAAGACTTCTTACCTGCAAAAGTTAAACAAGATATTGCGAACAAGAAAATCAATCTTTACGTTATCGACGCTATTAAGATTGCAGGCTCTCTCGGATTAAAGGGAAGAACCAACACTATTTTACAGTCTGCGTTCTTTAGAGTAAATCCGCAAATTATGCCTTACGACAAAGCCGTTGAATATATGAAATATATGGCTAAAAAATCTTTTGCAAGAAAGGGCGATGCAGTCGTTCAAATGAACTATGACGCAATCGATTCCGCAAGCGGAGATAACCTTATAAAAATAGACGTTCCCGATTCTTGGAAAACTGCAAAATCGGGTGCTGAAATGATAAAAGGAAATGCCGACAGTTACTATCAAGAAATAATTAAACCTATCCTTTACCTAAAAGGCGACGAACTTAAATCTTCTCAATTTAATGCGGACGGTTCGGTTCCTACCGGAACGACCAGGTTCGAAAAACGTGGAGTTGCGGTTACCGTTCCCGAAGTTGATATAAATAAGTGTATTCAATGCGGAACTTGTTCCTTTGTCTGCCCCCACGCTTGTTTAAGACCCGCTCTCGTTAAAGACGGAGAAAAAGCCCCCGAAACGTTTATCGGAAAACCTGCAATCGGACTTAGCGGATATACTTACAAAATGCAAGTATCTCCGTTGGATTGTATGGGTTGCGGAGTTTGTGCTACCGTTTGCCCCGTTAAAGACGGCGGAGCAATAAAGATGATTTCGCTTGCCGAATCTTTACAAAAAGGCGAAGATAAAAACTGGGAATTCACCGTTGACCTTCCCGAAGCAGATACTTCTAAGTTTAAGAAAGAAACGGTTAAAGGTTGTCAGTTCTGCACACCGCTTTTCGAATTCTCGGGTGCTTGTGCAGGTTGCGGAGAAACTCCTTACGTTAAAGTTATAACTCAACTTTTCGGCGACAGAATGATTGTTGCTAACGCAACCGGTTGTTCTTCTATTTACGGCGGTTCTTCCCCAACGTGTCCTTATACTAAAAATAAACAAGGAAAAGGTCCTGCTTGGGCTAACTCCTTGTTCGAAGACAACGCAGAATTCGGCTACGGTATGAATCTTGCTTACAAGGCTCGCCGTGCTAAATTAGAAGAAGAAATCAGAAAAGTTATAGATTCCGTAAACGAAAAGACCAACGCCGCTTTCCTCGCTTGGTTAGACGGTAAGGACGACGCAGAAAAGAGTAAAGCTTCCGCAGAACTCGTTAAAGAAGCGTTAAAAACAGAAACCGCAAAAGGTTTAGATTATATTAAAGATAATCAAGATTGCTTGGTTAAACCTTCAATTTGGATATTCGGCGGAGACGGTTGGGCTTACGATATCGGATACGGCGGATTAGACCACGTATTAGCAAGCGGAGAAGACGTTAACGTCTTAGTCCTCGATACCGAAGTTTATTCCAACACCGGCGGACAAGCAAGTAAATCTACTAATATCGGTGCGGTTGCTAAATTCGCTTCCGCAGGTAAGAGAGTTAAAAAGAAAGACTTGGGTATGATTGCAAAAGCTTACGGCTACGTTTACGTTGCTCAATGTGCAATGGGTGCTAACCCCGCTCAACTCTTAAAAGCTCTCTCAGAAGCAGAAGCATATCACGGACCTTCGCTTATAATTTGTTATGCTCCTTGTATCAACCACGGTATCAATATGACCAAATCTCAATTAGAAGAAAAGGCTGCGGTCGAATGCGGTTACTGGCAATTATACAGATATAATCCGGAAGGCGAAGTATTTACCTTAGACAGTAAAGACCCGACGGGCGATTATCAAGCGTTCTTGCAGGGCGAAACGAGATATTCTTCTCTTATTAAAACACAAGGCGAAGAAGTTGCAAAAGATTTATTCCTTAAAACGGAAGAATCGGCAAAAGCAAGACTCGAAGGCTATAAAAAACTCGCAAATAAAGAATAATATCTTCTTTATTAAAACGGCTCCGAAAATTCGGAGCCGTTTTTTTATACAAAAAAATATATATTATATAATGTTTATATCTTTATTATTTCTACGTTTTTACTTTCCGCATACTTTACCGTCTTAAAAGTTCCACCGCTTTCTCTTCTTAAATAAGAAATCAAGAGAGAACAATTATCAACCATAAACATATTCCTTTTAGTCATACAATAAGGAGTATAGTCTTTACTTAAAATTATTTTTTGGTTTGAGGATTTAATCATTCTTTGATACTCTTTTTTATCTTCAACGGAAAATTTATAATCTTGCGTTAAGCACGGAATAACCGCTATTATCTTTATATCTTTTTTTTCTCTTATTTTTTCAAGAATTTGAAAGCACATAGTATCAAAACCGAGTGCCATTCCTATTAAAAAACAGTCGTACCCTTCTTCTATAAGTTTTAAAAAAATTATCCGTAAAATTTCTCTATCGAAATTTTTATCTATATCTCTATGCCCTGTAACCGCACACGTTTTTTCTTTTATTATTTCAAAATTCATAGTGGTTTTTTCCTAATTTGAGCGTTACTTCTCGGATATTTTATATCGGTAATTTTTTCTTTTCTTACTACTATCAAACTTCTCTTCGCTTCTTGAAGTAAGTATTCGTCAACTTTTTCTATTTTTCCACCTAAAATTTCAATAGCGGTTCTTGCCTCTTCTAATTCTTCCTTATAATCTCCTTTAAAAGATACAAAACTTCCGCCTATTTTTACAAAAGGTAAACAATATTCTGAAAGTATATTTAACCTTGCAACCGCTCTCGCCGTGCAAACGTCGAATTTTTCCCTGAAATTTTTATCAAATGCTAAATCTTCCGCTCTTTTATTTATAACTTTTACGTTTTTTAAATTTAATTTTTCAACGACTTTACTTAAAAATTCACATTTTTTTCCCGTCGCTTCCACCATTGTAACACATAAATCTTCATTAACTATTTTTAGCGGTAAAATAGGAAAGCCTCCGCCAGAACCTATATCTAAAATATTTTTGCCGTCTATATATTTATAACCTAATACACTGTCTACAAAATG
>JAZLMI010000014.1:0-7801 GCA_045598545.1 Christensenellaceae bacterium | reverse complement strand
CAACTTTTCAGCGTATTCCATAATGTTTTCCGCATAGTCGCCTATTCTTTCAACGTCAGATACTACGTGATAATAAGAACCGACTTTCTTTTCGTCTAAATCAGAAAGGTTTTTACCCATAAGTTTGGTTAAATATGCAGTAATATCTTTATTTAATCCGTTAAGGGCTTTTTCGTTATCTTTTATAAGTTCACTGTGTTCTTCCTTATTTGAAAGCAACATACTCATAGAAAGGTTTATATTTTCTTTTGAAATAGCCGACATCTTTATTATTTCGTTTTTAATATTTCCAACTGCGATAGGCGGAGTTTCCAAAAGCCTGTCATCAATAAAGGTAAGTCTATGTTTTTCTTCTTGGGCTCCCGTTTTTTGCGGAATAATTTTTTCGGCAAGTTTAACAAGCCATTTAGTAAACGGAAGCAAAATGACTGTAGTAAGCAAGTTAAACAAAGTATGGAAATTCGCTATTTTTCGTTCCATACTGTAACCGCTTATAATAGTCATAAAGTTTGCGATATCTTCCGTCCAAATCCAAATAGGAATTATACAAACTATACAACCGAACAAGTTAAACAAAAGGTGAATTATTGCAGTTCTTTTAGCGTTGGTAGAAGTTCCGATTGAAGATATTATAGAAGTGATACAAGTTCCTATATTAGAGCCTAAAATAATAAATACCGCCGTTCTAAAGTTTATTGCGGAGCCTAAGGCAATCAAAATACCCGTTATCGCCGCAGAACTTTGAATTAAAGCGGTAAAAATTATTCCTATTAAAACTAAAAGCAAAGGAAAAACGTTTTCGTTTTGGAATATAGACTCAAAAACAGGATATAATTCCGTTTTTGTTGAAGGGTCTACGTATATTATGCTGTTTACTGATTTAGACATAATTTTAAGACCTATAAAAATCATACCTACGCCGATTAAAATAGCCCCTATCTTCTTTACGTTTTCCTTCTTCGTAACCATAGTCATAACGGTACCGACACCCGCTATCAAAGCGGCGATAGCGTTCATATCGAACCCTTCCCCTCCTGATAACGATAAGATTTGAGCGGTAATAGTAGTACCGATATTCGCACCCATTATAACCGAAGTCGCTTGTGCTAAACTCATAAGTCCTACGTTAACGAAACCGACAAGCATAACGGTAGTCGCAGTAGAACTGTTTATTATTGCGGTTACCGCCGCACCTATACCTACGCCTGCGAAACGGTTAGAAGTCATCTTGCCAAGCATTTTTTTCATATTATTGCCTGCGACCCTTTCTAAGTTTGCTCCCATATACTTCATACCGAACATCATTATTGCTATTCCGCCAAGCATAAAAAATATATTGTAATAAACAGTATTACTCATAAAATATTCCTACTTTTGTAATCCACGCCCGAAAACGCCTTTTATTTTTTACTTTTATATTTTACTATTTTATGCACCTCTAAGTCAAACAATTTACAACCGTTTTTTATCTTTTAGGGATTTCACCTTGCGTTTTAAACTCTTTAAAACCCAACTGTCTTAAACTTTCATACACACCTATTGCCACCGAATTTGAAAGATTAAGAGAACGAAGTTCACCCATCATAGGGATTCTTACGCACTCGCTATAATGCTTTTTCAACAAGTCTTCGGGAAGTCCTTTGGTTTCTTTACCGAACACCAAAAAGTCTCCGTCCTTATATTTCGCTTCGGAATGTATTATTTTGGACTTGGTAGAATAAAACCAAAAATTATCGCCATTATAATATTTTTCCATAACTTCTTCTATACTATCGTAGTATTCTATATTAACCTTGTCCCAATAATCGAGTCCGGCTCTTTTTAAGTACTTGTCCGATATTTCGAACCCCAAAGGTCTTACCATAATAAGACGGCTTCCCGTAACCGCACAAGTTCTTGCGATGTTTCCTGCGTTAGAAGGAATTTCAGGTTCAACTAAAACTACTGTTATCATAATATTTCATCTCTCTTTTTATTTTTTAAAGCCACGGTATAAACCACGTCTTCTTTCGTTTATTAAATGGTAGTCTTTTTCTATTTTTAAGTTAAATTTCGATATATCCTTTGAAGTAGCAAAAGCGACTTCGCCCTTTATGTCTGATATAACGGCATAACTTTTGGCACAAAGAGCCATTGCTACGCCTTCCGAAAAAGATTCCGCCCGCAACATAATTAAAGGCATAGAGTTCTCTATTTTTTTCAAAACGCAAACTATAACGTCTGCGTCACACAACGCCAAAACTTCGGCAGAACGGTGGAAAAACAAATCTTCGGAAACGATTATTCCTATTTTCCCGATAGAAGTTTCGTAAACTCTGAAATTTCCACCCGACACGAATTCGCTATCGTCTATTGCGTGCGTCATATCCGAAACCCCTTTTATTTTGCCCCTATCGGCAATCACAACGGAGTGTCTAAAAACCCCGTAAGTATCGGTATCGCAACCACATATTACAACCGAAGAAGTTTGCTTTGAAAATTTCGCAAGGTCTTGAAAATATTCCGTTTCTCCGCTGAGTTCTTTTTTATAACTCACAAGCCCCAAACCGTTAAAACCGAATACTATTAAATCGCTATCGCTGACTTTATCGAGTTTATCTCTCCATATTAAGTCCAAAGAGCCTTCCGAAACAAAACAAATTCTCATAACTACCGCCTACAAAAACCTATATATCATAATATTTTGTAAACGGCGTTTTTGTTAAAGATTATCGTTTATAAGTTTTATCATATCTTGGGTGTTTTCAAAAGACTGCAATTCTTGTTTAAATTGCTTCATATTGGGAACGCCCTTAAAATAATACGGAACGAATTTTCTGAATTCTACCGCAACCTTTTTATCGGGATAAATTTTCTTCATATTTTCAATATGGGAAAGTATAAGACCTTTCATATCTTTTTGATAATTTTCTTTCAATATGTCTTTTACAACGTAAGGATTATACACTGCACCTCTCGCAATCATAACTCCGTCCGCTCCCGTTTTATCTATCATATTGTCGGCGTCTTCTAAACTAAAAATACCGCCGTTGGCGATTATGGGAATTTCTACTGATTTTTTTGCTTTTTCTATCGCTTTAAAATCAGGTTCTCCCGAATAATAATCTTCCCTTACTCTCCCGTGTACTGTAACGAGTTTTGCTCCCGAATTTTCAGCCATTTTACAAAAATCAGAAGCGATATCGTCCCCCTTTTTCTGACCTGTACGAATTTTTACGGTTATTATCTTTTTAGACTTAACGCACTCTTTTATTACTGCTTCCGCCTTTTTTAAGTCGGTTAAAAGGGCACTACCTTCCCCGTTTTTATAAACTTTCGGAACGGGACAACCCATATTTATATCTATTATCTTAAAATCTTTTAATTTTTCGCTTTCACACGCCCAACGCATATAATAAGGGTCTGCTCCGAAAATTTGAACGGCAGTTTTATCTATATCCTCCCCCGAATAAAGTAAATCTTCGGTATTTTTTCCGCCGAAAAACAGCCCCTTTGCCGATACGAGTTCGGTAAAACAAAGTCCGTAACCTAAACTTAAAGAAACGTGTCTAAAAGCATAGTCGGTATACCCCGCCATAGGTGCTAAAAACACGTTATTATTCAGTTTGACGTCTACAAGCGTAAGCGGTTTTACTTCCATATTGGACTTTTTTCTTTCCTTTATAAAATAACATTATAAAGTTTATCAAACTTGCCAAAAAATAGCAAGCGATTTGAGATATCGCTCCGCCGTAAATGTTGATTGACGGGATATTCAAAAGCAAAATTTCCAAAACGGTTTTCACAACTATCGCTATACCCATTGAAATAAGCGGATAATACGGTTTACCTTTACCTATAAGTATTGCGTTACCCGTTTGCAAAAGAGATAAGAACAATACATTAGAAGAACTTATAGATAAAAGTTTCACGGCAATATCATTTTCGGCAACAGAAAGCGACTTGAAAAGCAATCCTATAATCTTACCTGAAAACAAAAAACAAACTATTGCACTTAAAAGAGAAAATATAAGCGTTAATAATAACGATTTTTTTATTGCAACATTTTTTTCCTGTTCGGATTTTGCCGAAGACACTATAGGAATAGAAACCGTCGCAATAGCATAGCACAAAGATACCGGCAAGTTTATGACGGTAGAAACCACCCCCGATAATATTCCGTAAAGAGAAGTTGCATTAGAACTATATTTAGAAATAATATTTATTATTATGAAACTATCTATAAAACCCGAAAGGGGTATTAAAATACCCGTAAACGTTACGGGGATTGCGTATTTTACAACGGTTTTACTTAAAACTTTAAAAGCGGATTTATTAAAGTAAAAATTTAAGCCGTACTTTTTCTTTCTTTTTAAATACAAAAAAATCAAAAGTAAAAGAGCAAACGCTTCTGAAAGAGTTATGGCAAACACCGTTCCCGTAACGGCGTATTCAATATTCGGCAAAAATAAATTGCAAAAGAAAATTCCGAAAATCAACTTTACCGCCTGTTCGGTTATTTGAGAAAGTGCGGTAGGTTTCATATTCATAAGTCCTTGGAAATATCCCCTAAAGCAACAAATAACGGACACAATCAAAACAGCGGGAGATAAGAACACGTAAGGCAAAAACGCCTTGGTATTTCCTTGAAGTTTGGATATCGGATAAGAAAAAAGAGCCATAACGAGAGACGCTATTATCCCCAAAATTAAAAAAAGTTTAATACTGCTTTTTAAATAGTTGTAAGCGTTAAACTCTTTATTCTCTCCATTATAAGAAGATATTATCTTAGAAAGAGCGGAAGGAACTCCCGCTCCCGCAAAATCTAAAAGTATAGTATATACGGGAAAAACGGTTTGGTATATTCCCAAACCGTAACCGCCTATAAGATTAGTTAAAGGAATACGGTAAATAGCCCCTAAAAGTTTAGCCGAAAAAGTACCTATTCCCAAAATTACTGCACCCTTAAATAACGACGCTTTGCCTTTTTTTCGCATATGTAAAAGCCGTAAGACTTTACGGCTTTTTTATTATTCGCATTGTTTACCCAAAAACGATGCTCCAAACTCTGCGAACTTTAAGTCAAGTGTGCTGAATTTAGAATTTTTATCCCTATCGTAAACCATTATAGCCCCAAAGCAATCTCCGTTAGAGATAATCGGAACTATTATTTGATTTTCGCAAAAATTTTCCCCTTCTACTATCGGAACGGTTTTCCCGTCACTATTAGAAAAACATACCGTTTCCTTATCCTTTAATATCTTATCTATATCCTTAGAAATGGATTTACCTATTAAATCTCTGCGTCTTTTATGCGATAAATATATTACGAAATCGTTATCGGTAATTACACACTGTTTACCCGTTAAATCTTCTATTCCGTCGGCAACCGCTTCCGAAAAATTCCTTAAATTTCCTACGGGCGAATATTTTTTAAATACCAAACAATCTTTATCTGCATAAATTTCCAAAGGTTCGCCTTCCTTTATCCTTAAAGTCTTACGCATCTCTTTTGGAATTACTATCCTTCCAAGTTCGTCAATACGCCTTACTATTCCGCTTTCCATATTTTTCTCCTTAAAAGGTAGTATGGCGTATAACTGAAATTTTATGCAATTTTTAAGAAACCCAAGGTATAGGGCAGGTTCTATTATCCTTAAACCAACCAGTATCCTTTAATAAAGTATCGTTATTAGAACAAGTTACTTTCACTTCTTCCTTTGTAGAAGTTACCACGATATTCCCGTTAAGCAATTTATACTCTCCCGAATCTACGTATTTATTCTTAGTATTGTCGAAAGCAACGTCTATATAAGTCGTAACGTATACTTTATCGGTATATTTTGAAATATTATCTATAAACTCTTGCGTGGGAAAAGTATGATTTAAATCTTGCGGAACGTTAGTTAAATATTCCACGCTTCCCGCACAACAACTGACGGCACAAATTTTCGGTTTTATTACCGAAAGTAACTTATCCGTCGAAGAAGTTTTAGAACCGTGGTGTCCCGCTTTATAAAATTCAACCTTAGACAAGGAATTATATTGGACTAAATACTCTTCGCCCTTTTCCTCTAAATCTCCTGTAAACAAAAACTTTCTATCACCGTGTTCTAATACAAAACACACCGAATAATTGTTTTCGTCCGAAGAGTGATGTTCGTAAAAATAATTATACAATATTTTCATTTTTACGTTCTCGGATAAATCGTATTCCCTTTTAGCGTTCCCCTCATTATTATAACACTCTAAAGCGTTATAATGCGTCGCCCCGTCGTTAGAAACTTCCCTGTCCCGTTTTTCAACGTAACGTTTATAAATATCAGTGTCTTTATTAGTCCTTGGGAAATCTATTATAGTATCGAATTTATAATAATCAAACAAACTCGTATTATCAGAAGTCGTACCGCCTAAACACGCTATATGGTCTTTGTCTGCGTGAGTTACTATAAGATACTCTATTATACCGTCCGTACAATAGTTATTTACGTATCCCTTTATAGTGTTAAGGCTATTCGAACGAGAACCTGCGTCTACTATCATATCGGTATTACCCGCTTTTATGTAAATACAATCTCCCGAATTCCCGTTTCCGAGTTCCAAAACGTGAATAGATAAATCCCCGTCTATAACTACCGTTACGTCTTCTTTCGGTTTATAAAAGTAAAAATATCCAACGACCGCTATCGCAATAAATACAAGCACTAAAAACAGTGCTAATACGGGGTGTTTTTTAGCGACTTTTACGCCTTCTTTTTGTACCTTTTTAGATACTTTTTTAGAATATTTATTAGCCATATTATAATAAATTTTTCCTTAATTCTTCATTTGAAAATGTAGAGAGATATCCTAGCGGGATATCAAGCACTGTAAAAACTCCGCTTTTATTTTCCTTATAAAGTCTATAAACCGCCCTTGCATAACAAGTTAAAACGCTTCCGGTAAATTCGGGATTTGAATCTAACTTTAAAGAAAGTTCCAAAATATGAGAATTTTTATCCGTAGTATTGCCGGAACGTATAACGAATCCGCCGTGAGATAATTTTTCTTGAAGTTTTTTAACCTCTTCTTCCGAAACAAAATGGATAACGGTATCGTACCCGTCAAAATAGTTTGGCATAGTTTTTATTTCTTGTTCTATCCTATTTTTATCCGCACCGTCTTCTACTGCGACAAAGCACTCCCTTAAATGTTTATCCCTTGCGGTAAGCATAGGATTTTTACCGCTTCTTACTTTATCTAACGCTTCTTCTTTCGGAATAGTATACTGAATAGCGTTTTTAACGCCTTGTATTCTCCTTATTGCGTCGGAATGCCCTTGAGATACGCCCTTGCCCCAAAAAGTATAATCGTTGCCCTCCGGCAAAACCGAAGAGAACAAACACCTAACCATAGAAAAAATTCCGGGGTCCCAACCTGCACTGATAACGCCTACCGTTTTACTGCTTTTTGCAACGGCATCGCAAGTTTTAAAATGTTCGGGAATTTTTGCGTGAGTATCAAAAGAATCTACAACGCAAAAATCTTTCAAAAGTTCAGGCGTCAACACTGGTAAATCCGTAGCACTTCCGCCACAAATCAACAAAACGTCTATAATACCTTTAAAATCTTTTAATTTATTAAACTCGTAAACTTTTGCATTTAATATCGGTTTTACGTTACTTGGATTTCTTCTCGTAAATATTCCGACAAGTTCCATATCGTTAAACTTATCTATTGCGTAATGAACGCCTCTACCCAAATTGCCGTATCCGACTATTCCTACTTTTATCATATCTTACCGCCTATTTTATTTCTATATATTATTTTACTACTTACAACC
>JAZLMI010000013.1:0-3713 GCA_045598545.1 Christensenellaceae bacterium | reverse complement strand
AATGTTTACAAACTCGATTTTTTACGCTATAATGAATTTATGAAAGAAAAATCTTATTTTGAAAAAAGAGAAATATCTTGTACTGATAGAACAAACGTAATTATTGATACGCTTCCCTATTATGTACAAGATTTTTTTATTGGCGTAGAATCAAGGACTTCTCCACTGTCAAGATTAAATTATGCATATGATTTAAGAGTATTTTTTGATTTTCTGTCAAAAAAGGTTTTCAGAAATAAAAATATCGTAGACATTTCTCTTGAAGATTTGGACAATTTAGAAGCACAAGATATCGAGTTGTTTTTAAGTTATTTATCTCATTATTCTATAAACGGAAAGGAAGAAAGGTGTACTGAAACAGGTAAAGCACGAAAACTTTCTACTCTTCGTTCTTTTTATAAATATTTTTTTAATAAAAACAAATTAAAGGCTAATACGCCTACTAAAGTAAGTATGCCAAAAATCCACGAAAAAGAGATTATTAGACTTGATTCTAACGAAAAAGTAGATGAAATCGGAGATATGTTGTATATTGTTAACAGTGGTTACGGTTTAACAAAAAAACAACAAACTTTTCATAATGCCACTCGCCTACGTGATTCGGCAATTATTACCTTATTTTTAGGCACAGGTATTCGTATAAGCGAATTAGTCGGATTAAACGTTGAAGATATTGATTTTAATTCAAACAGTTTTATTGTTACAAGAAAAGGCGGAAATAGAGCAGTATTATATTTTAATAAAGATGTGAGAAAAGCGTTAAAGGATTATATTGAAACAAGAAAAATAGAAAATAACGAAGAACCTTTATTTTTATCTTTACAAAACAAGCGGATATCGGTAAGGCAAGTTGAAGAACTTGTAAAAAAATATGCAAGAATTGTTTCTCCACTAAAAAAAATAACTCCGCATAAATTACGGAGTACTTTCGGCACTAACTTATATCGTCAAACAGGCGATATATACGTCGTCGCAGATTGTTTAGGGCATAAAGACGTTAACACCACAAAACGCCATTATGCCGCCCTAACCGAAGACGTACGTAAAAAAGCCGCACTATCTTTAAAAATAACAGGAAAAAAAGACAACTAAAATTATTTATCTATTATTTTAGTAATTTTTATTATTTTATAATTTTTATTTATTTCTAAACACTTTCCACAACTATCGCAAATTTTGTTTGGGTCTAAATCACAAGTATCGTCTTCTTCTAAATCTTCATCATCTAAATATTCTTTATCCATATTTCATTTACCTACCAACTATATTATAGCATTGATTTTTATTTATGTAAATTTATTTTTAATACTTTTTACAAACATTTGTTTGACTTTTTTGCTTTTTATATGATATCATAAATCTATGAAAAATTTGGATGAAAAATTAAACGAAGTATATAAGTTTATGTTAAATTTTATAGAAGATAACGGATATCCCCCTTCAATTAGAGAAATTTGTTATAAATGTTCTATAAAATCTACGGCGACTGCCTATTCTTATATAGAACGTCTTAAAGCTAAAGGTTTGCTTGAAAAATCACCTCTAAAAAAACGTGCAATATCTCCTATTCAGAGGAAAACGGAGTTTAGAAGTATTCCACTCTTAGGAACGATACGTGCAGGTCAGCCGATTTTTGCTGTCGAAAATCTTGAAGGATATTATCCTTTACCACCGGATTTTTCAAATGAAGACACGTTTGCGTTGAAAGTAAACGGAAGTAGTATGATAAATGCCGGAATATTCGATAAAGACATTATAGTAGTGGAAAAATCTCAAACCGCAGAAAACGGAGAAATAGTCGTTGCGTTAATAGAAGATTCTGCAACAGTTAAAAGATTTTATAAAAAGGAAGGAAAAATAATACTCCACCCCGAAAATGACCAAATGACAGATATGATATTCGATAACGTTGAGATATTAGGGATTGTAAAGGGTTTATATAGAAAATTCTAAAAAATCGCTTAAATTTTTAAGCGATTTTTTTATAAATCTATGTTTTTTAGAACGATTTTTAAATGTTCATAAGTAAGTCCGCCTTGCATATATGCTATATATGGAGGTCTAATAGGTGCATCTGCCGAAAGTTCTATAGAAGCACCTTGCACAAAGCACCCTGCCGCCATTATTACTTTATCTTTATACCCCGGCATTTCCCAAGGCTCGGCATCAACGAAACTATCGATAGGAGAATTCTTTTGTATTGCTTGAATAAAAGATATCAAATCTTTTTCGTTCCCGAATTTTATAGAAGTTATAATATCTGAAGGTTTGGTATCTATTGACGGCAACACTTCATAGCCTAACTCTTGTAAAACTTTTCTAAATAATAAAGAGCCTTTTAATGTCTCTTTTACCACGTGTGGAGCTAAAAATATACCCTCGTAAAAATATTGATAACCAAAAGCATAAGACCCGACTTCTCCACCTATTGAAGGTGCTGTAATTCTATTTTGGATTAAGTCTATATATTTACTGTCTCCTGCGATATATCCGCCGGTAGGTGCAATACCTCCGCCCAAGTTCTTAATCATAGACCCTGCGATAACGTTTACACCGACTTCGATAGGTTCTTTTTCTTCAACAAATTCACCGTAACAGTTATCTAACATAATACAACCGTCAAAGTTTAAACTTCTTATAAATTTAACTGCTTCTTCTATTTTGTCAACAGAAAAAGCATCTCTCCACTCATATCCCCTAGACCGTTGCATATAAATCATTTTTACATTGTTGGTAGTTAAAAATTTTTTTATACTTTCTTTATCTATATTTCCGTCTTTTAACGATATTGAATTAAATTTTATACCGAAATCTTTTAAAGAACCGTTTCCATCTCCATTAATAACGTCTTCTAAAGTATCGTAAGGCTCTCCGGTTATAGAGAGAAATAAATCGTTAGGTCTTAAAATCCCATAAAGACAGGATGATAATGCGTGAGTACCCGAAACCAAATTAGGAGAACAAATTGCCCTTTCCGCCTTAAAAATATCCGCAATTAAAAGATTTAAAGCATTTCTACCCTCGTCGTCATAGCCATATCCTGAAGTTCCGTTAAAATGTCTTAAAGCAATTCTATTCTTTTTAAAAGCATTTAAAACTTTTTCTTGATTAAAAAGAGAAATTTTTTCAATTTCTTCATATTTACCTTTTAATAAGTCTTCACTTTTTAATATTAGCTCTCTAGTAATCATAAATTATTTATTATCCTTTCCGCCATAATATCATAATCTTCAACGTCTAATAGACGTAAATTGTTAAGTTTTTTAAAAAACGTAATTTGCCTTTTAGCATAATGACGGGTATTTGTTTTTATTAAATTTACAGTATCTATTAAAGAAACTTCTCCATTTAAATACGGGAAAATTTCTTTATACCCTATCCCTTGCATACATTGATTTTGCAAAGATATCCCTTTTTCGATAAAAGATTTTACTTCTTGTATAAGTCCTTTTTCAAACATTATATCAACTCTCCTATCTATTCTTTCATAAAGAGATTGTCTTGGATAATTTATTTGATAAGCATCATATTGATACTTAGGAATAAAATCATCTTTAATGTCAGATTTTTTTTTGCCGTTTTCGAAAATTTCAATTGCTCTTATTACCCTTTTAGAATCGTTATAATGTAATTTTTCCGCCGTTATAGGGTCTTTTTCTTTCAATATTTTATATACGTATTCATTACCGTTTTCTTCTGCTAGAAGTTTATAT
>JAZLMI010000012.1:0-10298 GCA_045598545.1 Christensenellaceae bacterium | reverse complement strand
ATGGAATTCATAGAAATTATGCCACCATTCCCAACCGCTTCCGAGGGTGTTAGATAAATATGCGTCCGCTATATCACACGCAGTTTGCGGTGCAACGTAAAAAGCACCCATTGCTAAAACGTTTACGCCGTTTCCCGTTATTGCCCTTATTGCCGCAGGCAAACTTTCTACTACCCCTGCGTGAACGTGCGGACATTTACTTGCCGCTATATGTATCCCCATTCCCGTTCCGCAAAATATCAAGGCTCTTTCATAGTTGCCTTCGCTTATCTCCGCTCCGACTCTTAACCCTACTCTATGGAACATTAAGTCCGTATCGTTGGGGTCAGAATCCTTTTTTACGCCTAAATCTAAAATCTTCCAACCTTTCTTCGTTAAGTGTTCTACGACAACTTCCTTTAAGGGAAATCCTGCAAAATCCGCACCTACTACCAAATACTTATCTTTTATTGTTTTCATTTCTACCTCACTATACATATTTTTATATAAAATTTTTTTAAAATCATACTTTTAGATGCATTTTCTTATTGGTTAAAACGTTGGGAATTTCTATTTCACATTTAATGCCCGTTTCTTCTTTACTAGTAAATTTTTCCTGCACAATATCGTAACCGGTTAATGCAAATATTATCCACTTACAGACGTATGAAGCGAACCCGTGATTGCAACTTGCGGAAATATCGTTATTTTCCCAAAGAGTTCCCGTCCTTTTTGCCATTTTTAGAAAAAACGATTTACATTCTTTTAGGACAGATTTTCTATCACCTATTCTCATAAGCAAATCTATGCGCATATATAATCCGTACATAACGTTTGCTTGACCAATTTCTTTTTTATAATCTCTTTTCCTATTTGGACCAAAATTATTTATTAGTTCGTCAAACAACTTCTTATAGTTTGCGACGTCAAGCAAATCAAACCAAAATGCATAATATTGACAAACTTCTGTAAAGTTTTCGGTCTTTACCAACTCTTTTTTTTCGTTTCTAACTAAATTATCAACTAAAAACAATCCGGAGAACGCATGCTCTTTTATATAACACCTTATGGCGTTAGATTTAACTTTTAATGCATTATCATTAAGCAATTCACTTGCACAATCCAACACCTTTGCGTACGTAATGTTCGAAGGAATATTTACACCCGTAGTATGCGTTTTTTCGTTTGCCGAACTCCACTCGATAAACACCCAACTATCAAGGTCTTCAAGTAGCGAAAACTCATTTTCCTTATTCAAAAAATAACGCAATATTTTTTTAACGTTATCTATGGACTTATCAATAATTTCGTCACGCCCGTAAATTTTATAATATTTATAGAGTTCTAAAACGTACCAAAAGTTCCAATTAGGAATAAACGTGCCGTCATAATCGTCAGCAGGATAATTCATGGGCAAAACATTTTCAGGCAACAAATCTCCCTTCGCCGTTATATAATTTTCTAAAAAGGTTTTTTCCGCATTATTTTCTCCCGTAAACACTCTTTCTGCGACAGAAGAAAACCAACTATCCGAAAGCCAGCCACTACGCTCTCTACTCGGGCAATCCATCAAAACATCAACGGAATTTTGTGCAAGAGTATTTCGTGCCGACTCCATTATCAAATTTATATCATTATCTTCACACCGAAACTTAAATCTTTCAGTATTGGGATTTTCAAAATCCGTTATAGATGCTTCAATATTTATTCCTTTTGAAAAAACCACGGTTGCATACCTAACGGTATAAGGCTCACTTGTCGAAACGTTATACGTCCCGCTACCCGTTAACGTCCATTTATGAACGCTTGAACAAGTGTTTCTTTCAAAACCGACGTAGTTTTCACCTTTACCTTTTTCCGCCCACAAAAGTTCGTCAAAAATGAAATAAACCGTTCCTGCGTTTTTACAATCGATTTTCAAATTAGAAAATCCTGTTGTTGCCCTTCCGAAATCATAGGTTATATACTGAAAATCTCCCGACTGTCCGTTTGGAATATAGATAAACTTCGACGCTTCATCCGTAGAAGAATTTTGCCACTCGTCTATGTTATAACCCTCTAATTCCTTTCCCACGTTAAAATGCGCTCTATCTCTCCAAACGGGTAAACTTTCGTCAACGTTTACCACACCTACTTCAACGGTTTTCTTTACCTTGTGAATCTTTAATTTCGCATTTTCTACGTAACTTTTTAACTCAATGGGAATACGTACTTCTTCAACTTCTAATTGAGAGAAAAAAGAATTACCTGAATATAAAGAAGTCCTATCACGTTCCATAATATAGTTTTCCGCAAAACCCCTTTGATAACTGTAACGCTGAACTTTTTGAATTCTATCGTCTAAAATATAGCAGGAAAAATCACTCTGAGTATAAGTCGTTCCGTCTTCTATCAGCATTTCGCAAGCAAAAAAAGGTTGCTGTTTTATCCAGCAAAAGTTTTTAACCCCGACGTTTGAAACTTCAACGACAATAACTTTCCCTTTTCCCGAAAAATTTTGTGCTCTAAAATACCCGTGCGAAGCCCTTTGTGGACCAAAACCCACCATATTACCGTCAATAAAAAGTTTATAATAAGACGATGCGGATAACTTAATATCGAAGTTCATCTTTTTATTAAGTTTCAATAAAAACGCAAGAGTGATATTCTTTTCCTTGCTTTTTCCTTTTGCCCAAATTGCTCTCATGCTACTCCTAATTAAATGATGCTAAAAAACAAAATTAAATTTTGTCAAAACTTTTTATAGTATTAAAATAAAGGTGTCCCGTATCGGAAAACTTTATTATCTTTGGGAAACAATATCCACCCTCATCATTAAACTCCACAACGGTTATACCCGTGTGCATAATATCAAAATGAGTCGAAAAAAACGGATACGGAATATCAAAAAGAGAACTTAAAAAAGCGAGTCCAAAGCCTTGATGGGCAAATAACGCGATATTTAACTCGTTTTTAGTTTCAATATAATAGAGAGCCTTTTCTCTATCGTGAATATATCCTAAATTCCTTAAGAAATTGTCAGTTTCAAGGTTTATTCTCTCCATGCCCTTTTGAAAAGATGTAGCCTTAAACTCATCGCTATAATGCCAATTATTTCCTAACATCTTTATCTTCTGCTCGTTAAAAATTTTTCTATATTCTTTGTGAAAAAAACACCACTCTTTTTTACCGCTATCGAACGGAACGGTAAACTCATCCCAAACATAGTATTCGCTACACCAATCAAGTTTTTCGACTTCTTTTCCGAGTAAATTAGCTAATGGCTGAGCAGTTTCGATTGCCCTTTGCGAAGTTGACGAATAAATTCTATCGATTTTTTCGCAAGTCAATCTTTTTGCCAACAACTCTGCCTGTTGTTTCCCAAGCGACGTTAAACTGTCAGGAGAATAACAAGGATCTCCGTGTCTAATATAGAACAATTTCATAATAAATTATCTTCTATTTCTCAACTTCAATTTCAAATAAACGTGCTTGATATTCACACGAAAAATCAACGAATAGTTTTTCTTCGTTAAACCTATAATTCGTTTCCATGGTTTTTGGATACCCGACTTTTACCGAAACAATTTTTCTTTGAATAGGAATCTCCAAAGTTTTATCTCCGCACAAATTCCATACGCCTAAATAAATAACGTTTTTATTTATTATTCCGCAAGCAACGTTTTCTTTCCCAAACTCGGTAAAACCAAAAGGAAAAAAAGGATACCCGTCAACCTTTTTATTTGATAGGTATTTAAAATAATCAATTCCTTCTTTTACTAAGTTTTTGCGAGTATCGTTTAACAAGTTTACTCTACTCGCTAAATGCATACGCCCCAATAAAGAATTGACCATATTTATCACAACCTGTTCGTCGGTTACATTTTCGTCAACCCATTGCATAGTAGGATCTTTAACGGTTCCTATCGGCAATTTTAAATCGACAGGATAACTCCATACCGCAGCCTGTTCGGGCAATACGGCAGATAGAATATTGCCGGCAATATAAGGATACAACTTATAATCGGTTTGATCGGAAGTTGAAACGATTGAAAAGTGTTTAAGCGTTTCGTAATCCATACGCATACCACCGGAAGAACAAGTTTCAAAAATAACGTTACCAAATTGTCGTCTTAAATTGTCCACCCAAATCAAATAGGCTTTTGAACATTGTTCAAGTCCTTCCCCGAAAGAATCGGAATCACAATCTGTGCCGACGCCCAAATCTTGATTATAGTCGAGTTTAATATAGTCCGCCCCGTAATCAACGACCATTTTTTTAATCGTATCGTTTAGATATTTTATAACCTTATCGTTTCTAAAATCTAAAAAATATCTACCCTGAACGCAGATTTTTTTGCCAAATCTTTTTATAAAACAATCGTCGTCATAAAAATCAAGCATGTCCTTGCATTTATAACCCACGATTTCAGGTTCAATCCAAAGTCCCGCCTTCATACCGTAAGAATGAATATAATCTATTATAGATTTAATACCGTGCGGAAAACGCTTATTACTTTGTTTCCATTGGCCTACATACGGATAAACGACGTTACCGTCTTCTTCGTTATGCCACCCACAATCTATAACGTAGTAGTCAACGCCCAACTCGGCAATTTTCGGAACAAGTTTTTTTGTTCTGACCTCATCAGGACTATCCCACGACAAATGCATATATTCGTTAAAAATAACGGGTAAAGAATTATCAGGAAAACAACGTCCGCAAATATATCTTCTGTAAACAGTCATTTCCGACAAAACGTCATTTAAATTATTTCCGAAACAAAAAGCACAAGGAGTAGAACTGTAACTGTCGTTTGGATTAAGTTTTTTACACCAGTTGTTAAAAGGAAGGTTTACGCCACCTAAATATAAATACAAATTATTATCTAAATCGGAAATTTCCCAATACCAATTAGAATTACTTTCTAATTGAAACATCAAATAGCAATCGTTAGAATAGATAATTCCCTGAGGCAGTTCTTCTTTGGTTGACCAACTGCCCACGTTACAACCGAATATTCTTTTCTGCGAAATAGGATTATTCTTAAACAAACCGAGTTCAAATAAAGAAAACTTTCTCGGCTGACACTCTCCATGGTGGCTTTGTGTAAAACGATATATAAACGTATTTTTAACCGTATCCAAACCATTAAGTATTTTGGGGATAACGAAAGACGACATCTCTTCTAAAATGATACAATCATCAGAAATATTCTTAATAACGTTGTAGGCGCTAATTGCATTTGTATTTGGATACTTACGCAATATAGTTTTTACAGAAATTAAATCTGATTTTTGCTCAATTTCCAAGGAATCTCTTTTTAAAATATGGGACTTATATGACAATCTGCGACCTTCGGAAGAATAAATCATTTTATTGCCGGCATGAGTATCCTTGTTTTCGCCTGCGATATGCACTTCAACGAAAGGTTTGTCAAATAAAGTTATTTTATTATTATCGATTTTAAATGTTAAAGCACCAAATGTAATTTCCATAGTTTATTTAATTTCAAAGAATAAAACCGAGTTTTTATTAACGTTAAACTCGACGACATCGCCGTCTTTTACGGTACGGTTAGAAATAATTTCAAAACAGTTTTTCTCATCGATACAATACACAAAAAGATTATGCTTATTTTGTAATCCGTTAAAGACGAACTGCATAGGTCCGAATTTCGTGCTGAAATTAGAATATAAAGCGTGAAGACAAGTATCGCCTTTAGATGCGATAATACAACCGACGTCTGATTCGGCGAAAGCACGATAAGATGATTTTGAAAGTATTTCACCATAGGCTTTAAGGGCGTAATAAGGTTTTTGTGGTTCGTAGAACTCGTCAAAAAGCGAACACCATCTGCTGTTGGGATCAAAATCGTAGTAGATAGCCTTATCGACGGGTAAATCGTTTAATTTTGATAAAAATCCCGCCAAGAAACTTGCGCCCATATTACTTCTTTGATTAGAAAACAACTCTCTATTTTTCACTCTTTGATGAACGGGATCGGCAATAAAATCCCAATAAGTTCCGTCATAATTTTCGAGTAAAAGAAGTTGATATTCCGCAATAACTATTTCCGAATTAGAAAATCCGAACTTATCTAATAGCCGTTTAGCCTCCAAGGTTTGAGAAGTAAGCCAGTCGTATTCTTGGGCATAATGGTGGAAGGAAAGGAAATCAACGGGAAGTTTTTCCTTATTGCAAAAACTTAAAAACGGTTCTACGGCAAAATCGTTGTACATAAATGAAAGTCCGCCAACCTTTAATGACGAATCGTAATCTTTAATTGCGATAGCGATTTTTTTATAGAGTTCAAGCATTTGTTCAAACGTTCCACCCGACCACATAGGTTGAGTACCGTCGGTGGCATGTCCTTCGGGTTCGTTCCAAATTTCCCAGTATTTAATGTTCAAATTATAACCGTTTGCCCAGCCCGAATTGTAATGTTTAATAATTTGCAAACAAATTCTCACCCATTTATCAAAATCTTTGGGTGGGTGTGCATATCTTTTATAAACAGAGTGGTCTATCGACTCGCCAAGTCTATAAATAACTTCCGCACCGCTGTTCGTCGCCGAAAGCAAAATTTTATCGGTATGCTCAAACCTGTAATTGTTTTCGTCAAACTCGTCCGCGTCAAAGTTTTCGAAAATACGTGAAACGTCAATAGCACACCTGCCAAACGTACCACTGCCATCGGTATCGTGATAACGAACCGTACTTATATTCAGTTCTTTAAAATGTTCTGACAAATCAATATCGTGGCAAATCGGACCGTTAGAAACGCCGTTTACCGCCTTTATTCTACCTATATTTTTAGAAAAATCAACTAAACATTTCATTTTGTAATCTCCTTTAAAAATTGTTCGGCAATATCTTTTTGAGTCGTATCTAAAAAGTGAACGTTATCATCAATAAACGATAGAGCAATATTATTCAAATCAAAAAATTCAAACTTAAAATCATTAGCAGCAGAAAGTAAAGCGTCGTTATAAAGAGAAGAAATAACTTGTCCCGAAGAGAATTTTCTGTCCTGATGTAAAGGTAGTTTAAAAAGGATACCTTTTGAATTGGATTCTTTAATTTTTTCGCAAGCGTAGTAAATGTTATTTTTAAATTCGGAATGGCTTACGAAAGGGAAATCAAGGTCTGTTAACGCACTGTCGTTAGTGCCGATAAAAAGGCTTATAAAATCGTACTTGGAGTTTTTAATTTTATCGTTAAAGCCTCTTAAAGTTTGAGAAGAAACGGTGCCTGAAACGGCGAAAATATCTACGGATTTAAAGATATTAAGACGTTTAATAATATTAGCGTAACTTAATCTGTCGCTGGTTAAAGAATCTCCGAAAAAAGCAATCGTCTTTTTAGACAAGGATTTTTTAGCATTGCTAACGGTGTTTTTATCGATTAAGTTTGACAACACGTTTAATCTGTCAATATAAAACTTTTCGCTTTCTACAAGTTCGGATTTATCAATTCCGAATAAAGAAGATAGTGCCCCGATTCTGTCTAAAGTATCGGGATTGGTGGCGTTTTCCAAATTAAATCTTAAAACGAAGCAATCTTGCATATTATTTCTCCAACATAGTTTTAACTAATTCGTAAGCAAAGAGATAGTGCATGTCTTTAACGGGGTGGTTAAGTTTGTTAGCGAGAAGTTCGGTAACGTTTACGCCACACTTAACCAAATTTTTCCAAATGGAATAGCAATCGCAAAGAGTAACACCGCAGTCAAGAGCCACGGAAGTAGCGGCATTAACGTAAGCGTCCATAATCCCGTTTTTCATTCTACCCGCAAAATCGTCGGCAAGTTTTTTAAAAAACTCACTTGAAAGTTTGGGGCTAACGTTGTAATTCATAGTGTTTGGGGACATGTAAATGCACTCGGCACCGGAATTGATGATTTTAGAAAAGATATTAGTCAAATGAGCCTTGAAGTCGTCAATACCGTCAAGACCGCCACCGGAATCGTTTAAGCCGAAACAAACAACGACTAAATCGGGGTTATAAGATAAAACGTCCCTGTCAATGCGGTTAAGACCGGTAAAAGCACTACCGCCACTAATACCGGCGTTAATAACGGAAAACGGAACGGACGGATAAAGTTTATTTAGAATAAACTTAACCTTTTCACAATAAGCTTCTTGCGGAATAAAATCCGTTTCGATACCGCCCGGAACAGGTTCAAAGCACCCAAAACAACCCTGAGTAACACTGTCGCCTAAAAAAGCGATAGTAATGGGTTTTCTTGAATATAAATCATTTTGTTTTTGAATAATCTTATCAACTATTTTCATAACTAACCTTCTTTCCTTTTTTTATTATTTTAAGAGTTTTACCGGATTTTACGTAAGATAAAGTAAATTCATCTACACAATTAAGCGGTAAAGATTTTATGGCTTTGCCTTTGGAGATTTTAAAACCGCAAAGGGTTTGAATTATCCAATTTACAAAAAACGAATACATATGGTGGTTGTGAGACGCACCGTTAGACCAAGTTTCGCAAAGCGAAGTATCGCCGTCGTCAATCCATTTGGAATAAGACGGATACCCTTTGGCGGTAATAATTTTATAAGCATAGTCTTGTAATCCGCATTTATCCAAAGTGCTATACAGATATCTTAAACTAATCATGCCACAATAGTGGTGAAAATCGTGCTTAATGACTTGATCTATAAGTTGAGATTTAAGCGGCGAAATATTATCGTACAAATCAAAAGCGATTAAAAGAGAAAGAACGGACATTTCGTTAATTTTAGACGAGCCGTCGGGATTTAAGTATTCTCTGATAATATTATCATGTAAAACGTTGGCTTCGCAAGTAAAAAACTCGAAGTCGGATTGCTTGTTTAAGAGGTTTGCCGCTTTAGCAATAATACATAAACATTTGTATATAAGTACGGAGTCGGTAAATTGAAGCGGAGCGGGCGGATGTAAATAATCATCGTAAGGGCCAGCCCAGTCGCCCAAGCCGTAATGCTCGATAAATAAGCCGTTGTCTTGTTTTTCGGATAAAAAGCGATTTAAGGCGAGTTTCATTGCGTCGTAAGAGATTTTATAGCCTTTAACGTCGCCGTAAATATCGAAGATTTTATCAGCGAATTCAAAAATAGCACAAGCGGTAAAGATACCGTGGCAATTATTTTTAGACCATTCACAAACAGGGATTAAACTCACGGTTAAACCGTCCTTGGAAACGGAATCGACAAAGTCGTGTAAAAGTTTAAGAGCGAAGTTTTTGCAATCGAATATATATAAAAGCGACTCTGCCGAACACATAGCGTCGTTAAGCCAGCCGAATTTTTCTCTTGTGGGGCAATCGGTTAAAATATTAACCGAATTAGAAAATAAAGCATTGACGGACATATCGAAGAGTTTTTTCAAGGTTTTGTCCGAGCAGTCGAAAAATAACGCTTGTTTAACGTTTTGGTGAATAAATACTGCGCGGACGTTTTTTGACGTAATATCCGAAAGCCCGTCTATTATGAGAAATCTAAACCCGTGATAAGAAAAGGAAGGTCTAAAAGAAATTTTAGATCCGTTCCCCACTATTTTGTCCGTTTGAAAATCTATATTATTAAAATGTTTTGGCATTTCGCCGAAATCGGGAGAAAAATCTTGATTTAATCTTTCGGCATAAATAAGTTTAACTTCTTTACCGAACGGAATAACCGCCGAAAGTTTAACGTAACCGGAAATATTTTTTCCAAAGTCAATTACGGTTTTTTCTTGACCGACTTTATATATGGATTTGGGAGAAAGGGTTTCGCATTCTCTGACTGTGGGGAAATTGCATTTTTTTAACACAAAACCGTTAAAGCCCTTGTCTAAAATAGCGAAAGAAAGATTAGCGTAATCGGGTTTAACGGTAAAATCAACACACTCCCCTACACGGAATTGATTGTAAACGACTTGAGAATTAAGAGTATATTGCCAAGTTTCGTCAGTTTGCAAAATAATGCCGTCTGAATTATATAATTCCAAAGCAAATTTAGGAAAACCCCTAAATTTCTCTTTATCTAAATTCCAAACGGAAGAAACGTTTTCGTTTTTTAAGCCGTTACCAAGCATAACGGTTATAACGTTTTTGCCGGATTTTAGAAACCTATCTACTTTATAATTATGAACGTATAAAGTCTTGTCCCAAACGGAAGTGGCAGAAATAAAAATATCTTTGGTAATAAGTTTACCGTTTATTTTGCACACGGCAATATTAGGACAGCATATATTTATAAAATAACCTTTTTTCTCCGTTTCGGATAGAAAAAATTCTTTTATAAATATAGGCGCAGACAAATTGCTTTTGTCTTTAATATTAAACTTTTCTCTCTGTAAAATA
>JAZLMI010000011.1:0-4745 GCA_045598545.1 Christensenellaceae bacterium | reverse complement strand
TCAAAGCATTAGAAGAATATATTTATTACTACAATAATGAGAGAATATCTCTTAAATTGAAAATGAGTCCGGTAAAATACCGAACTCAATCTCAAATAATTTAATTTAATTTTTTGTCTAAACTTTTGGGTTCACATCATTTTTCCGCAGTTTTTTTACAAGAATTTTTTTAATTTTTTTTGATAGTCTTCTTCGAGTTTTAAAAGTTCAAGTATAAGTTCCTTTACGTCTTCTTGGAGATTTTCCGATTCGTTTTTCATTGCGTTAAGTTCGTTTATCCCCATAACCGTTCCGTTTATCATCATTTCCGCTACTTGGTTTTTACTGTTATTGAAAAGGGTTTTCATTTTAATACTTCCCCAAAGCATTGCTTTTTTAAATACGTTTATGTCTTGTCTTTCTATTTTTTGTTCTTTCATAAACGCACTCATTTTACATATTATTTTTTCATAACCTTCGTACTCTTCCTTTAGCTCATCTTTTATACTTTTATCGTCTACGGAAGGGATAAGGTCAGATATACTTTGCAGTGCTATATGAGCGTTTTTATATGCGTCTACTATGGCTTTTTGGTTATATTGATTCATTTTTTCTCCTTTTAATATTCTATTTAAAATAGTTTGGATAAAAACGCAAAATTTATACTAAAACGTTTGACTTTTGTCCTTAAATATTATAAAATACCAAAGTAACCGCTCGAAAGGGGTTAATTTAAGTACGCTTTTTTTTAGCGACGCCCTTAATTTTATTCGGCGAGATAGGTTAGAGGAGGTTAAAATGTACGCAATCGTTGAAAACGGTAGTAAGCAGTACAAAGCGGAAGTCGGTTCTGTCATCAGATTCGAAAAATTATCCGCAAACGTTGGCGATAAAGTTGAATTCGACGTTTTGATGATTTCCGAAAAGGGAAAAATCAAAGTGTTGGACGCTGCTAAAAAGTATAAAGTCGTCGGCGAAGTTATCGAACAAGGCAAAGACAAAAAAATCGTTGTTTTTAAGTATAAGGCTAAAAAGAACGAAAGAAAGAAACAAGGGCATCGTCAACCTTTCACTTCTGTTAAAGTGTTGGAAATCACATTAAAGGACGCTGTAAAGTCTTCTAATGTTTCCGATAAGGCTCCCGAAAAGGAAACCGCTAAAGAGACCGTGAAAGAAACTGTTAAAAAAGCCCCTGCGAAAAAGGCTCCTGCAAAAAAGCCCGTTAAGGAAGGAGGGAAAGCATAATGTTGTTTATCAAGTTATTCGCTCACCACAAGGGCGGTGGAAGTACTAAGAACGGTAGAGATTCTAACGCTAAACGTTTAGGCGTTAAGAGAAACGACGGTCAAGAAATTTTGGCAGGCGGTATCATTGTTCGTCAACGTGGAACCAGAATTCACGCAGGTGAAAACGTAGGTGTCGGCAGTGATGATACTTTGTACGCTTTAATCGACGGAGTAGTTAAATTCGAACGTGTCGGTAAAGCCGGTAAAAAGGTAAGCGTTTACGCTAAATAAGTTATTAAAATTACGGGTTGAAATTTTCAACCCGTTTTTTTTTGTGTTATCCTATGATTATAAAAACAAGTGAAAAATATTTTAATATAAAAGACACTTTGGAGTGCGGGCAAATTTTTAGATTTATTCCATACGGTAAAGGCTACATTGTTTTTTCGTTAGATAAAATTTGTTATGCTTATAATGAGAATGGCTATGCTTTTATTGAGTGCGAAGATGAAAATCAAAAATATTTTCATAATTTTTTCGATTTAGATAGAGATTATTCCGCTGTATTTTCAAATGCGATTTCTCAAAAGGAAGAAATTTTGTCGGTTTCGGCAAATCTCGGTAAGGGTATCAGAATTTTAAATCAAGATAAAACCGAAGCCTTATTTTCCTTTATAGTTTCCCAAAACAATAATATTCCGAGAATAAAAGGTATTATAGAAAGACTTTGTATTGAACTTGGAGAAAAACGGGAATTTTTAGGTAAGGAATATTATTCTTTCCCGAAAATCGATAAAATGGCAAAAGCCGATGAAAATTTTTATAAAGGTATAGGCTTGGGTTACCGTTCTTCGTATATAAAGAAATTAGCCGATTTAATAAACGAAGGGTTTAATTTAGAAAATTTTAATACTTTAAAAACTTTACAGTTAAAGCAAGAACTTCTTAAAATATACGGAGTAGGTCCAAAGGTCGCTGATTGCGTGTCGCTTTTCGGGTTTCACCGTGCGGACGCTTTTCCCGTAGATACTTGGATAGAAAAAGTTTATAGGGAAAATTTTGGTGGGGAGTTGAAGGACAGAAAAAAAATTTCAGAATGGTTTGTTAATAGGTTTGGCGAAAATTCCGGATATATTCAGCAATATTTATTCTATTATAAGAGGAGTTTAGAGAATAAATAGAACTTTTTGTTGTTTGATTTTATTAGGTGTGGCGAAAATTAAAATTAAAAACATATTAAAATATTTGTCAAAATAGAAAATATTTGTTATACTAAAATACGTTTGAAAATATTAAACTAACGGAGGCATATTTTATGCAATATTCAGCAGAAGTAAAAAATATGTGTTGCGTACAAAAAGGTCCGCATCACGGTCCTGCTCCTATACCCGAAGAAGGGAAATGGGTTCAGGCGAAAGAGATTAAAGATATTTCCGCTTATACGCACGGTGTTGGTTGGTGTGCTCCACAACAAGGTGCTTGCAAATTATCTTTGAACGTTAAAAACGGTATAATCGAAGAAGCATTGGTCGAAACGATAGGCTGTTCGGGTATGACTCACTCTGCGGCAATGGCGGCGGAAATTCTTCCCGGAAAAACCTTACTCGAAGCGTTAAATACCGACCTTGTTTGCGACGCAATAAATACCGCTATGCGTGAACTCTTTTTACAAATAGTTTACGGTAGGTCGCAGTCGGCATTTTCCGATGACGGACTTGTTATCGGTGCAGGTATGGAAGACTTAGGTAAAGGTCAACGTTCTATGGTAGGTACTATGTACGGCACTAAAGAAAAGGGCGTTAGATATTTGGAAATGACCGAAGGTTATTGCACCAAAATGGCACTTGATGAAAATAATCAAGTAATAGGTTACGAATTTATTTCTTTGGGCAAGATGACAGACTTCATAAAGAAGGGTATGGAACCCAACGAAGCGTATGAAAAGGCGAAAGGTACTTACGGCAGATTTTCTAAAGAAGACGGTGCAGTAAAGTACATCGACCCACGTAAGGAATAAGGAGGTGTAATTATGGCTCAATTTGAAGGTTATGAAAGAAGAGAGAAGAAAATTCTTGCTACTTTATCTAATTACGGAATAAAGTCTATCGACGAATGCAAAGAGATTTGTGATAAATACGGAATTTCTCCTTATAATATAGTTCAAGAAACGCAACCTATATGTTTTGAAAACGCTAAATGGGCGTATACGGTAGGTGCGGCGATAGCATTAAAAGATGCGGAAAAGACGGGAGATAAGAGTGCGGCTACCGCTGCTGCTAATATCGGAATCGGTTTACAATCTTTTTGTATACCGGGGTCTGTTGCCGAAAACCGTAAGGTTGGTTTAGGACACGGAAATTTAGGTAAAATGCTTTTGTCCGAAGAAACCGATTGCTTCTGCTTTTTAGCGGGACACGAGTCCTTTGCGGCGGCAGAAGGTGCAATAAAAATTGCGTTAAACGCTAATAAAGTAAGGGTTAAACCGTTAAGAGTTATATTGAACGGTTTAGGTAAAGACGCAGCGTTTATCATTTCTAGAATAAACGGTTTTACTTACGTTGAAACCGAATTCGACCCATACGCAGAAGAAGTTAAGGTGGTAAATAAAATAGCGTTTAGTAAAGGTCCAAGGGCAAACGTTAAGTGCTACGGAGCAGATAACGTTCCCGAAGGCGTTGCTATTATGAGAATGGAAAACGTAGGCGTTTCTATTACCGGAAACTCTACTAACCCGACGAGATTCCAACACCCCGTTGCAGGCACTTATAAAAAGTGGTGTATAGAAAACGGCAAAAAGTATTTCTCGGTTGCTTCCGGCGGTGGTACGGGTAGAACTCTTCACCCCGACAATATGGCGGCAGGTCCTTCTTCTTACGGTATGACTGATACTATGGGAAGAATGCATTCCGACGCACAATTTGCAGGTTCTTCTTCAGTTCCCGCTCACGTCGAAATGATGGGCTTAATCGGTGCCGCTAATAATCCTATGTTCCCAATGACCGTTGCTGTAGCTGTTGCAGTTTCCGAAAGCTTAAATAAATAAGTTTTATTGAAATAAATAAAAAAGGTCTTTGAATTTTTTCAAAGGCCTTTTTTAATCGTCTTTATCAAAGATAAAGTAGTCTGCAGATACGTTAAAATATAAACAAAATGCTTTTAAAGTGTCTAAATCGGGAGTTCGGTAATCTTTTTCGTAATTGGCAATCGTAGACCACCCTATATTCAATTCTTTTGATAACTGTTGTTGCGTTAATCCTTTTTCCTTCCTTAAATATTGTAATTTTTCCCCTATTTTCATAATTATATTATTGCACATTGCAAGAATTTTTATTATAATTCTTGCAATACGCAAGAAAATGTGATAAAATGTTAAGTATAAATCTTTTTAGGAGATAAGGTTTTTATGGAAGATAAAAGGCAGTACAAAATCCCGTTTTTAGAGATTTTGGAAATAAAGGGAGACGTGTTAACGGGTTCAAAAGAGTTTGATGACGGAAGTTCAGGTAAATGGGATATTCAATAAGGAAAAATATTATGGAA
>JAZLMI010000010.1:0-2991 GCA_045598545.1 Christensenellaceae bacterium | reverse complement strand
CAAAAATATTTTAAAAGGCAAAAACGACTATATACAAAAAGCACAGCAAATAGATTATTTAAAGGGTAAAACCGTATATTCTGAAATTAACGGGCAAAAAAAAGAAATTACCGTAATCGGGATAGAAAACGATAATTCCTTAAAAGTAATTTGCGAAGGCAAAATAATTAATTTAAATTACGGAGAAATAACTTTTCACGTATAGCCTATTTACACAATAAATTGAAATAATAAACAGGAATAGCACTCCAACCGTGACAAAGACTTCCTGCCCCTTCAAAATCTTCCGCTCCTTTTTCGGTTTCCCAAAAAGAAGTTGCACCGCTATCAAGCATTTTTTTATACCTAACCTTTATATCATCTATTATATAATCTTTATATTTATCTCCAAACTTTAGTAATGCATCGTATAGAAACGTTCTCATAGAAAGAGTTGCCGTTATCATATTTTTATCAGTTAAAATTTTATTTATAAGTTCCTCGTTGTCGACACCTATAAGCACGGCGAGAGAATTTCCAAGTTGACTATATTTATTTGTGTTTGTTGAAAGTTTATATACCTTATTCACACTATCGTAAAAGGTATTCTTTATTGAATTTTTTATTTTATCAACTGACAAATTTGTTGAAAAAATCTTATTATAAAAACCAACAGCATAAACATAAAGACAATTTAAAATTAAGTCATAAGAATTATTTCCATCATCTTTATCTCTCGTTATTTGGTACTCATTGTTACTTTCTTCTGCCCACTCATAAAAATTCCAATAAGGATACGGAAAAGAACAAATAAGTCCGTTTCCATCTATTTTATCGGTAAAAGTGGCCATTATAGTTTTTACAGTATCCCCAATTTCTTCTAATATTGAAAAATCTTTTGTATAATCAAGATATTCGGAAACCTGAATAATATAGGCCAAAGAAAAAGAAGGTATGGGAACGTCTGTACCCGACGGGAAACATATACTCAATAATCCGTCTTTTCTTAAACCTTTACTGATAAGTATAAGATTCGCTCGTTGATATTCATAACCGTCAAAGGCATAATATCCGCACAACATTTGATTCCTACTATCCATAGTATACAATGCTTGTTCTCTCCAAGGACAATCTTCATAATGTTCATGCATACAAAGCCTTAAAGTGTCAATGGAAACATTATATATTCTTTGTATCAACTCTTCATTAAAAGACCGTGATTTGACCTTTATAGGGTAAATTACGGGTCTTAATCCTACATAATTTATTTTTATATCAGACTTTAAATAAATTTGTAAATATCTCCCCGCAAAACGACGCAAAGTATTTATATATTTATTATTTCCTTTTGACGTTTTAAACTCAAAACTAAAATCTCTACTTGCTATTTTTCTCCTAACACCACCGTCAATTAAATGCTCGCCGTATGAAATCAGCAACTCCTGTTCCGATTCGCTTTCAATATCTATTTCTATAAAACCCGCAACTTCTTTCTTCATATCTATAATAATAGAATCTTTTTGGGGTATTATATTTATAGGTAATCTTTCTTCCATTTCGAGTTGATTTCTACCCCTTGGATTAAAATCAACCGTTTTATTTACCGTAACGCTTTTAGAAAAATTATTGAGTTTAACGCTATTATCAAAATAAAAACTATAACCTAATTGCGAAGTTATTTTTTTACAATATCCATTTTTATATCGTGTGTCTAAAACCGAATTTGTATCAGCAGAACTAAAACATAAAACTTTATTGTCTTCAACAACTTCAAATATAACTCCGGCATCGTCATTTATATAAGTTTGAGTATCTTCCCCTAAATGCCATACGTTTATAGTAAGATTATTATCCGTATCTAAAAACGGAGTTAAATTTATCTCGTCATATATTTTATATTGTGGGAAATCCGAACAAGCGGAAAACCCTACTAACACGTTATTTAAATATACAGAATAAATACCATCGCAAGAAATTCTTAAAATTGCATTTTTCGTTTTACTCTGGAATTTCTCGTTAAAAACCACATATCCGTCTTTTTTAGAAATATTATTTTTCCAAATCCATTTTGCTTTATTAAAAATTTTCATTCAAACACCCCATAGACCTTTTTACCGTTTTCTAAATTAAATTCTTTATCGGAAAACTTAACTACACCATTGAACCCTATATTATCTATAATTAAATCAATTCTCGTTCCCACTCTTTCCCAACGGACTTTAATTTTATTGTTTCCGTTTTCAAAATCTGCCTCTACGCAATTTAATTTTTTCACAAATTTAGGAGTAATATTTAGTACGTTTTTACTCACAACGTTTATACCTGCAAGGTATTTGTAAAACCAAGCAGAAACAGTACCCCAAAAATGATGATTTAAAGAAATGTCAATGTTTGGCTCGCCATCATATCTTTTAAATTCGCCGTTTTTAAAATCAACTTCGTGAAAAGACTCCCAAAGAGTTGTGGTTTCCTTATAAGACACCATTTGCCCATAAGAAGGAAAAGATTTTTGAGTAATAAGTTTAAATGCTAAATCAAATTTTTCCATATCGGAAAGAACGTCAAACAAATATTTAGCACCGTATACGCCAACCTTAAAATGGTTTCCGTCAGACCTTATAAGTTTTAAAAGATACCTTCCCGCTTTTGGTTTTTCCTTGTCCGTAAATATTCCCATTTTTATAGCAATTGCTTGAGCCGTTTGCGTATTGCATATAATTTTAGCATTTTTAACATATTTTTTTCTAAAATTTCTAATAAGTTTAGACTTAAATTTTAACAATGAAGACGATTTTTTTTGCAATCCCGATAAATTAAAAAGCATTATGGTTTTATTTAAATTATCTATCGTGGAAATAGAATCGGTAACTTCTAACGGAGTATGATATTGACCCGCATAAGACGTCCCCGCTTCACACCAATCTCCTATCCCTATCTCTATAAGATTATCTACGTTTAATCTTGTCTTTATATAGTTAAAATATTTTATTATGTTTTTAGAAAATTGTTTTA
>JAZLMI010000009.1:0-26418 GCA_045598545.1 Christensenellaceae bacterium | reverse complement strand
CCATCATATAACTTTAAATCGTCAAATTTAACCTTGTCATTATCAAGGACATTGTCGATATAGACTCCCGATTCGTTGACGGAAAAGGTTTTTAGTAAACCGAATTGCGTACTTGTTATGGGCCAATAATTAGGGGTATATTTTCCACGTCTTCCTCCAAAATCTCCCGGAGAAGTAAACGTAGTTATTTCAACATTGTTTATGTAAATAGTAATGTCGCTTGGCCAGTTGTTATTGTAGTAAACTGTTTCCGAACAAATTTCAAAGGAAAAAGAAATTTCCGAGCATTTGTGATGCAATAGTGGTTCTGCCGGAAAATTATAAGAAATAAACCCTTTGTCAAACCATAGACATTGTGCGTTAATTCTTTCAGGCGAAAAGAATATAGAAGGTTCATCAAGTAATTTTATTATCTCTGTTTGCCCAGCCATTCCGCACGGTGGGGTAATATGGCAGTGGGAAAAGAAACCAATTGGCAATTCAACGAAGTATTCTTTTTTTTCATTGTTTTCAACTTTTGTCGTTTCCAAAGAAATTGTATATCCTAAAATAGTTTGAGAACAATATTTCGTATGCCCCTTTAACCCCGGTTGATACGAAATCATAATCAGTTGAGCATCTGCTAATATGTCGATATGTCTTGCGACGCTTGAAATCGGCAGGTTAAGTTCTTTTGCAATATCTGATAAATTTTTTGATTTATACAAAATAGACTTTAATATTTCGATTCTTTCTATGGAATCAAGTGCGTGGCTTACTTTATAAATCATTTTTTTGTCTTTTGCATTGTTTAAGTATAAAACGATGTTTTTATTTGAATTTAATAAATCACTCATAATTTTACCTTAGAAGTTTAATGACATAATTGTAACGCCTTAAAAAGATTTTGTCAAGTTTTTGGTTATTGTTTTCAAAAATTGGAAAATGCTCGTTACGAAACTCTCATATATTGGCAAGGTTTCTAGTATTGACATCTATTTTTGTCGCTGTTAAAATTAATATGAGCATAGGGGGTTTATACACTTTTATGGGAAATACTGTGGAAAATATATTATATGGAGAGTGAAAGTAATGGATGAAAATGCTTCGGTGGTAAAGACAAAAAGTAGACGAGATAATTCACTGTTAAAGAGAAAAATTAAGCTAAACGTGTTTTGTTATCTTATGATGCTTCCTGCGATTTGTGGATTTCTTTTATGGTACGTATACGTTAATTTTAATAGCATAATTATGGCATTTAAGGTTGAACAGCCTGATGGGTCTTTTGTGTTTGGATTTGAGAATTTCAGTTATTTCTTTACCGAAATAGGAATGCCTGACTCAATTTTCAGAACGGCATTAAAAAATACGTTGTTTTTCTTCATAATCACATTTATCATTACTATGCCCACGCAGTTATTGTGTACATATTTTATTTATAAAAAGATTTTGGGGTATAAAATTTTCAGGTTTGTTTTTTATTTGCCTGCGATTATTATCGGTTCTGTTACGGGCTTGATTTTCAAAAAGATTGTGGCACTTGACGGGCCTGTAGACCAAATTTTAATGTCTTTGTTTGGTACTAATATCCCTGATATTTTAGGAGACAGTAATTACGCAAATTGGACTTTACTTTGGTATTCGTACTTTTATTGTGTTGGAGGTGGGCTTGTATTGTTTAGCGGTGCATTTAACAGTGTATCTCAAGAAATGCTTGAAGCCGGAATGATTGACGGCGTCGGTTGGGTTAGAGAATTGGTTCAGTTGATTGTTCCGTCTATTTGGCCAACAATTTCAACTATGCTTATGCTTAGTATTATGGGAGTCTTTTCTGCGGGAGGAAACGTATTATTGTTGTCGGCTCAAAATGAGAAGACGTGGACGCTTTCGTATTGGTTATATCAATGCGTATTGAACGGTGCAGAACTTGAAATGTCTTCTGCCGTTGGGTTACTTATAACCTTGTTTACCATACCGATTGTTGTCGTTACAAGAAAGTTATTTAACTATTTTGACAGAAAGGTTGGTGTTTAATTGTGAAAAAGATTAGTGCTAAAAAAACCAGCTCTACTTTATTTAAAAGAGCTAAAAGTCAAAAGATTGTATTTGCGGTAGTTTTTATTATTTTTGTTGTGTATTCGTTTCTTTTGATGTTTCCGTATATGTTTGCATTTAATGCTTCACTTATGGAAAACAGTAGGGTATATTTGAGAAATCCTTCCGCACTTTGCAGAGAAGCTTTTTGGGTTAATTATAAAAAAGCGTTTTCCGATTTGAATGTAAACGGCAATGGATTTTTCAGTTTAACATTTAACTCGGTTTGGTATTCCGTGGGTGGAACGTTGATTTCGTTAACGGTAACGACGATGTCTACTTACGTTATAGCGAAATACAAATTTTGGGGAAGAAATTTTATTTACGGATTGGTAATATTCACTATGATGTTGCCGATTACGGGAACAGCGGCGTCAATGTATAGAATATTAACGAAATTGCATTTAACGCAGTCGCCTTTGTACTTATTGACTAATGTTAACGGAATAATGAATTTGTACATATTATCGTTTTTTGCATTGGTACCTTGGGATTTTGCGGAAGCGGCTTTTGTTGACGGGGCAAGCGATTGGAAAGTGTTTACGAACGTTATGTTGCCACAAGTTCTTCCGGGACTTTCGGTTTTGTTTGTTTCAGGTATTATCGGTGCTTGGAACGATTATTCGACCCCGTTGATTTATTTAAATGACAGTTATCCGACTCTTGCATCTGGAATTTTTATTTTCCAAAGTGATAATAGTCATAAGGGTGGTAATTGGCCGGTATTTTTTGCGGGTGCATTGATTGCGGCAGTTCCTCCGGTTATTTTGTTCTTATTTATTCAAAACACCTTGATGGAAAAAGTGTTTATCGGTGGTATTAAAGGTTAAAAAAATTTTTTATATATAAAGGAGAGAAAAATGAAAAAATTACTTTCAATTTTGGTTTCGGCAATTTTATTATTGTCGATGTGCGGGGCTATCGGTTGTGCCGGTGCTGATGACGTAGACCCACAAACGTTGCAAATTAAGGCATTTAAAGGTGGATACGGTGTTGAGTGGCTTTATGATATTGCTGAAAAATTTACAGAAGAAACTGGCAATAAGGTCGCAATTAAAAAGGTTTATTCGGCTAACGATATTAGAACCGAGTTGCAGTCAGGCGTAAGCAAAACCGACCTATTCTTTACGATGGATTTCTTGTACAATACCGTTGGTGGTGCAGGCGTTACTATCGACGGGAAGAGATATGATTCGTATTATGCTGATATAACGGACGTTTGGAACAGTAACGCTTACGGCGACACAAAGACTATTAAAAGTAAAATAAACGATATGTATAGTCAATGGTTTTGCTATGAAGATAAATATTATGCAATGCCTTGGGCAAGCGGGTATCAAAGCCTTGTGTATAATGCAGATATCCTTGAGGCAAATAACTGGGACGTTCCTGTAACTACCGACGAGTTTATTGATTTATGTAGAAAAATCAATACTGCAAAATTAAAGAACATTTACGGTAAAACTGTTTATCCTATAACCATTTCGGAAGAATCATCAGAGGGAGATTATTCTTACGAGTTTTTCTTTGCTTGGTTCGCACAATATAACGGGTATGAAGGTTGGAACAGATTTTGGGACGGTTATGACGTTAACGGTAACAGATATCAAAAGACTATCATTGCAAACACGGGAATACTTCGTTCGTTAGAAGTAATGGAAGACCTTTTGAGTCCAGATAATGGGTTTATACATAAAAATGCCGGTACTGATACTTTTACCGACTCTCAATTTAGATTCTTGGAAAAAGAAACAGTTTTTGCTCCTAACGGAGATTGGATGATTTCTGAAATGAGTGAAGACTATGAACCGGAAGAAGTCGCTAATGTAAAGATGTGCTTTATGCCTGTTTTAAGTTCGATAACAGAAACGTTTACGGGCGAAGATGCCAATATGGATGATAAAGTTCTCGCAAGTATCGTAAGAGAAGTTGATGCCGGCAAAACCTCTTCGGAGAGTTGTTCTCAAGCCACTTTTGATAGAATTGTCGAAGCAAGGCATATCGTCGGTACCAACGGTAACCTACATATTGCGGTTGTTCCCTCATATTCAAAGAAAATAGAAATGGCAAAAGAATTTTTGAAATATTTATATTCTAATTACGGTATAGAATCTTTCTGCAATAGGACTTACGGATGTACGTTGCCTACTAAAGATTACGATTATACTACCTTAGATATATTCAAAAATAATACTTTCCAATTATCAATGGCTCAAATGAAATTAGATGATAAAACAATTTTCCAATATAATCATAAAAATGTTTTATTCTCTAAAAACGGTTTGTATATTATGAACGGTATTTATCAAGAGTTTACGCCAAAATTGTATGCGTCAAATTCAAAAGACAGAATGAGTGCTGAAGACTTGTATAACAAAAACATACAATATGTAAACCAAAGATGGTCTACTAATTACGGTAAGGGGTTATAAACGTGAGCAAAAATAAATTCAAATTTACTAAAAAAATCATTTTGATTTTTTGTGTAATTACGATTTCCTTGTCATCTTTTATTGTTGGTTGCAATTTTAATACGGAAAGAGGTGGCTTGTCTGTTTGGGGTGCGTTAAACGATGCAAAAGTTATTCAAGACCCTGCGTATGACAAATATCACCAAAAAGAAAGTGCTTCTTTTTCCGTAAAGTTGGGACAAGGCGAAAGTGAAAGTGACCAAATCATAATGAATTCGTCAAAAGACGTTAAGAATTATGAGTTGGTTGTCTCTGATTTGTATGATAAAGACGGCAATGTTTTTTCTAAAAATAATATTTCCGTTTATCACCAATATTACATTGAAGTATATCAAAAATCAAGAAATGGCACGGGGAATATACAGGAATATCCTTTGGGCTTTTATCCTGACGCTTTGATTCCTCAAGAATATTCCATTGAATACGGAGAAAACAATTTTAAAAAGAGAAACAACCAAGGCATCACGGTAGATTTTACTACGACGTCAGAAACTAAACCCGGTGTTTATAGCGGTGCGTTTACGCTTAAAGTCGACGGAAAGGAAGTCTCAATTCCCGTTTCTGTTACAGTATGGGATTTTGATATTACTTATACAAATGGTTTTGACCTTTGGGAATTAAATAACAATTTTATAGTCTTAGGTGAAAAAGATTTACAAAATGATGTTTATACGGCGTACTATGAAAAATTGTTGAAATATAAATTGTCCGGTTATCAAATGCCTAATCAAGATACCATAGAAGGTTGTATTAATTCTTTATTAAAGTATTACGGTACTTCCGGTTATTCGGGATTTTTCTTGCCAGATACAACGTGGCTTAAACCGGGTGTCGGATACACTATGAACTATGATAGATTAACTTTGTATTTCGATGCGATTTTAGATATTTGTAAGTCAAACAATATCAATTATTTTACTGCTTGTGCTTTCTATTTCCAAGCAGTTGATGAACCTTGGGGTAGCAATGAAAAAATTGACGGAGCTCTTCAATTATCAACTCAAACAACGGAATTTTTGAATAATTATGCCGATATGTTGGAACAGGATAAAACAATGGAAGAAACATTTAAAAAAGAAATATGCGACACCATTAGAAAAATGCCGAGAGTAGTAACTTCATATTATGATTCTGCAGAAAGGCTTCAAGGTGTTGTAACGACTTTTTGTCCTTCTATTGAAGGTTATGAAACTACGGGAATGCGTCAAGATTATGAGTATAATGCCCAAGTAACTGATGGAAATATTTGGACGTATACTTGTCTTAATCCGTATTATCCGTATCCCACGTATCATATTGATGATTATTCGGTTGCAGGAAGGTGCTTAGGCTGGATTAGAAAAGAATACAACATCACAGGATACCTTAACTGGGAAGCCGCTATGTCGACAAAATCTTATAAGGGCGAGTGGGTTAGAATAAATCCGTATGAAGAACCTATAAGAGTTTCCGACGATATCTCTTTTGCAAACGGCGACGGTTATTTATTATATCCCGGAGAAAAATATAACTCGGATACTCCGATTCCGTCTTTGAGATTGTTGCTTGCAAGAGATTCCCAAGAAGATTACGATATGCTGTGTCTTCTTGAAAAAGAATACGATAGACTTTGCGAACTTTATGGCTTAGACAAAGAAGAATACGGATATAAAAATATTTATAACTATATTTTTAATACCATATCTAACGGCGTTCTTTATTATAAAGACGAAAGTCTTATTCAGATGGCCAGAGAAAAAATTGCGGATTTAATCGTTCAAGCAAAACAAACGAACACTTTATTGCACGTCGATTCAATAGGAGGAAATTACGGTAAATTGGAAATTTATTCGAATGCTACCGCAATTTCTATAAACGGCGTACAAGCTGATGGTTTAACTTTGGAAAACGGCAAAAGGTATAGTTCTATTGTAAAACTTGAAGATGGTATTACTGCATCTTTTAATGTCGCTATAAATAATAATGGGGTTGTTAATACGTTTAATCTCGATTTGCCAAAAAATAAGCACGATGTACTTTTTGCGGATGACCTTTATTCTGAGAATTTTGAATTTACTACAGGAAGTTCTTTTGATGACCAAAATAAAATTATCACTGTAAAAAGTATCGGAGACGATTTAATTACAAAGTTATTAAGTACTCCACGTGTAAAACTTAATATGGATAAGTTGGATTTATCAGATGCAACTTCTCTTCAAATCAAAATAACAAATTTAGAAAGTGAAAGAGTCGTAATTAAATTGGGTATGGCAAGTGGCGATAAGATTTATGGCTTTGAAGATTTTAGAATTGAAGCTAATCAAACTTACGTGTATTCGCTTAACTCCCTTTCGGATTATGGCTGTGAATTTTTAGATAATATAACAGGTCTCGTTTTTGAATTCGTTAATATAGATTCAAATGACGAATTGTTGGCAGATAGAAATATTAAGATAGAGCAAATTAGCTTTTATAAATAAGGGGTAGAAATGAGATTTAAAAAATTATTTGGTTTAATGTTATTTGTAGTAATGTTATTCTCTTGTTTGTTAGCAAGTTCCGTAACTGTCTTAGCTGATGATAATAATGGTAAATTCTTTGTTTCAACATTTGATACTTATGACGATTATTGTTGCTTTGATATGTCAAATAAGGCAATTTTATCTAGTAATAAAGATGAAAAATATATATCTGAAGGGAAGGGCAGTGTAAAATACGAAATTTTCGGAACTTCTGGAAGTGCAGGATTGAATTTGGCTTCAAAAAATTCATCGTCTAACATAACGGACATTGAGAACATAGAATATTTCAGTATCGACGTATATAACGATAATGACTTTGAAATTTCTTTCATTTGGGTCGTTAATTCTTTAACTTCGATTCTTTGTTCAAAGTATCTTGTATTAGAGCCAAATCAGTGGACAACCGTTCAGTTATTTAGTGATAGAACAAAATATATTGATACCTTCTATGCGATAAAATCATACGGTTTTAGTTTTATCGGGAAAAATGGTAGTCCTATGAATTTATATTTGGATAATTTTTACGTCGTGAAAAATACATCACCGGTACAAGCGTCAAACGAAAAGAAATTTGCCGAAAATGAAATATTGTTCTTTGATGATATCTCCGACTTAAATTTTGTTTACAGTAACGGTACGGCAACGAAGGGTAGAACGTTGAATGAATTTTCAATTTGCCAAATTGATGAGTTTGCTAAAAGTGGTTATTCTTTAAATATGTTGGTTAGAAAATTAACGAAAAACGTTTCTTCTACAGATGTTTGGACAGATGGAACTGTCAATTACTATCCTGAAGAAACCGGTTTTCAAATCGGTGAGGATTGCTTAAATAATATTAAGTTCACAGATTCAAGCATTATAGGTATCGGCATATCGGTTTATCACGATTGTTCGACTGCAAGAAAGGTACATTTTAGCATATCTGATTTAAACGGAAAAGTTGCTCAAAAAGTTATGACAATTGAACCTTATACTTGGACGGAAGTAATTATTGATGATATTAGCAATATAAATAGGCGAAAGGTTGAATCAATAACTTTTTATTATGAAGCATATCAAACTTTCCAAGACTATAATTTTTATTTTGATAATTTGAGGTTGGTAAAATGATAAAGACGAATAAATTAGTTAAAATTTTAATTTTTGTATTGACCTCTATTTTGTTGCTTTCACTTTTTGCGTGTGATGGTGCAAATGCTAAAAAAGTCAGTTTGGCAGAATTGCCGGACACTATGGAAGCGGGTTATAAAACCACGTTTGAATTGCCTCATGTATTGAAAAACGGCAAATCAATCACTTATAAGGTTTTTGATAGTGACGGAAAAGAAGTTTCAATTATGTCGTCTTCTTTTTTAGTGGAAAAAAATTCAAATTATATTGCTAAAGCTACGGTAGGGGCAAGCAAGAAGGATATAACAATTATTGTTAAAGATTTTACCGCTCCCGTGATTTTGTCTTCTGAAAAAGAATTGAGATATGTTTTGGTGGGTAGTGATGTTGATTTACCTACTTTTACGGTAGTGGATAATTTAGATGAAGAACCCATAACGGTTTGTTCTTTAACAAATAATGATGGAGATGTTGAGTTTGACGAAAATAAGTTCACTCCAACCGTTGCAGGGGAATATATCTACAAAGTAACGTGTAAAGATTCAAGTCAAAATGCAACTGAAAAACAATTTGTAATCAATGCCGTCGATACGATTGAAGCAACTTATAAAGTATTTGCTTTTGATGTATCGTCCGATTATGTTGATTATATGACAGATTTTACCGTTTCTTTTAATACGGATGAAAAGTTTTGTTTTAACGGTGAGTTAGGTTCGACAAAAATGAGTTTAAATACCGGTTTAACTGACCCCGTTTTTGCTTTCAAAAATCAGTTAATAGACACAAGTGAATTTACAAAGTTGTATTATTACGTGTTTAACGATTCGGATTATGATTTTACTTTTAATCCTAATATTGCAAGTGGTGGATATGCTAATGCTTCGCTTGTAAAAGCACACGAATGGTCAATAATCAATATTGTTAATATGGACCCGCATCCGTATTCTCCAAGTATGAAGGAAGACCACTCTGATATTACCGGTATGGTAACATCTTGTAATAGGGCTCAAAATGACCACTACGGTAAAGAAGTTAATTTTTATTTTTCAGCAGTTTACGGAGTAAAATAATGGATTACAATAAGTTTGAACTGTGCTGTTTTAGTTCGCCATATGTAAATGATAAATCATTTAAAGATTATGCCGAGTGTGGCTTTACTGCAGTTATTTTAGATTGGAACGATGGTGGCATCGGCTCTAAAAAATTTGAGGAAGCCTTACAATATTGCGATAAGTACAATATAAAAGCTTTGCCTATGTTACTTGACGGTAAAGTTCCAAACGAAAAAGAAGCAAACTTAAAAAATCATAAAAGTTTTGATGGCTTTTTCGTTTCTGATGAGCCAAAAATTGAACAAGTAAAAGCTTGTAAAGATTTAATTAAGGATTTGAAAAGAGAGTATGGCGAAGTAACCTATTTTAGCAATCTCGCTCCTAATTATTTTGAAACGACGAAGTTTCCGCCGAATAAGTCTTGGGAAGGGGTTGAAGATTATATCGTTTCCTCTTGTGTAGACTTGATTGATGATAATAAGGGGCGAAAAATAATTTCAACAGACTTTTATCCGATACTATTTAAGAATGGTGAAAAATGGCTTGCAAGAGAGTGGTTAAAACACCTTGAATGTTTTTCTAAAATAGCTAAGAAAAAAGGATACGAACTCTTTTTGTTTATAATGTCAACCGGTGGGTGGCACGATAACGTTGAGTACGAAAGGTTAGGACTCTTTGCAGGTAATTGTGAAGGCATAGATTATTTGAGATTACAAGGCTTTATCGATATGGCGTATGGTGTAACGAGTATTGGGTTCTTTACTTATAAGGACCAAACTACTTTTGACTGTACGGCGTTAGTTGGTCCAAAAGGTAAACATAGGTTATATTATTCGGCGAAAAAAGCAATTAAAGAATTTAAGTTTTTAGCAAAAAAACTTGATGGGTATGATTGGTTGTGTTCAAACACATATTTTTCAAAAAATCCAACTGATTATTCAAAAGAAGCATTTGTAATGCTAAATGATAATCATAATAAGTTTAACAAGTTAAAGATTGAAGGAAATTCTATAGATTTGGTAGTTGGGGAGTTTTATAATCCCAAAAAGAAAAAGTTTGGGTATGTTCTATCTTCTTACGTTTATCCAAACAAAAAAGCAAGAAATAGCATTGTTCTTTCTATTCAAGGAAATAATGCTACGTTAACAAATATTATAAAAGGTAATACAGAAATTTTAAATAAAAATCTAAATAAAATTATGTTACTAGGGAATAACGCATTTTTTATAGAAATTGATGTTTAGTGGGAGAAATATGACAAAGAAAGTAAATAGATTATATGTTTTAATTTTATCAATCGTAATGTTATGTAGTGTAATTGCATTTTGCTTATGTGCAGGCAGAAAAGTATATGCGGAAGACAGTTTAACTTTTTATAAGAACAATGATAGCAATTTTGTAGTTACATTATCTGACGCAGAGCAATATCCTATCACCGATTATGACGTTTGGAATGATATGGTAACAGGGTGTATTGACTGGGGAATGGACACGCATAACTTGGTTTCAACAGACGGTATTGTTTTAAGAGCATTAAATTATGACAACTGGATGAGTGCAGGTGTTGTAAATTTATCTTTTAATAATGAAATCGACGTGTCGTCAATATCAAAAGTTATTATAGTTTTTACCGTAAAATCAGTTGGCGATAAAAATTTTGTGTTTAAAAGTAATGCTAATGATATTTATAGGTTTTATGCTGTTTCAAGTGCTGGGGCAATAATAGATTCAAGTAAATATGCTGATTTTAGGAACGCAAATTTAATCTCCGGAAATCAATATAGTCTAGTTATAGAAGGAGATTCTATTTCAAATATTGCCGATAATGGAAAAATTAAGAATTTGCAATGGTATTCGTATCAGGCTGACGGAGAAATAACAGAATTTTGTATTAGCGAGATAAAATACGTTGAAAAAGTTGACCCCGTTGTATTGGCAAGGTCGATAGCGTCTGCAAAAACCGAACTTGAAGAGTACAAGCAGGAATCGGATTATTATGAAGAGCAGTGGACGGAGATTCAATCGATAATTTTAGAAGGCGAAACGGCGTTAGACGGTTCTGAAAGTTTAGGTGATGTGGCAACGATTCTTCAAAATTATAAAGATAAGCTTGATGACGTATTGAATAAAGGTCAAGTTGATTTGTTAAATCAAGGTAGGGAAACTGCAAAACAAACGATTTCCGAATATCTTGATATGTCAAAATATAACGAAGAGGAAGTCGTTCGTATTAAAGGAATAATTGATGCGGAAAGTTTGATTATTGACGATATTTTATCTCAAGAAGAATTTGACGAAGAAGTTGTTGTTGCCAAGAAAATACTTGACTTAGTACCAACGAAGGAAGAAAAGGCTGTATATGACGGTGTAACTCAACATGGTATCCCCGAAGGAGCAACGATAGTTAAAAGTAAGAGTATTGATATAGCAGATGTAAATTATAGTTGGAAGAGTGAGGCACAAGGTAAAATAATTTCTTCAACCGACCTTAATTCAACCGGTGCTGTTATCAATGGCTCTGATTATTTCTTGTATACCGGTAATAATAGACAATTAGAATTTCACGATTCATCAATAACATTAACGTTAAAAATTGATTTTGATACTATTGGAAGTGCTAAAAACGATTTTGGTGAAGGGCTTGATAATTTAGACGGCTATCATAACGGTTTTGGGTTATTGCTTGAAAATAGAATAATATTCTTGTATAAAGACGCTATCGTTATTTATTCAAGGTCAGAGGGTTCGCAATATACGTTAACGGCATTCAATAAAGAGTATAGTGGCGTACATACGGTTTCTTTAAGTATATATAAAGTGAATAAAGACGGCGTTTTAGTAGGTGTTTTGGGTGAAGCCGTTATTGACGGTTTAATATATGATGCGTATTTAGAAGGGAACGATTACGTGTTGGACTGGATAACGGTTTTGCAATTTAGGTATGCGAATACGACTATTTACTCTGCTTGCGAGAATTATAAGAGAAATAGATTGGCGGAATTGTTTACCGGAATAGATTCAACAAATTACTATGCTGATGATTGGTCTGGTGTTTTGGATATTTTATCTAAAGCGAAGCAATCAATGTTTATTGCCGAAAGCAATACAAAGGTTGATAACGCTTTTAACATTGCAAAAACGGGTATAAATTCTATTTTAACGAGAGCTGAAATTGAGGCTTTTGAAAGTGATAAGGAACAAGCACTTTTAGATTTGAGTACTTATTGTTCATCTGATGATTATGATGAAATAGAATACAATAAAATTTTAAGTTATATAAACGCATTTTCCGATAAATTGGACGAGATATTAAATTATGTCCAGTTAGAAGAAGAAAAAGAATCAATCAAAGCGAAGATTGACTTAGTTGCGACGAAAGAAGAAAAATCAGTAACTTACGATTCGCTTGAATCTTGGGGATTTACGGATTTCAGTATTGCAAGTGGTGCTTGTTTAATGGCAGACGGAGAGTGGGGAACTGAAAATAAAAGAATTTACGATACGCCACATAGTGCCGGTGCAAGAACTTCAGGTAGTATCGATTTACTTATAGATTTTTCAACCTTTACAAGTGCAACTTGTTTGAGATTTAACGTAGACGTATTTTCCGTTGTAATTTATAGAGATAGGATAGAACTTGATAGATGGTTAGGTCAAAGAGATACGATAGTTAAGACTTTGTATTTTGACGAAGAACTTACGGGAGTAGAAAGGATATCGATATATACGAGATACGACGATGCGAATAGTCCTAATAGGAGTGTAGTAATAAAGGTAGACGGAATAAGTTACTATTATTACGGAGCATTCTCAGTTTATCAAGGTTTCCAATGTGGTTTAACCGCTTATGACGGAGAGATAAAGGTAACGACGACGGGATATTTAGATTACTATAATTCGTTAGATTTAAGTAAATATAGCGAAGAAGACGCAACGGAATTAACGAGATTATATAATGAAAAAATCTTGACAATGACGATGAGTTCTTTAGATTTTGACGAAATGAAAAATATTCTAACTGTTTCACAGAAAGAAGAATACAACAGAAAGGTAAAAAACCACGAAGAATCGATAAAAGATATTGAGTCTTGGCAAGCGAAACCGAGTAATTCAAACGTAGATTATTCGAGGTGGGTAGACCTTGAAAAAGACGTTGTATACGTAAAGAATTCGAGTGGAACCATAAACAGTATTGAATTTGTTTTGGATTTTGGAACGGGAATTACCGGTACCACTCAAGATAGCGGGCTTAATATTTTCTTTGATGCGGTACAGTATAGGATATATAGCGATAGAGTAGAAGTTCGCCATTGGAGTGATGACTGTTATTCGTTAGGGGCATATCAAACTATTTCCTTTAAGAAGAGCTTTACAGGAGTGAACTACGTAAAGTTTTCATCAATAGGTGAAGACGGCGTATATGATTTATACGTGAATATAAACGGAGAGATATTCTATATATCGTCGACGTATCACGAAGGACCTTGGGGAGCGAACGTACCGTATTTTGTAAACAGAGGGAATAGTTCGGTAAAAATTGCGAGTGCAAAAATATTTAAGCAATATTTTGAGTTAACGAAAGATTTTGACGTTTTGGAATACGATTTAGAAGATAGAGAAGCGATTTTGAATTTAGTTGACGAAATGAAAGTAAAAGCGGAATCCATGACGTTAACACAAGAAGGATTTGATGCTTATAGAGTAAGTTTTTATGGAATTCCGACGACTAAAGATAAAGAAGAAATCAGTGGAAAGATAACCCTTGGTATAGAAGAAATCAGAGGATATGTATCACAAAAAGGAGAAGGTAATTATTACAATTCTGATTGGCAAAGAGTAATAAGCATAAAAGAAGAATATGAAGGGAAAATAAGTGAAAGTAAGACAGTTATATTTGTCGACCAGTTTGTAGCAGAAGCGAAGTTAAAGATTGATTTGGTTTTAACTAAAGCGGAAAGAGATGAAATAAGTTCTGCAATAGACCAAGCAAAGATAGATATAGCGAATTCATATAACGAAGAAGATTATGAAGAAATTGAGTTAGCGAAGATAAAAGAGGTCAAGGACTACTATATTCCTAAAATAGAGGATTTAGAGGACGTTGAAGAAATATCAAAATTATTACAAAGGGCATTAGATAAGATTGACTTAGTTGCGACGAAAGAAGAAAAGGCAGTAACATACGATTCGCTTGAATCGTGGGGATTTAAGGGTTTAGATTTTTCTTCGGGATGCGCTTTGTTAAATAACGGTAATTGGACGACTGTTAATAATAAGATTTATGAAATAACTCATTTTGCAGGGAATAGGACGTCAGGTAGCGTAGAGTTTCTTTTAGACTTTTCAACGTTTGGGGAATTGACATGTTTGAGATTTAACGTAGACGTATTTTCCGTTGTAATTTATAGAGATAGGATAGAACTTGATAGATGGTTAGGTCAAAGAGATACGATAGTTAAGACGTTGTATTTTGACGAAGAACTTACGGGAGTAGAAAGGGTATCGATATATACGAGATACGACGATGCGAATAGTCCTAATAGGAGCGTAGTAATAAAGATAGACGGAGTAAGTTACTATTATTACGGAAGATTTGATTCATATCAGTCTTTCCAATGCGGATTTACAGCATACGACGGAGACGTTCATATTACGACGACGGGATATTTAGATTACTATAATTCGTTAGATTTAAGTAAATATAGCGAAGAAGATGCGACCGAATTAACGAGATTATATAATGAAAAAATCTTGACAATGACGATGAGTGCTTTAGATTTTGCCAAGATGAAAGAGATTAGAACCGAAGAACAGCAAAGAGAATATGAAACACTCATTAAGAATCACGAAGCCCAAATAAAGGATATTACGGAGTGGCAAACGATAAAGGGTGAAGAAAGCGTTGATTTAACTTGTTGGGTAGAATTAGAAAAAGACGTTCTCTACATTAGAAGCACGATTGAAAAGATTGAAGGCATAGAATTTGTTTTAGATTTTGGTTCAGGGATTTATGGAGACACTCAAGATAGCGGGCTTAATATTTTCTTTGATGCGGTGCAATATAGAATTTATAGTAATAGAATAGAAGTTCGCCATTGGAGTGATGAATATTATTTTCTAGGGGCATATCAGACGATAAACTTTGGTAAAGAATTTAATGGTATAAATTATATTAAGTTTTCTTCAATCAAGAGTAATGGTAAATATGATTTATACGTCATGGTAAACGGTGAATTGTTTTATTTAGATTCGACGTATCACGAAGGACCTTGGGGAACAAGTTCTCAATATATCGTAAATAGAGGGTATAGTGATATAAAAATTGCGAGTGCAAAGATGTATAAGCAATATTTTGCCTTAACAAAAGGATATGATATAGCAAATTACGACGAAGGGGATAGACAGGAAATATCTGAGATTTACGAAGAATTAAAGACGAAAGCGGAATCTATGATGCTAACGCAAGAAGAATTCGATGTTTTATCGGTTAGGTATACAGCGATATTTACGACAAGTTATAAGGCAGAATTAGTTCAAGCGAGATATGACGGAGTTGAAGAATTAAATAATTATTTAGATAAGAGTAATTATTATGAAGAGCAACAAGGCGAGATTGAAGCGATAATTCTTGAAAATTCAGATAGGATAAATAGTAGTGTTAATTTAACTGAAATTTCAGAGATTATTATAAATGCTAAGGTTAGTTTAGATTTGGTAAAGACAAAAGTAGAGATAGATGCTATAAACGTAGAAAGGGAAGAATATAAAGATAAAATAGATAGCATTGTTGCGGGCTTGAATATTGCGGATACCGATAAATTAAGTAGGATAAGCGAACTTGTAAATCAAGCGAAAGAAGATATTGGAGAACTTGAAGACGTATATGATATGTTAGACGTGTACAATATTTTCAATTTGCAGTTAAGCGATATTGTTTTGTCCGAAGAAAAAGGAAATGCGAAGTTAGAGATTGGGAATTATATTGATAAATCAAAACTCAACGAAACGAAGACGAAAGAGATTGAGGAATTGATACTAAATTATAATTTCTATATAGATAATGCAATTTCGTCGGAAGATATTTCAAATAAAGTAGCCGAGTATAAAGTAAAAGCACTTGAAATAAAAGAAAGGAAGGAAATCAAAGAGAGTTCGTATAAAGACGAAACCGAATCAGGTTTGTTTTCGAGTGCAAATAGTGGTTTTTATATTTTAGCTCTTGTAGCGATTGTTGCGATTGCTGTTGTCACTGTGGTTATCGTGATAGTTGTGAAAAAGAGAAAAAATAAAAAGATATAAAAGATTTTTTCATAAAAGGAGGATAGATTATGAAAAAAACAAGAAAACTGTATAAAAATCTGTTGATATTTCTTTCTTTGTGTTTTTTCGTATTGGGAGCGAGTTTTTTAATTTTTGACACCAAAAACAATACGAAAACTTACGCAGAAGAAGAAGTAAAGACGATTTTTAGCAACACAACCGGTGGTATCACCGTGTACGACCCGTTTTATAATTACGTCCCAATGAGTGGCGTTACTTATAATGCGGATTGGGGTGGACTTGCCAAGAACAAAATAGATAAGGTAAACGAGGTTAAAAATATTCATTTGTATTCTTCGCCTCACGGGGCTATTCCGCACTATTCAATAGTCAACCTTAATTTTAACAATCCTGTTAAAGCAAGTGAACTAAAGAGTTTGACGTTGAAAATCAAAGCGAATTTCCCTGCAGATTATGGCAATTCAGACTATTTTCATAGATTGTATGCCGTAAACGAAAACGGAATGCTTACGGATTCTTCTAAGTATATTGACTTAGAAGGCGTTTCGCGTGACGGGACTTATCATGAACTTGTTTTAGGGCAAGACGAACTTGTAAATTTGGCAAACAGTGACGGATATATTAAGATTATTCAATATAACGGTCATTTTACTTCCGGTACTTATAGTATGGGAGAACATGGTTACTATATTGAAGAAATTTCTTACGTTACTACAAACGATGCGGTAGGTTATATCTACAACAAGAACGTAGCACCTGCAAACGTAGAATTTTCAGACCCGTTTAATAGCGTTAGTTACGTGGCTCAAGGAAGTGCGTCTTATAACGAAGGTTGGGGTGGTATGGCAAAGAACGGATTTGATGCAAACGGAAATCTTCATTTGTATGCAAATTCACATGATGCTGTTCCACATTTATCGATTGTCAACTTAAAGTTAGATACTCCTGTTAAGGCTACTTCTATTAAAACGTTAACGATGCAAGTTAGCACTAATTTCTTAAGCTATGCTTTGGGCGACTATTTTAACAGATTATACGCTGTAAACAGTGACGGAAAGCTTACAGATGCATCAAAGTTTGTTAGTCTTGATGGTATTCCACACGACGCTGAAACACATACTATTGAATTAACGGGGCAACAAATAAGTGCTTTAACTAACAGTGACGGATATATTGATACCCTTCAATTTAACGGTCATTATCAATCAGGTGATTTTTATCCTGAATGCGGTTATTATATCCAAAGTATAACGTATACGGAAGATACTGAAGAATATGCTTATAAGCAATATTTTGATAACGTAACGCTTTCGGACCCTCTTGCAAGTTACGTTCCTATGAGTGGCGTTAGTTATGTTGCAGATTGGGGTGGACTTGCTAAAAATAGAATAGACGGTGGTGGAAATATTATTTTGTATTCCGCACCACATGGTTCAATTCCGCACTATTCAATAGTTAATATGAATTTTTCAAACCCTGTTAAGGCAAGTGATTTGAAATATTTAGTTATAAAAATAACTGCAAGATTCCCTGCTACATATAACAATGCAGGTAGTAATGCTAACTTTTTCCATAGACTTTATGCTGTTAACGATAACGGATTATTGACAAATTCCGCAGAGTATATTGATTTGGAAGGCATTCCACACGAAGACGCTTTCCACGAAATAGTATTATATCCCGAAGACCTTATGAAATTAGCAAATGTCGACGGATATATTAAAACTATTCAGTATAACGGTCACTTTACTTCCGGCGATTATGATATGTTTAATTTCGGTTATTTCATTGAAAGAATTTCCTACGAGACTAACGGTGGAGTTAACGGATATTTGTACAATAAAAACGAATCCGGTGCAAGCGTTACTTTATCAGACCCGTTTACAGGTAATTATGATAATGCGAGAAATAATTTAATCGTAGGTATGGAAAACACAACTTACAGTGACGGTTGGGGTGGAACTGCAAAGAATAAGATTCAAGACGGTAAGATTCACTTATATTCTTCGCCAAACGGTTCAATTCCGCACTATTCTGTTATAGATATAAATTTGAAAGAGCCCTTACTTGCAGAATCAATAAAGACGATGTCATTGACTATCGGAACTAATTTTGTGGGCTATGAACAGGATTCTTCTAAGTTCTTCCATAGATTATACGCTGTAAACAGTGACGGAACGTTAACCAACGCTTCCAAGTTTATTAACCTCGAAACTGTTCCTAGGGATGGACAAAAACACACGATAGAATTAACCAAGGAACAAATAAGTGCTTTAACTAACAGTGACGGATATATTAAGACCATTCAATATAACGGTCAATTCAAAGCCGGTGATTTTTACGATGAGTGCGGTTATAATATTTACGAAATAACCTATACACAGGCAACAATTGCAACTCCAAGCCAAAAGACGTTATACAAAAATCAAATCAACAATTATTTAAAAACTACAGAGTATAACGAAAGTGAAGCGACAAGGGTTGCCGAAATCAAGGCAAAATATTGTGCTGAAATAGATTCTTTAACATATTTAGATGCAATCAAGTTGATTCCTGATATCGCAAAAGCAGAAATTGATTTAGTTGCAACAAAAGAAGAAGCAGATGCTTTCGGTACGTTTGACAGTTTGGGTTCTTGGGGATTTGTAGATTATGCTACGACCGGTAACGCCACGTTAAACGACGGTTCTTGGACTGCAGGTGGAATTTATAATACTCCGCATCAAGCCGGTGCAAGAACTTCAGGTAGTATCGATTTACTTATAGATTTTTCTACCTTTACAAAAGCAACTTGTTTAAGATTTAACGTAGACGTATTCTCTGCGGTAATCTATAACGATAGAATCGAACTTGATAGATGGCTTGGTCAAAGAGATACTATTGTTAAAACAATCTATTACGGAAAGACTCTTACGGGTATAGAAAGAATTGCCATTTCTTCTATTTATGACGATTCAAATGCTCCGTATAGAACGGTTAAAATAATTGCAGACGGTGTTTCGTATTATTATTACGGAGCATTCTCAGATTATCAAGGTTTCCAATGTGGTTTAACCGCTTATGACGGAAATATTAAATTTACAACGCCGACTTTCTATAATTATGCAAACGCTTTCGATACAACTCCGTATAGCGGAAATTGTTTATCTGTTTTGCAATCGTATATTTCAAAGGCACAATCTTTAACTTTACCTGAAAGCGAATACTTATTGATGAAAGACGTTCCGACTACAGTACAGTTTAACGATGCTATAGCCGAAATAACTAATTATTTAGTAAGTGAAACTTATGATACCGTAGAAGGGGATAAGGTTGAAGAAATAAGAACTACAACTCTTAATGCAATCAATGCTTCTACAAACTATACTGACATAAAAGCTTACGTTAAAAAAGCAAAATCTTCTATGGATTTATTTGCAACTGCAAGCGAAAAAGCAACTTTCGGAACTTTTGACAGTTTGGATACTTGGGGATTTAGTAGCTTAAATTATGATGCAACCGGTTCTATAACTATAAACGACGGTTCTTGGACTGTTGATGGAATTTATACTGTTGCTCATAGTTCTGGTGCAAGAAATTCTGGTAGCATTGAATTATTAGTTGATTTCTCAACATTTACAAGTGCAACTTGTTTAAGATTCAATGTAGACGTATTCTCTGCAGTAATCTATAACGATAGAATCGAACTTGATAGGTGGCTTGGTCAAAGAAATACTATTATAACTACTATCTATTACGGAAAGACGCTTACCGGTGCAGAAAAAATTGATATTTCTTCTGATTTTGATAACGCAACTACTAATTACAGAACGGTTAAAGTTGTTGTAGACGGTATTTCATATTTCTATTATGGTGCTTTTGATACTAATCAAAGTTTCCCCTGCGGTTTAACTGCTTGGGACGGGGACGTTAAATTAACTTCAACGAAGTTTATTGAGTATGCTTCTACGCTCGATTCATCTCTTTATAGTGGGGCAAACAAGACTTTAATTGAAAGTTATATAGAACAAGCAAATTCTTGGACTTTGTCTTATAACGAACTTTTATATGCAAAGGCAATTCCTACTACCGAACAAGTAAATCTTCACTTAAATGCAACGGCAGGTACGGACGCAAGAACTAATAGACCTATATTAGGAATAGAAGATATCAGAGAATATAACCTTAAAGATTCTGACGGAAATTCTTATAATTACTTGAACTTGGAATATAATAAAAAATATACTTCTTACTACAAGAATTCTTCTGCTAAATCAAATTATATTTCAGGCGGTATTAGATTTGTTATTGACTTTGGCGAAGGTATGGATACTACCGGTGATGCTAAACAATCAGGTTTAATTTGGAGATTTTGTGATGTTCAATTAAAATTATACGGAGACCATTTCGCTATTTGCCGTTATGACTCTGACGAGTATTGGTCTGAATATGCTTCAACCCCGTTAAGAGCAACTTATACAGGAGAACAGGTCGTTGTAATTTCACTCGTTGCCGATGCAACTAACAATATTAAGAACGTTTACTTATCTATAGGTGATGATGAGTATCATATCGTTTATCATTCATCTGAATTCTATGGACAAGAAGCTTATTTATTGTGGCAAGGTAAAGGTGAAGGCTCTGATGCTCTTTCCGTTTCTTCAACTAAGAATCCTTTAATCATCGACGGCGTTGAATATTTTGTCTCTATGGGAGATGAAATCTCTTTGGTTGAAAAGGTTAAAGCAGGTTTATTACACCTCGGTTGGGAAAACGACGGAAAACTTTATTCGCCCAATTATTCTTTTATCTATGACGGTATCAATTCGTTAGATTTCGAACCTGTTTATATCGACTTGTTTATCTTGGACGGCGCTTCCATTAAGGCAACTTTAGACGTTACCGGTATTAGATTCACAACTGTTCTTTCCGATACAAATATCGATATATTAACCGGCAAGGTTGAAGACTTTGGTATTATTATCCTTCCTAAAGATTTGATTGTTGGTGAATTAACTGTTGATTCCTCAAACATCGCTAAGGTCGATTTCGATTTCGAAGTAGGCTCAAAATGTGCTGTTATTAAAGAAATTAGAAGTAGTAACTATAATCGTGAATTCTGTGCAAGAGGTTTCTTACAGGTTGACTTCGAAGACGGTTTACAATACGTATATACTTCTGTTACTACAAGAAGCGTTTACGACGTGGCTTTACGTGCTTTGGAATTATACCCCGAAACTTTATTGGAAGAGGCTTGTTCGTCTTTTGTAAACGGTGTCATTGATATAGATTTATTCGGTGGTTCTAAATTCGATAGAAATTTCAATACCGAATACACTATTGATTCTGTTGTTGAAAATTCTACTAACAACTTTACTGTTACCGTTTCAACTTCAAATCCCAACGTTAAAGCAGTTTCTATCAATGGTATTCCTTTGAGAAACGGCACCTCTTTTGCAGGTATTACTTTCACTAACTTGTCTATAAGCGATTTCTCAGACTCAGGCTATACTATAAACTTTAGCCTTGGATATTATGACAAGACCGGTGCTATTCAATATCTTGATACTTTGGCTGATATTTACGAACTTGGTACTAAAGCTTACGTTGAATCACTTGTCGCTACTGCTAAGTCGGGTGTTAATGGGGCTAATTCCGCAAGTGAAATTTTGCGTATCTTAGGTACTCTTCGTCAAGATATCGCTGATTTAAGAAGAGCAGACGTTGCTCCTTCTTACGGAACTAAACTCGATACCCCTGCAATAGTAAAGAACGGTCCTATTATTTCTTGGTCCGCTGTCGCTAACGCTGATTACTACGTGGTTTATGATTCGGGTAAAGAATCCGTTTTAATACTTGATAAAAATACTTTATCTTATACTTCGGAAATAGTTGGATTAAATACCGTAAAAGTTAGTGCTTACAGCTACTATTTGGCTTTCGCTCCTTCTGATATCGCTGTCAAAACCGTTGAGGTTACTCCTGCAATGTCTTATAACGCCGTAAATACAGGTAGATACGAATTATCTAAGAGTCAAATCACTACCTTATCTGGCGGAATTTATAACGAGTCGGGATTATATTTCTACAACGAAAATGACGGTTGGACAACTGACGGGGCTAAGGTAACAAGTTATGCTCTTCCCGGAGATAAAAATGCTGACCCGAGTTCTGACGAATACAAACAATATTTAAGAACTAAACAATATTTCCAAAACTATAAAAATGCGGGCAACAATATCTTGATTTTCGGAGATAAGGCTGGTTTTTGTATTACGGACGGTGTTGTCGGAGGTTATTATACTGATACCGAAACCTACCTTAAAGTCCTAGATATCGCTTGGGAAGTTGGCTTAAAAGTTGTTGTCTTTGATAACTTAATTTTCAACGTCGCTCAAGATTGTTATTATACGGCTTTCGTTGATAATGGTATTGACAGCATTGGTAACATCGGTACTTATGATGATCAACAACCCGTTAACAACAGGGTAACGTTAAATCCTAACGGCAAAGCTAAACTTGATTCAATAATTAACTCTTTAAGTCAATATATTAAACACCCTGCTTTCTATGGCGTTACTATCGGTGATGAACCTTATGACGGATATAACGGTAGCGGTCGCTATGCAGGTCAAAACGTTAACGGACACGAAATTACAAAATACGAAAGCAGACAAATGGAAGTTATTGGCGTTGTTTATAACTGGATTAAAGACTATTGTAATAAAGAAAACGTTGATTGCCACATCTTATGCTGTTTATTCGGTTCGGTAATTTCTGCAAATGTGCCAAACGACTTCACTTATTATAACTATATTTGCCACTACCTTGATTGCACCGGTGCTGATGAATTTGCTATTGACGCATACGTTGGAAATATTTATTCTACCGGCGACTTTGTTGACGGGGCACAAATGATTGTTTCTTACAATATCGCTACACAGGTGGCAAAAGATAGAAACGTTAAGTTTAATGCTGTTTCAACTGCGTGGAGTATCTCTACTTCCGGTGACCATGCGTTGCGTGGAAGTGACGTTATGTTCAATGCTTTCTATGCTATGGCTAACGGTTCTAATGAACGTATTTACTTCTGCTATTCTCCTGTTAACTGGCAGGAAGCTATTTATAACACTATGGTAGGTTATAAGGGCGAAACTAACGGTGTCGGATATCTTTACGTTGACAGGGTTAACGATTCTTTGAACTTAGTAGAAGGTATGCTTGATGGTCTTACGTTTACCGGTGGCGAATTTGTTAATGAAAACGGTTCTACCGTTCAATTACAATACAGAACCAACGATAACAACAATAATATATTAACCAGTGCTACTTTATCAAGTATTTGTTGCTACAAAGGTACGTTTACTGACGGTACGAAAACTGTAACGGTATATGTCCCAATGAAAGATGATTGTAACTTTAATATTACTGTTTCAGGTACTGAGAATTATAGATTTAACCTCGATGGCGAATATTATAATTCAGTAAGCGGTAGAATTGCATTATCTTATGGGCAATGCTTAATTTCAATTAACTAAAGGAGTTCGTTTTATGAATAAAATTTATGTTAAACCAGAAATTTCAATAGATTTATTTGTAGATACAGACGTTATGTCTGTGTCGCCATTTGACGAAAAAGAAATATCAGACAAATGGGAATAATTTTCATATGCAAAAAGTTTTTTTAGTTTGTAACTCCCATATTGACCCTGTGTGGCAATGGAAATGGGATGAGGGAACAAGTTCTGCTATTGCTACATTTCAGTCAGCGGTAAACTTATTAAAAAAGCATAATTATACTTTTTGTCATAACGAATCGGTGCTATACTCCTCTATTGAGGAGTATGCACCTGATTTGTTTAAGGCTATAAAAAAACTCGTGAAACAAGGCAAATGGGTTATTATGGGCGGTTGGTTCTTACAACCTGACTGCAATTTGCCTCACGGCGAAAGTATTTGCCGTCAAATACAAACGGGTAAGGCTTATTTTAAAAAGAAATTTAACAAATTTTCCAACGTCGCAATAAACTTTGACCCCTTTGGTCATAATATCGGATTAGTCCAAATTATTAAAAAATGCGGACAAGATTCTTATGTCTTTATGCGTCCGGACAAGGACTTACTACAACTCCCCGACGATTATTTTATTTGGAAAGGTTTAGACGGTAGTGAGTTAAAGGCTTATCGTGTGGGTTGTTACGGCTCACAACTCGGTAAGGCAAGAGAGTATATTGAAAAAACTATAAACAATAATTCCCAAAAAGATTTTATCTTAATACCTTGGGGCGTTGGGAATCACGGCGGTGGACCTTCCGATAAGGATTTGTCCGATATTGAAGATTTGATTAAATCTTCTCCTTTTGAAATCGTTCAAACCTCTCCGGATACTTTCTTTAACGAAGTTAAACCTACGGCTACTTTTGATAAATCTCTTAATAATATTTTCACAGGGTGTTACTCTTCTTTGATTAGGCTTAAACAACGACACATTGAATTGGAAAATAAACTTTTTTATACCGAAAAATTATTGTCATATTGTTCTTTAAAAGGACTTTGTGATTATCCGGTTGAAAAATTTAAAATTATAGTTCAAGATTTATTGAATTCGGAGTTCCACGATATTTTGCCCGGTTCTTGTATCGAAAGTGGCGAAAAAAATGGCTTTGAATATCTAAATCACGGATTACACGAACTTGATTTATTATCAACTAATGCGATATTTATGCTGACTTCTATTCAAAAAAAAGCAGAAGACGGCGAATTCCCCGTATTGGTTTTTAATCCACACCCCTATGTGCTTAAATCAAACGTCGTGGTTGAGTTCTCTCTAAAAGACCCCAATTGGGATGACTTCGTTACAGAAGTTGGTGTCTTTTATAATGGTGTTGAACTTCCTTCTCAAATTGTAAAAGAAGAATCTAACTTAAATCTTGATTGGAGAAAGAAAATTGTCTTTTCTGCGGAATTAAAACCTTTTTCCGAAATGAGATTTTCTATTCGTGAAAAACAAAGAGTTTTACCAAAAGAAAAAAAACAAGATTGTTTCGAATATAAAGATGACAATAAATACGTTAAAATCGGTAAAAATTCGGGTTTAATTGAAAGTTATTGTGTTGACGGCGTTGAATATTTAAAAGGTAAGGCTTTTTGCCCTGTTATGTTTGACGATACGGCTGATTCTTGGGGCGGTCTTCCTTTTTGCAACAATCAACTGGGTCAAAATCCCGTTGATTTTAAACTGTCAAATACACCAAGCGGTATATTTGAAAATCTAAAGAATATTGAAGTCGTTGAAGACGGGGATATATATCTCGCAATCGAATCTTTCTTTGATTTAAATGATTCCAAAGTAAGATTACTGTATAAGATTTACAAAAATAATCCCGACGTTGAGATAAATTGTGATTTATTTTTGGCTGAAAACGAAAAAATTGTTAAACTTCGTTTGCCTCTTAAAATAAATGGCGATTTTATAGGTCAATGTTCTTTTGGTACGGATTTACTTAAAAATAATGGGGTAGAACAGCCTGCTCAAAGGTTTGTTGCTATTCGTGATAATGATAAAAAATGTTTGGCTATTTTAAATAAAAGCGTATATGCTTTTTCTTGTAAGGACGATAACCTTTTTGTAACACTCGCACGGTCTGCAGGATTCTGTACTCAAGCAATTCAGTGGCCTGTCGGCTCTTATAGAAAGTTGTTCCCTGATAATATGTTTATTAAGCATATGAGTCAAGGCTTAACCAGTTTCTCTTTTTGTTTAACGGTGTGCAACGAAGATGAATTACAAGTAAAAGCAAATGAGTTTAACCAATTACCTTATGCTTTAAATGTTTTCCCTGTCGATTCAAATAGAAAATCTAAGTTTTTTGATTTCTATTTGACCAACAAAAAGATTTCTTTGGAATGTTTTAAAAAAAGCCAACAAAAAAAAGGTTACGTTATAAGATT
>JAZLMI010000008.1:0-11166 GCA_045598545.1 Christensenellaceae bacterium | reverse complement strand
TGGCTGTAAACATAAATAGACGTGAAAAGAATTTTATTAAAGAAATGTTTTACTTGTCAGTCTTTCCGATGGTTGCAAGTATAGGTTTGATATTTATTTACGACGTAAACATTATTTTATCTTTAGTGATTCTAGTAATCTTAATCGTTGATATAAGGGCAATGAACGTCGTAATTGCGAGTATGATAGGACTAAATATGCGTTCGGAAATCAACCCGGGCGGATACTGCGCACAAATTAACGCCATTGGGTGCATTGCCGCAGGGGTAGTTCCGACAGTTATCGGATATTTTATCGATAATTTCGGTTGGCGTTCGCAGTTTATTATTGAAAGCATCATAATCGCTTTGTTACAGATTTCGCTTTTCGTGTCATTTAGTGTTTACATTAAAAAAAAGAATTCCGTTAGAGTATAGATTTAACGGAGTTTCTTATTTTTAATTCGCCTCTAAACGAAATGTTTTGACGAAGTCTATAAAATTTGTTGTTTATTTTTTTCATTATAAGTTCAATCGCCGTGTCGCATATTTCGTCTATATTAGATTTAATAGAAGTAAGTGAAATGTCGTATTGAGATGCAAACGATATATCGTCTATACCGATTACGGAATAATCGTCGGGAACGTTCTCTCCGTGAGCCCTTATAGATTGAATAATTCCGAGAGCGATGTAATCGTAAGCGGCAAAAATCGCAGTGGGTCTTTCTTTCATTTTATATAGCGTTTCCATCGCTTCAAAACCTGCCGATTCAAATCGGTTTTGAGAAATTATTCTAAATTCGGGTATTACTCTTAAATTGTGTTTTCTCATTGAGTTTACGAAGAACTCGTATTTATCTTGTGTTAAACTTTCGCCAACGAAAGCGATTTTCTCATGTCCGTTTCTCTTTAATAAATATATTGCGTCGTCTATAGCGCTTTGAAAGTCGGTATTTATGCAATCAACATCTTTTAAATCGTTTATAGAGTTAATAACGACGATAGGGGTGTCGTTGTTGTATTTTATTTTTGAAAATGCTTCTAAAACGATTATTCCGTCTACGCTTTTATCCGAAAGATAATATCCGATAAGTTCTTGTTCTTTTTCGGGTTTAAAGTTGCTTACGGATATTACGCTTAATACGTTGATTTTATTTAATTGTTTTTCCAAATAAGAAACGGTATTCGAGTAATAGTCGCTTGATAATTCGGGGCAAATAATTGCCACGACTTTTTTTAACGTTTTTCTTTTATTGTATTTTTCAAAGCAATTATATTTTTTTGCAATGGAAAATATTTTATTTCGAGTTTCTTCGCTTATCTCTTCGCTACCCGAAAACGCTTTTGAAACGGTCGCGAGCGAAACGCCTGATAATTCGGCTATTTTTTGCATTGTAATAATCATTTTATTCTTTTTCCTTTTATTGCCATTATACATTTAAAATAAAAACTTGTCAACGAAAAACTTTCGTTAAAAATTATATTGACTTTCGTAAATCGTTGTAATAAAATTATGACGTAAGGTGGATTTAACATGAAAAAAGAGACGCTAAACCAAGTAAAAGAAGTATATAAAATAGAGTCGGAATGTGTTGCCGAAATGGAGAAATTTTTTGACGAAGCAAAGTTTTCCAAAGCGGTGGAACTGTTAAAAAAAGTGCCGAGAATAGGAACTTGCGGTTGCGGACATTCGGGGATAATTTGTCAGCATTTTGCTCATTTACTTTGCTGTATAGAACAACCTGCAAGGTTCATTTCTCCGGCGGAAGCGGTACACGGTGCGACCGGTTTTTTACAAAAGGGCGACGTAATGGTATTTGCTTCACGAGGAGGGAAAACCAAAGAACTTTTGCCTATACTTGATATATGTAAAAAGAAAGGTATAAAAGTAATAACCGTAACCGAAAATTTAGAATCACCTTTGGCAATAGGTGCTGACGTGGTATTAAAGCAGTATGTTAACCGAGAAACAGATAAATATAATTCACAAGGGACGACGTCAACAACTTCGCTTTGCGTAATATTCCATACTTTACAAACAGCACTAATCGAAGAAACAGGGTTTTTAAACGAGCAGTTTGCGGTAATACACCCCGGTGGGGCTGTAGGAGAAAGATTAAATAAGAAGGGAGTATAAAATGTTAAAAGATTATAAAATAAGCGAGCCTTTTTTTGAATACGGACCTAAGTGTTATATGTATGGAAAAACCCTTGTAGATATGGCAAAGGGTTTGGAGAAATTAGCGAAAAAATATAAAGTTGACGTAGTTTTAGATATTCCTGATACTGAAATATATAACGTGGCAAGAAATGTTGACGCAAATTACGTACACGTGTATTCGCAACATATGGATAGTATTCCCGTAGGGCGTGGAATGGGGAGAACTCTTCCCGAAGCGTTAAAGGAAGCGGGAGCTATAGGGGTAATGTTAAATCACGCCGAACATAAACTTACGCTAGAAGAGATAGAAAATGCTATAAAAAGAGCGAACGAAGTAGGACTAGCCACAATGGTTTGTGCGGATTCTATAGATGAAGTAAAGGCTATAGCAAAATTATCACCAAACATATTGGTTGCTGAGCCTAGCGAACTTATCGGAACGGGGAAGCCTGCGGACAAAGAATACGTTGATGAGGTTATAAGGGTTATAAGAGAAATCAATCCTAATATAAAACCGTTTCCTTCTGCCGGTATTTCAAAGGGAGAGGATTGTTACAATATTATAAAGGCAGGAGCTTCTGCGTCGGGCTGTTCAAGTGCGATAGCGAAAGCAAAAGAGCCGTTAAAACTTGCGGAAGAAATGATTTCGGCAGTAAGGCGTGCTTACGATGAAAGAACAAATAAATGATTTTTGATATAATCGTACAAGCAATAGGATTTATCGGAATAGGGTTAAATGTATGGGCGGTACAGTTTAATAAACACTGGCAAATTGTATTACTTAAAACGTTAGGTTCGCTGGCATTTGTTATTCAATATATACTGTTAAAAGCTTATACCGGTGCAGCGATGGATAGCATAGGTATAATGAGGAATCTACTGTTTATATTTTTGATTAGAAAAGGAAAGTCGACCTATTTATGGACGATAATGTTTTCGTTGCTGACAGTAGGTATAGGTATTTTTACTTGGGAAGGGATAATAAGTATTCTTGCTATAGTTGCGAAACTGTTATCAACCATATCTTATGGAATGAATAATTCTCACGTAATCAGGATAATAAACTTGCCTTCAAGCGGATGTTGGTTAATATATAATACGCTACATTTTTCGCTTGCAGGATTATTAAACGAAGTATTCGTAATAGTATCAATAATAATAGCGGAGATACGCTTATATTATAAAAATAAAAAAATAAAAGAAAAAGGAGAATAAGACAATGGAATTTAAGGTATTTCAAAAAGAGATTGAATTGCAATCAAAGGGATGGAGGCCAACTTTTCACGACGTAACAAGCGACGTGCTTAAAATTGTGAAAGAGTCAGGAATTAAGAACGGGACAGTAACAATAGCGTCTCATCATACTACTTGCTCCGTAATGGTTCAGGAATGTTCGCACGATATTGACGTGTATGATTTAGAATATTTACAACACGATATTTTAAAGATTATGCAAAAATTAGTTCCCGATTACTCGGAAGAACATCCGTATATGCACCCGGGTCCTATCCATACGCAATTCGGAAGATATGTAAACGAGCCGGGTGATTGGACGAGTTTAAATACTGACGGACACTTGCGTTCTGTATTCTTCGGAAGAAGCGAAGCAATGACGATTAAAGACGGAGTATTAGACGGTGGCGAATTTGCACACGTATATTTTGTTGATTGGGACCAAGTAAGAGCAAGACATCGTCAATTGAACATAACCGTAATGGGAACTACCGAAGAAAAGATAAACGACAGAAAATATAACGATGGTAAAGTTGTTGATACTTTGAGAAAGTATACGCCGGAAGAAAAGGCTGACGACCCCCATTATACTTTAAACTGGGTTAGAAAATAAATGAAAAATTTACTTGGAATAGACTTTGGAACGACTTCTCTTAAAGCATGTTTGTTTAACGAAAAGGGCGAAAAACTTGCTTCGGAGTCTATTCAATACGAACTTATTAAAAAAGGCGAGTTTATCGAATTTCCTGTCGAAAAGTTTTTTTCGGTATTTAAGGAAGTGTTAGATAGAATATCGGCAAAATATCAAATAGACGCTTTATCGGTCGATACGCAGGGCGAAACCATAATCGCGATAGATAAGTCGGGGAAACCGCTTATGAACGCGATAATATGGCTTGATAACCGTGCCGAAAAACAAGCAAAAGATATTGAAAGAAAGTTCGGAATAAAATGGATATACGAGAAAACCGGACAGGCAGAAGTGCCTGCCGGTTATCCCGCACCAAAGATTAAATGGTTAAAAGAAAATGAGCCCGAAGTCTTCGATAAAACGAGTAAGTTTTTACTTCTCGAAGATTATATAATTTTCCGCTTAACGGGAAAGTTCGTAGCGTCGCGTTCACTGTATTCGTCATCGCTTTTAATGAACGTTAAAACGGGCGAGTATATTCCCGAAATGCTTGAATATTTAGACATAACGGAAGAAATGCTTCCCGAACTGAAAGAAAGCGGAGAATACGTCGGGCAATATAATGGGATAAAGATAGTAACAAGCGCGCTTGACCAAATAGCAGGAATAACCGGTGCAGGAGTCGTTAAAGAAGGTATGGTTAGCGAAACTACGGGAACGTGTCTTTCGGCGTGTTCCTTAACGTCAAAGTTTCCGACCTTTTACGACGGCTTAAAGGTTTCCGCTTATTATGTTAAAAAAAGGCTGTATTGTCTTTTAATGTGGGCGCCGACTGCAGGAGCAACGTTAGAGTGGTTTAAGCAAACGTTTTGCGAGAACTTAAACTATCAAGAAATGAACGAACTCGCCGAAAAGGTAGATAAGGGTAGTGAAGGGTTGATATGTATTCCGCACCTATGTGGTACTGTTATGCCCGAAAATAATCCCAAAGTTAAAGGTTCGTTTTACGGAATAGAACTAAAACACGGTAAAGGGCATTTTATTCGTGCCATAATGGAATCTATCGCTTATACGATAAAAGAATATATCGATTTTATGAAAATAGACGTAAGCGAAATACGTTCGATGGGTGGCGGTGCTAAAAGTAAAATCTGGTGCGATATAAAGAGTGCCGTTACTAATAAGACCGTTTACACGTTAAAAGAAAACGAAACGGCGTGTTTAGGTTCTGCGATTTTTGCGGGAGTTGGAATCGGTACTTTTAATAGTATTGTTTCTGCGAGCGAAAAATTTGTTTCAATAGACAAAAAGTATTCCGATAACTCCGATTATTCGAAACTGTACTCGGAATATAAAAATAAAGAAAAAGAATTGATTAAAACGTATAAATAAGAGGAAAAAATGAAGATTGCATTTGCAGGATTCGGCGAAGTTAATACGCCGATAGAAGTTATAAAAAGAAAATGTAAAAAAGCATGCGAAGACTTAAAAAAATCGGTGGCGGAAGTTTTCGAGTTTTATCCCATTAGGGACGATTATGAAGAAACCTATGTTAATAATGCCATAGATTTTTTCACAAACAAAGATTTTGACGCTATGGTTTTATGCGTTGCGGGTTGGATACCTACTCATGCGGTAATAAAAGTTGCGGATAAATTCAGAAATAAACCTATGGTTTTATGGGGACTTTGCGGTTGGTACGAAGATGGTCGTTTGGTTACTACCGCCGACCAAGCGGGAACAAGTGCTTTAAGAAAGACCTTAAAAGATTTGGGATACAATTTCAAATATGTTTACGACGTAGTAAATATGCCGTCCAAGGCTAACGAAGTGTTGTCTTTCTGCAAATGTGCTTTTATTAAGGCTGATTTAAGAAAGGTAAAAATAGGTCAACTCGGTTACCGTGATATGCAACTTTACGGGACGCAGTTCGACGGAATATCAATTAAAAGAGAGTTCGGTGTTGAAATTGAGTGCTTTGAAATGCTCGAAGTCGTTCAACGTGCAGAAAAACTTTCTAAAAAGGAAATAGACGACGTTGTTAATAACCGTATTAAAAAATGGAAGTTCTTAAAAACTCCCAACGAAGACGCTGTTATTAACGCCGCTAAATATTATCTTGCCTTAAAACAAATAATAAAGGAAAGAAATTACAAGGCAGTTTCGTTAAAGGACGTGGACGGGTTTAAGAAATTATTAGGATTTCCGCCTGCTCCGATATTTACTCTTCTTGCTGAAGACGGACTATGCACAATTCCCGAAAACGACTGTATGGGCAATTTGACGCAAGTAATCGTAAATATGATTACCGGACAAGTTGGTGCTTATTTAGAGTTCTACGAGTTTTATAGCGGCGGTGTACTCGCCGGAGTTCCCGATTACGTTCCGAAAGAAGTTATTGACGGTGAAACTACCATTTTACCGGCGGCGTTCGGTGAACTTTCTCAAGGGCTACTTAACGTTTCAAAAGTTAAGACGGGTGAGATTACTATGTGTAGGCTTACGGTTGATAACGGAAAATATACCATGCATATCGTTAAAGGCAACGGCGTTACTCCCGAAAGTTGGGAAGAGTGTGGTTGGGATAAACCGGCTCCGCAACTTCCGAGTTTGAAAGTCGAACTTGACGATACCGAAAAGTTTACACAAAACGTTATGGGACAACATTATATAATTTCTTACGGTGATAACGTAAAGTCTATCGTAGAGTTTTGTAAACTTAACGGAATCGAAATATTATAATTCGCTTACCCGAAAGTATAAGTTTTTTCTTATGTTTTCTCCTATATTTTATTTCTTCCGTAACGACGACCTGTTTTCCAGGTCGTCTTTAATTTATATGGGTTTTTGATTATTATAAATAAATTTTTGTTAATTGTAAATTCGTTTATAAGTTAATAGGGTGGGTTTTTAAATGTAGTATTTTTTTCTATACATGTATGGAGTCATTCCCGTATTTTTTTTAAATAACGTTATGAAATAACTTAACGATGAAAACCCGAGTTCGTTTGATATATATATCAATGAAAAATTGGTTTTTAACAATAAGTTTTTAGCGTAATTGATTTTTAAGTCGGTAATATATTTAATCGGAGTTTTTCCGACGTATTGTGTGAATAAAGAAATGAACCGAGATTGGGAATAATTAGAAAGTTCGTAGATTTGAGAAATTGGTAGGCAAAATATTTCAGGGTTCTGTATTTTAATAATAAAATCTTTAAGCCATTTTGGGAACGATTCTTTTATTGTGTCATTGTTTTCGTTTAAATACATTATTCCAAGAAGTAAAGAAATAATTGACGAATAATAAAAATCGAGATTGTTTTGACTGTAATTCTTGTCCGAAGAAGACGGGGCGTTTATAAGGCTGACGATGGTTTTTAATTGTTCTTCGGAAATAGTCGTCGGGGTTCCTGAATTGCCAACTAGATAATTAAAAGCGTTTTCACTTAGTTTTTTAGTAATTTCAACAAAGGCTTTTTCGGTTATTGAAAAATTTGCATGTAGAGAGTTTTTATTTTTTGTCGATAAATAATGCGGGTTTTTGGGCGTGATTAAAACGATATCGCCTTTGTGTAATTTTGTCGTTTTATTCAAATATTGGTGTTCAAAATCTCCTTCGATTATAACAAACAGTTCGTAGTAATAATGCGTGTGTAGGTGAGAATCACCTATATACCAGTGGAAATCGACGAAAGAATTTGAATATTTAAATGTTTCTTTTTGTGTGTGTATAATCATAATTGCCCTCAAATGATAAAAATTAAAAATATTTTAGTTAGTAAAAAAGCATTATTTTATTTAATAATATTGTAAAAATACGAAAAGGTCAACACTTTGATATGTATTATACCCATTTTTTTTATAATTATTACTTTTTTGAAAAAATTATAATTGTAAAAAAACGAAATAAATATAGTAAATTTAAGCAAGACAATAAAATCGATGATATGTTATAAATAAAATAGAAATAATAGGGAAAAGGTGTTTTATGGAAAAAAGTGTATTTATCGAATGTTCAACGGGTAGTACTCCTAAAAAGGAGACTATAAAAAGGTACATAAAGTATATTTCCGCATTTGGGTATGACGTTTTGTATTTGGGGTTGACAGACGGTTATAAAGTTCCCGATTATCCGTATTTAACTATAACAGAGCGGGATATACGATTGACGATTTAAAAGAATTAGATGCTTATGCCGATAAGCACGGAGTAGAATTGAGAGCATCGATTCAAGCATTAGGGCATTTGGGCTTTATGGCGAAATATCCTATTTACGGTGATATGTTTGATACGAACGGTGTTTTGCTGGTTGGAGAACAAAAAACTTACGAATTCTTGGATAAAGTCTTTGAATTGTTTAGTAAAGGTCTTAAATCGAGACATTTCCATATTGGTTTAGATGAGGCTGAATCGCTTGGAAAAGGGCAATATAAAAAGTTACACGGCGAAAGAAATCAGTTTGATATTTTTATCGAGCATTTAAATAGGTTAAAAGAAATTGCCGATAAACATAATTTGACGTTAGAAATGTGGACCGATATGTTTATGAAAATGTCCGAAGAGGGTGATTATTGGACGTCTAATTGCATCGTTCCCGACAATGTGCCTGAAAGGTTGCCTGAAAACGTGTATTACTGTTACTGGAATTACTGGCAAATGGACGAAAATAAATTAGACGACCAAATTAATCAAAACCTGAAATTGTCTAAAGGTGATGTTTCTAAATTTGTTTATGCGGGAAGCCTTTGGAAACAAGACGGCTTAATTCCTTTCAACAGAATATCGATGAAAATTCTTAAAAAACAATTAGAAGTTTGTAAAAAGAAAAACGTTGATAAGTTTATGTTGACTTTGTGGTCGGACGGGGGTGCTCAATCGAGTATTTATTCCGTTTTACCTTCGCTTTTTGAGTTTGCCGTTTATGACGATACGGGGCGAGATTTAACGGAAAAAGATAAAGAAAGATTCCTTAAAATTACTGGCGTTAAATTCGATGAATTTATGTTGATCGATTATTTAAACGACCCATTTAAAAGGACATTGATTGGTTTAGTACGAGATCGCATACAAGTTTTTACAGCGATTTGTTTACAGATTATTATATTCCGCTTTACAGTGAGAACAGCGATAAAAAATATGCTGAACTTGCCGAACAGATTTCAAATATTAAGAGTACGACGTTAAAACCTTTGTTTAATGAGATAAAAGAATTCGCAAACGTGACGAAGGTGAAATTCTTACTGTCTCGCAAGTTGAGAAACGCTTATGAAAAGAAAGATAAAAAAACACTTCAAAAACTTGTTGACGAAGATTTTTCTTATTTGATAAAACACTATAAAATGTTTATAGATAACTTTACAAAACGCTGGTATTTTGAAAATTATCCGAACGGTTTGGAAGTTAATCAAATATATTACGGCGGTTGCTTGTTGAGAATAAAAGATTGTAAAAGAAGAGTGGTTGATTTTATAAAGAAGGATAAACCTATCTACGAATTAGAACAGCCACAATTACCGCCTATAACCAAAGAAAAAGAAGATAATATTTACGTGTTGAATATTAAAGATTTGATTTCTTTTTCTCCGTTTTAGAGGTGGCGTATGGCTCAATGGATAGGATATGAAACCGGTAGGGTTTCTTCGACAGAAAAATATGGGGCAACTTGTCCGTTGTTCAAAAAGGTGTTTACGGTAAACGGTAAATTTCGAAATGCTAATCTCCGTATATCGAGTTTTGGTTTGTTCTGTGCGTTTATAAATGGTAAAAGAGTTTCAAACGATTGCTTATTACCCGTATGGACCGATTTTAGTAAAAGATTGTTTTTTTACGATTTTGACGTAACGAGTTTGTTGAGAGAAAGCGAAAATGCACTTTGTGTTCTTCTTGGCGACGGGTATTATTGTGGGAATATAGCGTGGGTTCACAGAGATAATTACGGAACGTATCCGCTAAAATTGTTTTGCGAATTAACTTATGATAACGGGGTTTTAGAGAAAAAAATAAGTTCTGACGAGAGTTTTAAGGCAACCAAATCTTTTATTTTGGCGTCGGATATATTAAACGGCGAAAAACAAGACGGAAGGCTTTTTAATGAAAAACTTTTCGAATCAAACTTCGATTTTGGCAAGTGGGATAACGTTTGCGTTTTCAACGGCGTTAAAATTAAGCCGACGCAATCTCTCGTAGAAAACACCGTAAAAAAAAAGATTTTTTCTTCCAAATATTTAGGGAACGGAATATACGATTTCGGACAGAACTTTGCAGGTGTCGTACGAGTTGAACTTGAAGGTAATAGCGGTAGTGAAATAACAATAAATCATGGGGAGATGCTAAACGAAGACGGTTCACTATATATCAAAAATTTGCGTTCGGCATTGGCACAAGACAGTTACGTTTTGAGAGACGGAAATCAAGTGTTTGAACCGTATTTTACTTATCACGGATTTAGATACGCTGAAATTAAGTCGAAAGGGAACGTAAAGATTAAAGACGTTTGTGGAATTGCAATACATACGGATATCGAATTTACCGGTGAGTTTTGTTGTTCGGATAAAAACGTCAATAAGTTTTATAATAACGTTATATGGAGCGAAAAGAGTAATTTTATAGGAATTCCGACAGATTGTCCACAGAGAGACGAAAGACTCGGTTGGACGGGTGATGCGGAAATCTTCTGCGATACCGCGATGTATTTGTCGGATTGTAAGAGATTCTTCGAAAAGTACCTTTTGGATATAAGAGACGCTCAATATGAAGACGGTATGATAGATAGCGTTGCACCGAAGATAACTTTTAATCTTGACGACGTTTACGGTTCACCTGCTTGGGGAGATGCTATCGCGATAATTCCTTTTACACATTACTCGTTTTATCATGATAAAAAGGTTATAACCGACAATATCGAATATGCTAAAAAATGGCTTGATTATTGTTTGAAAGACAGTTGTAATTTAATTCGCAATAAAAGGGGATATGGGGATTGGTTAAACGTTGACGACCCTACCGATAACGAAATAGTCGGTACTCTTTATATGGGCAATACTGCGGGACTTATTTATGAAATGTGTCTTATTGTCAAAGATAAACAGGTTAATAAGTATAAAAAGATTTTTGACAGAATAAAACAGGCTTTCTTTGAAAAGTTAGTAGATAAGGAAGGA
>JAZLMI010000007.1:0-7844 GCA_045598545.1 Christensenellaceae bacterium | reverse complement strand
ATGTGTTAACGTCGTCACGGAAGGAGTCGATACCTCCCACAACTAGTATTCATCGTTTACGGCGTGGACTACCAGGGTATCTAATCCTGTTTGCTCCCCACGCTTTCGTACTTCAGTGTCAGTTACAGTCCAGTAAGTCGCTTTCGCCACTGGTGTTCTTCCTAATATCTACGCATTCCACCGCTACACTAGGAATTCCACTTACCCCTCCTACACTCAAGCTCAACAGTCTTAGTGGTAGCGCCGGAGTTAAGCCCCGGAATTTCACCACTAACTTGAAAAGCCACCTACGTACCCTTTACGCCCAGTCATTCCGGACAACGCTCGCCACCTACGTATTACCGCGGCTGCTGGCACGTAGTTAGCCGTGGCTTGCTCTTGGGGTACCGTCAGTTTTTTCGTCCCCCATCACAGAACTTTACAATCCGAAGACCTTCATCATTCACGCGGTGTTGCTGGGTCAGGCTTTCGCCCATTGCCCAATATTCCCTACTGCTGCCTCCCGTAGGAGTCTGGACCGTATCTCAGTTCCAATGTGGCCGATCACCCTCTCAGGTCGGCTAACCATCGTCGACTTGGTGGTCCGTTACACCACCAACTATCTAATGGTACGTGAGCCCATCTATATCCGATAAATCTTTCACCCCTGTGGGATGCCCCACTGTGGTCATATGCGGTATTAGCACAAATTTCTTTGTGTTATTCCCCAGATATAGGCAGGTTGCTCGCGCGTTACTCACCCGTCCGCCGCTAACTTTTGGGAGCAAGCTCCCGAAGTTCGCTCGACTTGCATGTATTAAGCACACCGCCAGCGTTCGTCCTGAGCCAGAATCAAACTCTTAAGTTTAATAATTTAAAGCCGAAGTCTAAGACTTCAACTGCTCTAACGAATTTCGCTTTTTTAGCGTATTGTCATTTGCAATGACTGTTTTAAAGTACATATTTTATACTTCAAAGATTTTGACAGAAACTTTCAAAATAACTATTATTTTGTCTTATTTCCTTCTATTCAATTTTTAAACAACTCCCGTCAACAGCGGTTGACGATTACTGCCCTTCATTTGCGACAGCCTACATATCATATCATAAGCACTTTTTTAAGTCAAGCATTTTTTCAAAGTTTTTTAAAGATTTTTTAAGTTTTTTTCAAACTTTTTTTCGAACACAAAATATTGTGTTTTTTATTGCCTTAAACCACGATATTTTGTTTTTACGAAAGTTAAAATCACTTGATAAATACTTATGATTTTGTAGATACGCCTTTCTTTTTTAAAGAAAGTAAGAGAATTATAATAAAAATCCTTTATTAAGTCAAACGAATTTTAGGGGTTTTTGAAGTTTTTTTGAAAAATATTGAAATTTTTGTAAAAACAAAAAACCGCCCATTGTTCTTATAACAAGACGTGCGGTTTTCACGGGTATATATACTATATATATTATATAATGTATATAGGGTTATTATTTTAACTTTTTCTTTTCTTCTTTAATCTCTTCGAACTTTTTAATAATTCTCGGGAACGCCTTTCCGAGTCTTGACTGTTTTATTTTGGTGGCAAGGTCTGAAAGTTTGTTTTTAACGGTTAAAGTCGCTTCGGAAACTTTTTCTCCTATAACGTCGGAATCCTTGTGAAGAACTTTTGCTATTCTGGAAATTTCCGTTAAATCTTTTTTAAGTCTTTTAAGTTGTATTATAGTCGTTATTAAGTCTGCTATAAACACGGTCCAAAAAGCAATTAAAAGTCCTGCACCGAACCATTTAAAAGAAATTAAACTGATAAGGAAGTCGGTTATTGGTACTAACGCCTTAAACACCAAGACTACCGCTATTCCCCAAATTATAGAAAACTTTAAACAAATATATCCTTTTACATTAAAGTGTTCGTTTGAATAATCCCACCATTTAGTATTGAAAATTTTATCTAAAACAAAACCCGTAACAAATTCTAATACGGAACAGAAAATTATTCCTGCAAAAAACAAAATCAAAACGTAATCTTTTAACGGGTTTAAAAATAAAACCAAAAAAGCTATTCCCGTACCGTATATCGGACAAACCGGACCGTTCAAAAATCCCCTATTTGTAAACTCTCCCGTTTTTAACGTAGAATATATAACTTCCGAAATCCACCCCAAAAAAGAATAGATAAAGAAATACATATTCATATCGTAAAAAGAAATGTCCCCTATTAAATTTACCGTCATTTATTCACCGTATATTTATACAAATCGGATTTTGCCACCTTACGCTCTTTCGCCACTTTTTTAAGTGCTTCTTTTTTGTCTAATCCTTCCGATATGTATTTATCAATTAACTCCTCGTTCGTAAGTCCTAAATAATCAGGTTTCATTTTCCCTTCAACTAAAAGTACGAATTCCCCTTTAGGTTCTTTTTCGCAAAAACCGTCTTTTAGATTAAACCTTACGCTCTTTTCGTGAATTTTCGTTATCTCTTTTACCGCAACGGCATTTCTTTCTCCCAAAACGGAAAAAAGAATTTTACAGTCTTTTTCTATATCGTGCGGAGCGGAATAGAAAATAAGCGTCATATCTAAGTCTTTATATTTTTCCAAAAGAGAAATCTTTTCGCTTTGCTTTTCGGGTAAAAATCCTAAAAAGGCAAATTTAGAACTGTCTAATCCCGAAAGCACAAGTGCGGAAGTAAACGCACTTGCTCCCGGAACAACGGTAAACTCCAAACCGTTTTCTATCAAAACTTTTGCCAAAATATTTCCGGGGTCTGAAATTACGGGCATTCCCGCATCTGAAATAACGGCGATATTTTTACCGTTTTTTAATTTCTCGACAATCTTTTCACTCATCTCTTTTTCATTAAACTTATGATAAGCAAAAAGCGGTTTTTTTATTCCGTAACTATTTAAAAGATTGAGAGAATGCCTTGTATCTTCGCACGCAATTTCGTCAACCGATTCCAAAACTTCTTTTGCCCTTATGGAAAAATCTTTTAAATTGCCTATCGGCGTTGCAACAAAATATAACATCTTATCAATTCCTTACGGGCGGTAAAATCTTCAAAGAAGGCTTTCCGCCTTTAACCCCTTCTATCATTATTAAATAAGGCTCTTTCGCCTTACCCGAATACACTAATTGTAATTTTTTGGGCTCTATATTATTACTCTTTAATTGAAATATAACTTCGGAAAGCCTATCCGCACGATTGCAAAGAGCAAACCTTCCTCCGTACTTCAACTTTTTGGACGCAATAAAACAGAGTTCGGAAAGAGAAAGCGTAATCTCTCTTTTACAAACGGCAATCTCTTCTTTCTCTTCGTAAAACCCGTTATCCTTTTCCATATACGGAGGATTGCAAACGATTAAAGAAAACGTTTCGTTATATTCATAAGATATATCTTGCAATTTAATATTTTTGGCAAAAATTTTATTTTCTAAACCGTTCGCCTTTATACTTTTAACCGACAAATCAAAAAGACTCTTTTGCATTTCGAAAAGAGTTACACTCTTTACCGATTTTTCATTATAAGCAAAAAGATTCAACCCGACGATTCCGCTTCCCGAACAAAAATCCGCCACCAAATCATTATTCTTCACAGTAGCAAAATGCGATAAAAGTACCGCATCGGAAGTGAATCGGTACAGAGTGTCGTCTTGATATATTTTATATCCGCCTATCATAAGGTCTTCTACAGTTTCCATTTATAAAACCCAATTTAAAATTAAAGGCACGAAAATAAATTTTCGTGCCTTTACGGTTTTCCAAAATTATTCTTCGGAAATAGCCTCTACGGGGCAACCCGCAGCACAAGCTCCGCAACTCATACAAGTATCGGGGTCTATATTGTACTGGGTATCTCCCTGACTTATTGCTCCGCAAGGACAAGTGTCCGCACAAGAACCACACATAATACATTTATCACTGATTTTATAAGCCATTAAAGTTTACCTCCTAAAATTTTCTTATATATTGTATCACAAATTTATTTTATTGTAAACACTTAATCCAAAATTTTCTTCACATCTTCGGATATATCTTCGTCGTCGCTATCTTTTGAATCTTTCTGATTATTTTTATCGGCGTTTTTATTTTTCTTAAACTCTAACCTGTCAACGGGAAAGTCTTTATAAACCTCGCTTCCGTCAGAATTAGATATTTTTATCTTTGCGATAAGTTTTAACATATCAACGGATACTACCGTCCCTTCCCCTTCCGGAGATTTAACCGTTCCGCCGACTTTCGGCATCTTGTCGTAAACACTCGCATAATAATCGTTTTCATATTCTAAGCAACACATAAGTCTTCCGCAAAGTCCTGAAATTTTTGTGGGATTTAAATGAAGCCCTTGCGTTTTTGCCATTTTTATAGAAACCTTACCGAATTCGGACATACAGCTTGCACAACAACACTCTCTTCCGCAAGGTGCTATTCCGCCAAGCATTTTCGTTTCGTCCCTTATTCCTAATTGTCTTAATTCTATCCTTAAATGAAAATGCGTTGCCAAAACTTTTACCAGTTCTCTAAAATCAACTCTACCTTCCGAAGTAAAAAAGAAAACAATCTTTTTCCCGTCAAACGATATTTCACACCCGACGAGTTTCATATCTAACTTTAATTCTCTTATCTTCTCTTCGGTAAATTTCATCGCCTCGGGAATTTTCTTTTCGTTTTCTTTTATTAATTTTAAATCGTTTTCAGTCGCCTTTCTTATAATGGGCTTTAATGGGTGAGTTAACTCCTTATCCGGAACTTCCTTTACGCCGAAAACGACGGTAGCATATTCTAAACCTTTTGACGTTTCCACTATTACTCCCGAATTTTCCTCGTAAAACTCTTTATCCTTTGCGGGAGAAAAGTAATATGTTTTAGCGGTGTTTTTAAATTTAACACCTATGATTTTTGCCATTTATATTTGCCCTCCAAAATCTTAAAGCACAGCCACTCCGTAAGCATACTGACGTTAGCGTTGAATTTTAATTTTTCAAACGCTTCCTCTACACTGTCTAATGCGTACACTATCGCCCCTAAAGAAAATCCGTTTATATTTTTTAACGTTTGCAGTGCGGACTTATTAAAGGCCAAGTTTTCTTTTCCGTTAGCGGTTAAAAGCATATCCCTTAAAAGAAGAGATAAAACGGATAAAAATTCCGAAAAATCGCATTTTAATTTCGCAATTAAAGAAGAATATTTCAAAACGTCCTTACTCGATTGCATTTCGGTTAATACTTTTATTGCGGTATCTATTGCCGAAATTAAATTTTCGTCCCAATACAACGCTTCGGTCTTACCCACCGTCTTATCCCCACAAATAATAGCCTTTTCTAATTTGTCTCTATCGGGACAATTTTCCTTTAATGCGTCAATCAACTGCTCATCGGAAAAGGACGGGATTTCAAGTTTTTTAACCCTAGACTTTATAGTGGAAAGAAGAGAAAACTCGTTGGTTGCACCAATTAAGATTTGTACGTTTTTAGGCGGTTCTTCCAAAGTTTTTAAAAGTTTGTTTTGAGAAGAAGCGTTCATCTTCTCTGCGTTAAGCAAAACAAAAATTTTCTTATCGCTCTCTAACGGTTTTATAAAACTTTCTTCTATTAGAGAAGTTATATCTTTCGCAACGATATTTTCCTCGCCTTTCGGATAAAATATTACGTCCGAAAAACTCTCTTGTTGAATAAGTTTACAAAAACGGCAGTTAAAACAAGGCTCTCCTTCTTTACAAACGATAAGCTTTGCAAAAATCTTTAAATATTCTTTTAAGTTCTTACTGTCTTCGCACAAAATCAAATATGCGTGCGATAGCATATTGTTTTCTTTATCGTTTTGTACCGTTTTATACGCCGAAGTCGTTTTTAAAAGAGAAAAAAGGTCTATCATATTATTCCCTTTTCTTTTAACGCCGAAATAACTTTTTGATGCGTTTCTTGTTTCTCTCCGCTTGCGTCTATAACTAAAAATCTCTTCTTTTCTCGTTTTATTAAGTCAAGATATCCTTTATAAACTTTATTATGAAATTCTATTCCAGAAAGTTCAAGTCTATCGGTTTTATCCGCACCGCCCTTTCTCTTAAACGCCTCTTTAGGCGGAAGGTTTAAAAACACCGTGTAATCTGGAGTAAAATTTTTAACGGCGTAATCGTTTATCTTTTTTACAAAATCCAAACCTAATCCCCTTGCATATCCCTGATATGCAAAAGAAGAATCGAAAAATCTATCGCAAATGACGAGTTCTCCGTTAGATAATCTCGGTGCTATTTCTTCCTTTATAAGTTGAACCCTTGCTGCGGCATATAAAAGTGCTTCACATTCGTCGGTGATAGAAGAATTTTTTCCGTCCAAAATAATTTCTCTTATTTTTTCGGAAACCGAAGTGCCACCCGGCTCTCTCGTTAAATAATATTTAACGCCGTTATCTATCAAATACTGTTCGAGAAGTTTTATCTGCCTTGATTTTCCAACGCCTTCACACCCCTCGAAAGTAATAAATTTACCTTTCATTTTTCTCCCCTTACGCTATTTCTCCACAGCAAGCACGTATTACCGTCATTAAAAACGATACCGTTTCATATTGCAAATCTTTTTGATAAGACTTAAAATTAAACACTAATATTACGATATCCTTTGAATCTTCTCTATTTGAAAGAGTAAAAAATTCCGAAGGATTATATTGCCCGCCATTTAAATTTTCAACTTTTAATCCGTATCTTTTAGGTTCTTCTAACCCTTCTTCTTTTCCCGACTGTGCATATTTACTGTACCAAAAAAAGTCTTCTTCGGAAAAAGTTTCTAATACCGTTTTAAAATCGGAAACGTCTTTATTTAGTTTTTCAATCCTTTGAATTTCTTGCTCTATTCCCTTTTGCTTTTCCTTTTCGGTACGGAAACGGTTATCCTTTTGCATTCTTTTTAAAAAGTTGGACTTTACTTTTTCTTGGTCTAAAACTCCGTCATTATAAAATCTAGAAAGATAATCTTCGGCATCTGAAAGAAGCTTATCTAAATCGTAAATATCGTAGCCGTCTATTAAAGTCTTAGCCCTAACCTTATCTTCTTCGTTTTCCTGGACGCAATCGGTTATAATTATATCCCCTTCTTGAACGGAATATCTCGCCATTAAAACCTGATCGTCCGTAACGTCTTCTATGTTTATCTCTATAACGTCGTAAGAAAAGGTTTTATTATCCTTGGTAATCAAAGAATAAATGTCAGAGTTCGAACTGATTTTTTTATCGTAATATATTTTAAAGTTTTGGCCTGCGGTAAGCCTTACGCCGCTGACGGTAAAGATAAATTCCCACAATAAAATTCCGGCAACTACTGCTACCAGCATTATAATCCATTCGTATGATAAAAAATTAGCCAATCTTTTTTTAGTGATTTTATTATCCATACCTACCGCTCTTAAAAGGTTATTTTCTATTTTATAGGTTTCATCGTCGGGAAGAGTATTACGTCCCTTATAGAAGCACTGTCTGTTAAAAGCATAACAAATCTATCTACGCCAAACCCTAAACCTCCCGTCGGGGGAAGTCCGTATTCCAAAGCCGTAACGAAATCTTCGTCCACCTTAGCGTCGTTTCCGCCTTTTGCCCTCTTTTCGGCAACTTGTTTTTCAAAACGTTGTCTTTGGTCTATGGGGTCGTTAAGTTCGGAAAAAGCGTTGCCCATTTCTCTTGCATATATAAAGTATTCAAAACGTTCGGTAAACGCAGGATTAGAAGGTTTCCTCTTTGCAAGCGGAGAATTTTCCACGGGGTAATCATAAATAATAGTCGGTTGAACGAGTTTATCTTCTACAAAGGCATCGAAAAAGGCTATTAAAACGTGTCCTTTCGTCGCACTTTCTCCCTCTTCTACAATAACGTTCATTTTTTTAG
>JAZLMI010000006.1:0-2060 GCA_045598545.1 Christensenellaceae bacterium | reverse complement strand
TTTTTCCTTATCGCCGAGAACTACCAAACTATCCCCCGGTTTAATATTAAAAACCTTTCTTGCCGAAGACGGAATAACTATTTGCCCCTTTTCGCCGACTTTACAAATCCCGAACAGATATTTTTTAGATTTTGACATAATTTCTCCTTTGTTATACTTTTCATACTTGTTATACTTTTATTTTAATATGAATTTTTTTTAATGTCAATAATTTTAACATTTATTTATAACTTTACATATACTAACAGTGCAACGCAAAGGAGAAAAATGTGCTGTTTTTTTAATAGTTTTAATAATTGCCCAAATCAAAATATAAGGTATATCCGTGGTCCTATGGGGCCGACGGGTGCAACAGGTGCTCGTGGTCCTATCGGTCCGCAAGGTCCTATTGGGCCACAAGGTGCTCAAGGGCCTATCGGTATAACTACAACGAATAATTCGCTTTATGCGGGAACTAACACCACACAAACGGTTACGGCAGGTAGCGTTATACCTATCAGTTTAATTACTGCTTCACCGAATACCAACATGACTGTTAGCGCAAACGCCGTAAACATCACAGAATCAGGCACGTATCTTGTTTCTTATGCTGTTAACGGCTCTGTAGGTAGTGATGATTTATCTTTATCGTTATATCAGAACGGAGCTCAAATTCCGGGCGAAACGATAACTATGCAAAATACTGCCGACGCAGATACTTCAGGCGCAAAAACAATACTTCTCAATGTAACCGCACCTGCAACTTTATCTCTTTATAACAGTTCGCAACAAACTGCCACAATCAATTCCGGCACGTTAACCGTTGTTAAGCTGGCTTAAAAACAAAGTGATTCTATCACTTATCTTAAAAGAATATCCATCGGTTTTGATGTGAACCCAAAAGTTTAGACAAAAAAATAAATTAAATTATTTGAGATTGAGTTCGGTATTTTACCGGACTCATTTTCAATTTAAGAGATATTCTCTCGTTGTTGTAGTAATAAATATAATCTTCTAATGTCTTAATGAAAGCGTTAACGCTTTCAAATTTTTCGCCAAAGAACATTTCCGTTTTAAGCCTTCCAAAAAAGTTTTCCATTATACTGTTATCTAAACAATTTCCTTTTCTTGACATACTTTGCGTAACGTTATGTTCTTTTAGTATCCTTTGATATGCTTTTTGTTGATATTGCCAACCTTGGTCAGAGTGTAATATAGGTTTTGCTGTATCGGGTAATACACGAAATAGTTTATCTAACATATCTCTTGTTTGATAAAAGTTAGGGCTTAATGATATTGAATATGATAGTATTTCTCTATTATACATATCTAATATCGGTGATAAATAAACCTTTGTATCGCATACGTTAAACTCTGTTACGTCAGTAGTAAGTTTTTCATAAGGTTTAGTTGCAACAAACTCCCTTTTAAGTATATTTGGTGCAACAATACCAACTTCGCCTTTATACGATTTATACTTGTTTTTCTTTTGTTTTCCTTGAATATTAAGTGTTTTCATTAGTTTTAACACTGTTTTGTGATTGATTATATAGCCTTTATCCTTTAATACGCTTAATATCCTACGATAACCGTATATACCTTTATTGTTATTAAATATCTCTAATATCTCTTGTTTTTCTATTACGTATTTATCTATGTCTTTTCGTTTAACGTAATAGTAATAACTACTTCTTGGTATATTAGAAAACTTTAACAATTCTTTTAGCGGATACTTTTGCCTTAATTCAAAAACTATTAACGCTTTTTGTTTTTCTCTTGTTCTTCCGCTAGAATTAAGGCATGTAATTTTTTTAAGAATTCATTTTCCATGCGAAGCCTTTGATTCTCTGCAATCAAATCTTCTTCTACTTGTTTGTTTAATTTTGGTGGCCTTCCAAGTTTTTTACCTGCTATTGTAGGTCTACCACGATTATCTTTTTCCAAACCTTCAAACCCTTCTTCTAAATATTTGCGTTCCCATTCGGCAATAATACAATGTTGTATATTATATTTTCTTGCCGTCTCTCGCTGTCCTAAATAATTTTCTCGCATATCAAGTATAACATGAAGTTTAAACTCTG
>JAZLMI010000005.1:0-71712 GCA_045598545.1 Christensenellaceae bacterium | reverse complement strand
TATAAATCTATAGATGGTAATTTATATAGTAAAGACGGAAATAATTTAATACAGTATGCCATAGGTAAAACCGAAATAGAATTTATAATACCAAATAGCGTCACTTCAATAGGTGATTATGCGTTCTATGATTGTTCTTCATTACAAAGTATAGAGATACCAAATAGCGTCACTTCGATAGGTGATTATGCGTTCTTAGGTTGTGCTTCTTTACAATATAACGAATATGGTAACGGATTGTATTTAGGGAATAGCGATAATAAATATTTAGTATTAGTAAAAGCAAAAAATACTTCGATAACTTCTTGCGTAATAAATGATAATTGTAAAATTATTTATGACTGGGCGTGCGAATATTGTTCTTCATTACAAAGTATAGAGATACCAAATAGCGTCACTTCGATAGGTGAGTATGCGTTTTGGAATTGTTCTTCCTTACAAAGTGTAACGTTTAAAAATACTGAGGATTGGTACGTAACGGAAAATTCGGATTATACGGGCGGAACTTTAATTGACCTAACAAATCCCTCTACTAACGCAACTTGCTTTACGTCTACCTATCGTAATCATTACTGGTACAAGATAGAGGACAATGAAGAAGAGAGTTACACTGTATATTTTGATTTGACGGGCATGAAGTCGGATTGGGTGTATGAAAATGGCTCTTGGAATTTAAGTTATTCTCCCGTAACCGTTAAAGTGGAGGGGCAAACGTCTTTCGGTCCGATTACGGTAAAAACAGGAGAAGCGATGGGGGATAATCTTCCCAAGGCTTCTGATGTTTCTTTTGTTGACGTTAATTCCCAAGATTATATGTTTAACTACTGGTATTATGAGTATCAGGGCGAAAGAAAGAAAGTGGGAAGTACTACCGTATTTAACGATACGAACATTTTAACGGGAAAAACCATTACTTTAAAACCGCTTTTAATGACGGTATGGAGTCCTACCTTATAATAATTAAGTAAAAATTTTCAGATATTAAAAAAGTCTGATGCTATTTTTTAGCGTCAGACTTTTTTTATTCCCAAGTTTCGGGCATAAACTTTCGATACCGTTTAGGCATAAAGTTAGATTGTTGGCGTAAGTTTTTTCGCTCTTTTATGTTTACTGACTTTACGTATTTTTTCCACAGTTTTTCTATTTCGCTTTCCTTATTACTTAAATTTACCGTTACAGAGTTAGTTTCTACTATTTGCATTTCTTTGCCGTTAGATAAAACGGCTATTTTTCTCTTTAAGTCGTGTATGGCAAACGGTTTACCTTTAAGCCTTTTGAAAAAATGCGTTGCGACTATCTTTACTATATCGTTATCGGGAGAAAATTCCGCATACAGTACGCCTTTAAGAGTTTCTTTAAACCTTAAAAATCCCGTTATATAGTGTCTTTCTTTACTTACCGTTTGAACGATAAAGTTAAAGTCAGACACTTCTTTTTTATTCCATTTATCGGAAAGGTCTTTTCTCTCTTTAAGTATTAAGTACGAGTAATTAAAAGCAACGCTTAATGCTTCTTCTTTACAAGATTTAACGCAATAATTTAAGTTTAAAAGCGTTTGCTCTCCCGCATATCTTAAAATTGCCGAGATAACTTTATTATATTTTTCCTTTTCACACGTTACGTCTATTTCGGTTTCTTCCATTTTGGTTTGGTAGTTATCTACGTCGAAAACTGCGTCGGGAAGGACGTTTTCGGTAAAACTTTTATACAAAGCGGAAGCGATACCTTCTACGCTTTTTTCTATTAAAAATACAATCATAGTTCACCCGTTAATGCGGAAATTCCCGCTTCTATTTCGTTAAACATAGAAAGTTGCGTTACCTTTAAATTTTCTCCCGAAGTCAGTAAATTTTTAAGTGCGTTTTCTTTTGTTTCTCCGTAAAATTTACCCTCAATCGTAATAAAGTGCATAGCCCGTTTTAATACCACTCTCAATCTTTTCAAATCTTCAAATTGCAGTTTACAATATTTCCTTGCGGAAACTATTCTTCTTGCAGTCCTAACGCCTATCCCCGGCACTCTTAAAATCATATCAAGCGGTGCTTTATTTATCTCTATCGGGAAGTATTCTAAATGCCTTAACGCCCAAGCACATTTGGGGTCGCACTCTAATGAGAGATTTCCATCGTTTTCGGTTATCTCTTCCGCCGTAAACCCGTAAAATCTCAAAAGCCAGTCCGCTTGGTACAGTCTATTTTCCCTTATAAGCGGAGTAGGCGTGTAGGGGAGAAGGGAAGTTGAAAAATTAGTAGGAACGTAGGAAGAATAATACACCCTTTTTAATTTATAGTTAGAATACATATATTCGGTAAGTTTTAATATATGTGCATCTGTTTCAGGGGATGCTCCGATTATCATTTGCGTCGTTTGTCCCGCAGGCAAAAAATCCGGTCTTCTTTTTAACGGAGAATCGTAGTGCTTATCTAGTGCCAACATTTTCATTGGCTCTATTATCGCTTTTTTACTTTTTTGCGGGGCTAACAAGTTCAAACTCTTTTCGGTTGGTAACTCTATATTGAAACTCATTCTATCCGCATAAAATCCCGCTTTTTCTATAAGAGTTTTATCGGCGGAGGGAATTCCTTTTAAATGTATATATCCGTTAAAGTGATATTCCGTCCTTAATTTTTTTGCCGTTTCAAATAAAAGTTCCATAGTATAGTTGGCGTTCTTTATTATCGCCGAAGACAAAAACAAACCTTCTATATAATTCCTTTTATAAAACTCTATAACCAACTCACATATCTCGGTCGGGGTGGCGGTAGCCCTATCTACGTCGTTACTTCTACGGTTTACACAGTATTTACAGTCGTATGCACAGTCGTTACTTAAAAGCATCTTTAATAAAGATATACATCTACCGTCTTGTGTAAAAGAGTGGCATATCCCCGCAAAACAGGCGTTCCCTAATCCGCCTTCCTTATTTTCTCTCTTTGACCCCGAAGACGAACACGATACGTCGTATTTAGCACCGTTCGTCAATATCGTAAGCCTTTTTGCATCTATCATACTTCGAGTATACTACCTAAACAATTAAAAGTCAAACATTTGTTCGTATTTTTTAAATGGAAATTTTTGGATATAGGTCTTGAAACCAAAAACGGGGAATACATTATATATAGATTAAAGCAAAGTTATTTTTCGACAAAAACGTATATAAATAGTCTTTTATCTTTAAAATTTTTGTTTCGGAGTAAATTATAATGTTTTTCGTATTCGTCAAGAAAAAAAAGTTACTTATAATATCGTCTATAATTTTAGCCTGTATATTACTCATTACTATAATCTTAAAAAGCGGTATTATTTCCACTTTTTCGGAATCTAAAAAAAGAGAACTGCCTATATATTGCGTTAAGACAGACGAAAAGAAAATCGCCATTTCTTTCGACTGTGCTTGGGGCGTTGAATACACCGACGGAATTTTAGACGTTATGAAAAAGGAAAACGTTAAGTCCACTTTTTTTGCGGTCGAGTTTTGGACGGTTAAGTATCCCGATTATATTAAAAAAATCTCCGATTACGGTCACGAAATCGGTACTCATTCCGCAACTCACCCTTATATGAGTAAACTTTCTAAAACCGATATAGAAAAAGAACTTAACACTTCTTCTTCAGCAATAGAAAATATTACGGGTAAAAAAGTGGATTTATTCCGTGCCCCTTACGGCGATTACGACGACTTACTTATTACTACCGCTAGGGATTTGGGATTTTTTACTATTCAATGGGACGTCGATTCTATCGATTGGAAAAATATCTCTAGGGAAGACATAAAAAAAAGAGTCTTAAACAAGGTTAAAAACGGCTCTATCGTGCTTTTTCATAACAACGGTCTTCATACTTTAGAGGCTCTTCCCGATATTATTACTTCCCTAAAACAACAAGGATTCTCTTTCGTTACTATTGGGGAACTTATTTACAGAGATAATTTCACTATCGCTTTCGACGGAACTCAAATTCCGATTACTTAATTTTAGAAATTCTTTTGGAGGAAATTTTTTATGAACACAGAAACAGAGAAAAACAACAGAGTATTTATCAGCGGGGAAATTGTTACCGACGCAGAATTCTCTCACGAAGTATACGGCGAAGGCTTCTATGAAATGAACGTTAAAGTCTTGCGTCTTTCGGGACAGGGCGATATCCTTCCCGTTACGGTGTCCGAAAGACTTATTTCCGATAAGTCTTTAAAAAAAGGCGTTATCATTAACGCTATCGGTCAGTTTAGAAGTTACAATAAGTTTATTGACGGCAAAAGTAAACTCATGCTTACCGTCTTTATCCGTGAAATTTTAGACTTCGTTTCGGTTAGAAACCCTAACAGTATCGTCCTTTCGGGATATATTTGTAAACCGCCCGTTTACAGAACTACTCCTTTTAACAGGGAAATCGCCGATATTTTAATCGCCGTTAACCGCTCCTATAATAAGTCCGATTATATCCCTTGTATCGCTTGGGGTAGAAACGCAAGATTTTCTAAAAATTTAGAGGTCGGAGAAAAAATTGCAATCTCGGGTAGAATTCAAAGCCGTGAATATCAAAAAAAACTATCCGAAGAAGAAACCAAAATATTGACCGCTTACGAAGTGTCTATAAGTAAATTAGTCGCTTATTCTAACGTAGATTCTTTCGATTTAGACCAAGAATTCTTCTCTTTTGCTAATAATACGGCTGATAATAACGATTCTTCTACCGAAATTTACGTTGATTAAAAAATTTTAAAAAACTTTTTAAAAATGTTTGGAACTTTTATCTCTTTTATGTTATAATCATAATAATGAATTTGAGGGGATAAATTATGCTGAGCTTTTGCGGAGTTAACTTAATTGCCAACACAAAGGCAAAGTTTTTTCAATTTTTCCTTTCCCTTTTAAATTTAAAAAATATTTATTCCTTTTGAAGTCCTTTTTTAAGGACTTCTTTTTTTTGCCTAAGTTAGAGTATCTTCGAAAGCAATTTCGTTCGATATATAAAAACAAAAGTAAAAATTTATGGAGGTTTTGCTTATGGCAACAACAAAAATGGACTTGACTTATCAAGTCAATGACAAACCGAAGTTCGGACAACTTATCGTTTTCGCACTTCAACAACTCTTGGCTATTATGGCGGCAACTATCGCAGTACCTGCTATCGTAGGTCACGGTATGAGTGCTTCCGCTGCTCTTTTCGGTGCGGGCGTAGGTACGATAGTTTACTTACTCTTTACCAAATTCAAAAGCCCTGTATTTTTAGGCTCGTCTTTTGCATTCTTGGGTTCTATGGGTGCGGCGTTTGCCGGTGCTGCGTCTATTTCTGCAGGATATTTAGGACTTTTAATCGGTGCAATACTTGCAGGTCTTGTTTACGTAGTTATTGCTTTAATAGTTAAATTCTGTGGTGTAGACTGGATTGATAAGCTTATGCCGGCAGTTGTTATAGGACCTACGGTTGCTATTATAGGTTTAAGTTTGGCTGGAAACGCAATAAACGACTTGGTTGGATTCAGTGCCAATGTAACAACGATGGATGCAAACGGCAATTTCGTTATGGCAAATGAAGGTTTTGCATATTTTGCTTGTGGTTTGGTAACATTGTTTGCGGTTGTAATTTCTTCTGTATACATTAAGAATAAATTTATAAAAATGATACCTTTTGTAATCGGTATTGTCGCAGGTTACATTGTTGCAACAATATTCACTCTTTGCGGAATCAAAATTATAGACTTTTCAGCATTTAATAATATGCAATGGTATCCTGATTTCACGTTTATAGAAGCGTTTAAAGGTTTTGACGCTATAGACGGGGCATACATAGGAACTATCGCAGTCGCTTATATCCCTGTTGCGTTCGTTGTTTTTGCAGAGCATATTGCAGACCACAAGAACTTATCTTCTATAATCGGTGAAGATTTATTGAGAAACCCCGGTTTACATAGAACGTTACTCGGCGACGGCGTAGGTTCTATCGCAGGTGCTTTCTTCGGTGGCTGTCCTAACACTACTTACGGCGAATCGGTAGGTTGTGTAGCAATCTCCGGAAATGCTTCGGTAATCACGATTTTAGTAACGGCTTGTATGGCTATCGTAATTTCCTTTATCGGACCTTTCTCAACCTTACTTGCAACTATTCCTTCCTGTGTAATGGGTGGCGTATGCTTAACATTGTACGGCTTCATCGCTGTATCAGGCTTAAAGATGATACAAGACGTAGACTTAAATAAAAAGCACAATTTGTTCGTTGTGTCGGCTATACTAATTGCAGGTATCGGCGGAATGAGTTTGACTTTCGGACAAATAACAATTACCGAAGTTGCTTGTGCATTGATACTCGGAATTATCGCAAACCTCGTTTGCTTGCCTTACAAAGTTAAATACGACGCAAGAAAAGAAGAGGAAAAAAAGAACAAGTAATTTCTAAACAATAAATATAATAAATACAATTATCTTGCCCCTAATTAACGGGGCAAGATATTGCATTGTAAAGGAGAAAATTATGAAAGAATATAAAAACGTGCATATTTTAGACCACCCGTTAATAAGACATAAACTCGCCATAATAAGAAATAAAACCACCGACACCAAGAATTTCAGAGAAATAATAGGGGAAATAGCGACTTTAATGGCTTATGAAAGTTTTAAAGACGTTCCCACTCAAAAGGTTATGGTGGAAACGCCGTTAGAAACGACTGAACAAATTATGGTTAAAGAAAACTCCGTTGCAATAGTTCCTATACTTCGTGCGGGACTCGGTATGGTTGACGGAATACTTTCTTTATTCCCTGCGGCAAAGGTTGGTCATATTGGACTTTACCGTGATGAAACGACTTTAGAACCTCAAGAATATTATTGTAAACTTCCGACGGGTATAGAAGAAAAAGTCGTTATGGTTGTAGACCCTATGCTCGCTACGGGCGGAAGTGCTTCGGACGCTATAAAAATGCTTAAAAAACGTGGTTGCAAAAAAATTAAGTTGATGAGTATTATCGCTGCTCCCGAAGGCGTTGAAAAAGTAGCAGAAAACCACCCCGACGTTGAAATATATATTTCAACTCTCGATAGGTGCTTAAACGAAAACGGATATATCCTTCCCGGTTTAGGTGATGCCGGCGACAGAATTTTCGGAACGAAATAATAAATTTTGTTAAAATGTTAAAATGTTTGTTAAAAATTAACACATATAACAAAAAATTGTTATAAAATTTCAAAAAAGTAACAAAATCCCGTCAAAAACAGTTGACGGGATTTGTTTTTAGAGTATAATTATAATTGAAAATTCCAAATGAGAATTTTTAACACAATTTAATCATTTATTTACTTTTGGTTTTTATGATAGGGAGAGATGAAATATAAAAATAGGAGGTAAATATTATGGCAAAATTTCTTTTAGATTGCGAAAATTTCGTTAATAAAATCGATGCGATTACGCTTGCTTGGATATTAACAAATAATAACTACAACAGATTTTAATTGAAGTTCGCAAAAGAGGTAGGGTTCTCTTGATTTTATGAAATCAGGGGGATTTTTTCTTTTTAAAAGAATTTTTGGGATTATTTACCCTATTTAATTAAAAAAACCACTTGACGGGGATATAAAATAAGATTATAATTATAGTTAATGTTTTGAAAGTAGGGATATTAGATGGACAAACAACTTTTTGAAAATTTAAATGCAAGTAATAAAGAAGACAGACTTTCTGCTCTTCAACAAATATTGAAGGGGGAAGAAAAACCCGTTGTTAGAGATAACGACGCTAATAATCATATTCACACGATATTTTCTTTTTCGCCTTATTCTCCGACTAAGGCCGCTTATATGGTTTACCGTGCGGGACTTACTAGTGCCGGAATTATGGACCACGACTCACTTTCGGGTGTAGAAGAATTTAAAAAGGCCTGCACTATATTGAATTTGGGTGCGACTTCGGGTGTTGAAGTTAGGGCTAAATTCAACAGGGGATTCGGGAAAATAAATCACCCAGACCAAGCCGACTGTATTTATATGGCGGCTCACGGTATTCCAAGAGAAAGCGTTAAACCTTTTAACGAATATTTGTCGGGATTCCGTAAAAAAAGATATGAAAGAGATGCTAAAATGTGCGAACTTATTACCGAAAAATACGGTAAGTTCGGACTTTCTTTGGACTTTAAAAAAGACGTATATCCTATTTCTCAAGCGAACTTAGGCGGAAGTATAACCGAAAGGCATTTATTATATGCACTCGCTATTAAACTCGGCGACAGGTTTGGGAGGAGTCAAGATTTAATAGATTTTTTACAAAACGACTTAAATCTCGCTGTTTCGGATAAGGTTAAAGGATATTTGTTGGATAAGGAAAATCCGCACTTTTTATACGACCTTTTAGGCGTTCTTAAAGCGGACACTAAATTCTTTTATATAGATGCCGACGAAGAAATGCCGTATGCAGAAGATTTCGTAAAGACCGCAATTAAATTCGGGGCTATTCCCGCTTACGCATATTTAGGGGACGTTGGAGATTCGGTTACGGGAGATAAAAAAGCACAAAAATTCGAAGACGATTTCTTACCAGAACTTTTAGAAGAAATTAAAAAGATAGGAATACTTGCTATTGCTTATATGCCGACTAGAAACACTAAGGCTCAACTCGATAGGGTAATAGGTTATTGTAAAGATATGGACTTTTTCCAAATCAGCGGAGAAGATATAAATTCGCCAAGACAACTTTTCGAATGTAAGGCTCTTGCTAATCCCGATTATTCACACTTGATAGATTCCACTTGGGCACTTATCGGACACGAGTATATTTCTTCCGAAAAAGGTTTAGAATACGGTATGTTCTCTTCTAAATCTATAAAGGAAACGCCTTCTTTACAGGAAAGAATATTGAAATTTGCCAAAATCGGTAGAGATACCGTAAAAAAATAAAAAAATTTAAGGAGATAAAAAATGGGAGAACTTAATTTAAAAGGAAAAGTAGCGGTTGTTACCGGTGCAAGTCAAGGTTTAGGAGAAGCTCTTGCTATCCGTTTAGACAAAGAAGGTTGCAAAGTTGCAGTTTGCGATTTTAATATAGAAGGTGCAAAAGCCGTTGCTTCTAAACTTAAAGACGCTATCGCTATTCCGGTAGACGTAACTAATTTCGAACAGTGTGAAACTATGGCTAAAACCGTTCTCGATAAATGGGGAAAGGTTGATGTTTTAGTTTCTAATGCGGGAATAGTTAAGAGTGGAGATATTTATAATCTTACTCCCGCTATGTTCGCTCAAGTAACTAACGTAAACTTAAACGGTTATTTTAACGTAGTAAAGGCTTTCGCTCCTTCTATGCTTGAAAGAAAATCCGGTAGTATTATCCAAATCAACTCTAAATCGGGAAGAAAAGGAAGTTTTAAAAACGGTGCTTATGCCGCAAGTAAATTCGGCGGAGTAGGTCTTACGCAAAGCTTAGCATTAGAATTCGCAGAAAGCGGAGTAAGAGTTAATTGTATTTGCCCCGGAAATATGTTGAACAGTCCGCTTTGGGTTAACAGTTTGTTTAAACAATATGCCGCAAATCAAGGCATAACCGAAGAACAAGTAAGAGAAAAATACATAAACCAAGTTCCTATGAAACGTTCTTGCGAATATGAAGATATCGAAAACGCTATGGTGTTTTTAGCTTCCGATTATTCTTCTTATATGACCGGTCAAGCCATAAACGTTACCGGCGGACAACAAATGTAACTTTATTTACTAATCGTATTAGTGTTTTGGGGAAAAGTGGTAGAAAATTTTTAGAGGTTTTATTATGAATTTTAATTTGATGCATCCTGCTGAACAAATAGTTCTCTTGATTAACAGAGTCTATCAAAAAGGGCTGACCACGACTTCGGGTGGAAACCTTTCCATCAAAGATTCCGAAGGTAATATTTGGATTACTCCTTCCGGAATTGACAAGGGTTCTTTAACTCCCGCAGATATTTGTAAGGTTTTACCGGACGGTACTGTTATCGGTAAGTATAAGCCTTCTGTTGAACTTCCTTTCCATAAATTAGTATACGAAACCCGTTCGGACGTTTCTGCTGTTTTACACGCACATCCGCCCGCTCTCGTTAGTTACAGTTTGATAAGAAAAGTTCCCGAAATCAACGTTATTCCTTCTGCCCTTTCGGGAATAAGTAAGGTAGGTATTGCCGCTTACGAAGTTCCGGGGTCTGATGCTTTGGCTCAAAGAATAGTCGCCGAAATTAAAAAAGGACTTAACGTCGTTATTATGGAAAATCACGGGGTTATTACTTGTGCTAACAGTTTATTCGAAGCATTTAAACGCTTTGAAACTTTGAACTTTATCGCATCTTTAAATATAACCGCTTCTATTTTGGGTAAGGCTGAACCCTTAACCGAAGAACAAATCGCATTAAACGGTAGAAAGGGTATGACGTCTTTAGGAGAATTTATTCCCACGTCTTACAGCTCTGACGAAAGAAGATTAAGAAAGGAAATGTGTGCGTTAATCCATAGAGCTTACGACCAAGGACTTTTTACCAGTACTCAGGGAACGTTCTCAGTAAGACTTGACGACAACTCTTTCTTGATTACTCCTTACGGTGTTGATAGAAAATATATTGAACCCGAAGATATCGTGAGAATTGAACACGATTATAGAGAAGCCGGCAAAACACCTTCACGTTCGGTGGGACTTCATAAAATGATATATAAAGACCATCCCGAAGTTAACGCAATTACGGTTGCTCACCCGAAACATCTTTTGGCTTTTGCTATTACTCATACAGAAATAGATTCTTTAACTATTCCCGAGTCTTACATCGCTATGAGAGATATCGGAAGAGTTCCGTTCGGTACTAACATTACTAACCCGAAAGCTATTTCGGATATGATTTGTTCTCATTCTCCGGTTGTTTTGGTTGAAAACGATAGCGTTATTTCAACTGGTAACACGCTTATAAATGCGTTCGACCGTTTGGAAGTCGCAGAATTTACCGCAAACACTATTATTCACGCCAAAATGATAGGAGATATCGTTAAAATCAGCGATAAGGAAGTTGAAGATATAAATAAGGCATTTAATCTTAATTAGAAAAATTATAATGTGATATAGGGGGAAATTATGCAACAAACTATTAAGGAATTAATAGACATTTCACAATACGCAGGTAGTCGTGTAGATTACACGCAGGGTGGCGGAGGAAATACTTCGGTTAAGAACTTTAATAACGGTACTATGCTTATAAAAGCGTCAGGTTACCGTTTAGTAGACATTTCCGAAGATACCGCTTTCGTTGCGGTAAGTCTTGATAAAATTAAGGGCTACTACGATAGCGTAGATTTAAAGGTTGAAAAAGATTACGAAAAAGAAAGTGCGGAAGTTTCTAAAAATTCCGTCATCGCTATTGCGAATATGCCTTCGCTTCGTCCGAGTGTCGAAGTAGGATTTCACGCAATACTTAAAAAATACGTAATACATACTCATTCCGTTTACGCAAATATCTTAACTTGTTCGGCGGAAGGCGAAAAGTTAGCACAAAAACTTTTTAAGGATAAAGATTTCGGTTTTATTTTCTTACCGTATATCAATCCCGGGTTTTCTTTAACTCTCGCTATGAAAAACGCCATAGACGAGTACGTTAAAAAGACGGGTAAGTATCCCGAAGTTATATTTATGAAAAATCACGGTCTTGTTGTTACCGGAGATTACGTGAATAGGGTAAAAAGCGTAAACTCGGACGTTAACGAAACCATAAGAAATTATTTGGGGCTTAAAGACGATTTTAGAAAAGTTACTTTAGTAGAAAGAGGAAGTTCTTTCGTTTCTAATACTCCTATCGTAAAGGATTTCGTAAAGAATAACGTTTTAGATAAAGCACTTTTGGATAAAACGCCTTTGTATCCCGACCAACTCGTGTATTTAAATAATATTTTGGCACATTCGCCAAACACTTTGGTGGTAAAAGATAAAGAAGTGATTTATAATACCGATATAAAGCAGGCTACAACTTTAGAAGAAACTCTTTCGGCGTACATATTCGTTATTACCGCTATTAAAAACGCAGGACTTAACGTTTATACTATGAACGAAAAGGAAGTTGATTTTATCAACAACTGGGAAGCGGAAAAGTATAGAAGGTCAGTGAAATAACAAAATAAAATAAAATTAAACGGTTCGAAAGTTTTCGAACCGTTTTATTCTTTTTTAAGGCGTTATTAGTTTGCATTTTGTGTTTTTAAGTTTTTCCATAATGTTTTCAGGCGGTATTTTATCGGTTAAAAGAAAATCTATGTCGTCGAACATAAAGTCGGAGCAAAGAAAAGTTTTATTGAATTTTGTACTATCGCAAAGCATTGCTACGATATTTGAATTCTTTCGCATTTGTTGTTTTAATTTTGCCTGTTCTATACTTGCGTCGGTAAATCCCGCTTCGGCAGATAATCCCGTGCAGGAGATAAGAGAAATATCGGCGTGAATTCTAGCAATATAGTCCATAGTATCCGTTCCGATAATAGAGTTCGAGTGGTTTTGAATTTGTCCGCCTGCAATATATATTTTAATGCTGTTCGTTTGAGATAGTAAAAGTGCGTTTCTTATCCCCGTGGTGGTTACGGAAAGATACTTTAAGTTGTTTAAAAGCGGTATAACGTAACCCGTAGTAGAAGAAGAATCTATAAATACCGAATCGCCGTTTTTGACGAGTTTTACCGCAAGGGTTGCTATTGTTTTTTTTGCAGAGGTGTTTTCTTGCTCTCTTATTGCAAATGCAGATTCTTCCGCCGAAGATTTAAACGGCATCGCTCCGCCGTGTGAACGCTTTATTAACCCCTGCTTTTCCATTGCACTTAAATCTCTTCTTATGGTCGCAGGACTTACGAACAGTTCGTTAGAGAGTTCTTCTACCGTTGCCGACTTCGTTCTGTTTAATATCTCTAAAATTTCTTCTTGTCTTTCAAGTAATAACATATAAACTCCTTTTGCGTTTTTTCTTTCGAGTTTTGATTATATATGCTCATTTGTGATTATATATTATCATAAAAAAATTCTTTTTGCAACTTAAATTAAAGGGGTTACATTTTATTTTTATTGTGATATAATTTATAATAATATATTATATTATAAGGAGATTTTTATGAAAACCAAAGCAGTAAGACTTTACGGTGTAAATGATTTAAGACTTGAAGAGTTTGAGTTGCCCGAAATTAAAGATGATGAAATACTTGCACGTGTCGTATCGGACAGTGTTTGTATGTCTACTTTTAAAGCGGCAGAACAGGGTGAAAATCACAAGAGAGTTCCAAAAGATATTGCGACAAATCCTGTTATTGTGGGACACGAATTTTGCGGAGATATAGTTAAGGTCGGAAAAAAATGGCAAGGAAAATATAAGGAGGGAAGTAAGTTCGGTATTCAACCGGCAGTAGACTATAAGCCCGTTATGAACGGACTCGGGGCTCCGGGATATTCTTACCGTTATATCGGCGGGGATTCTCAATACGTTATTATTCCTAATGAATTTATGGAAAAAGGTTGTCTTCTTTCTTATGAAGGCGAAAGTTACTATAAGGCTTCTCTTGCAGAACCTATGTCTTGTATAATTGCAGGTTATCACGAAAATTATCATACAAAGTACGAAAACCATACTCACGTTATGGGAATTAAAGAAGGCGGAGCGGTTGCTATTTTAGCAGGCGTTGGACCTATGGGACTCGGTTGCGTAGATTACGGTATTCATTGCGATAGAAAACCGTCTTTAATGGTCGTTACCGATATCGACCAAGCAAGACTCGATAGGGCTTCCACTCTTCTTACGGTAGAGGAGGCTGCTAAAAACGGAGTTAAACTCGTATACGTAAATACGTCTACGGTAGAAGACCCCGTTGCTTATATGAAAGAATTAAACGGTGGAAAAGGATTTGACGATGTGTTCGTTTATGCACCTGTTTCGGCACTTGTAGAACAAGGCGATAAACTTTTGGGAGAAGGCGGATGCTTAAACTTCTTTGCCGGTCCTATAAAGACGGATTTTTCCGCAAACTTTAATTTCTACGACGTTCACTATGCGTTCCATAGAATTACCGGAACTTCGGGTGGAAACACGGAAGATTTAAAAGAGGCAATTCGTATGGCGGGCGAAGGAAGGATAAATCCTTCTATTATGATTTCCCACGTCGGCGGATTAGACAGTGCGGTAGATACCGTTTTGAACTTACCTAATATTAAGGGTGCTAAAAAGTTAGTTTATACTCATATATCTATGCCTATGACTGCTATTGCAGATTTTAGAAAGTTGGGCGAAACGGATAAATTCTTTAAAGACCTTGCCGATATATGTGATAAGCACAACGGAATTTGGAACGACGAAGCAGAAAAGTACGTTCTTAAAAATGCAAAGAAAATTTAGTTTTTTTATTATAATAATTAAAGGAGAAAATAAATGGCAAATCCAGTATTGATGCCAAAACAAGGCATTACGGTTGAAAGTTGTATTTTAACCAAATGGAACGTAAAAGTCGGCGACGTTGTAAAAAAAGGAGATATTTTATTCTCTTTTGAAACGGACAAGTCTTCTATAGATTTTGCTTCCGAAGTAGACGGAGAAGTCCTTGCTACTTTTTATAACGAAGGCGATGAAGTTCCTGTTTTAACAAACGTTATGGTTATAGGTAAAAAAGGCGAAGACGTTTCTTCTTTTGCTCCAAGCGGTGCAAGTACCGAGGTAAAAGCGGAAGAAGTTAAAGAAGAAGTGAAACCTACCGCTGTTCCAGAAATTCCCAAAGATATAAAAGCAACTCCGATAACTATGCCGAAGTCCGGTATAACCGTTGAAAGTTGTATTTTAACTAAAATTTTGGTTAAAGTCGGAGACAAGATTAAAAAGGGCGATAAACTTTTCGCTTATGAAACGGATAAATCTTCTTTTGAAGAAGAGTCTGAAATAGAAGGCGAAGTTTTGGGAATATTCTATAACGAAGGCGACGAAGTTCCCGTAGGCAATAACGTTCTTGCTATCGGCGAACACGGAGTAGACGTTTCTTGCTTTAAGAGTGCAGGCGTTTCTTCCTCCCCAGTTGAAGAAATCAAAACCGTTTCCGCTCCCGCTTCCGATAAACCGGTTAATTCCGCTCCCGTTCAAACTAATTCGGACGGAAAAATCTTTGCTTCTCCAAGAGCAAAGAATTTGGCTAATAAGTTGGGCGTAGATTTAAAATCGGCAGTAGGTACAGGACCTAACGGTAGAATTATAGAAAGAGATATCAGAGAAGCTTCTGTAAATCCGAAAGCGGTTGAAACGGTAACCGAAACAAAAGAAACCGTTTCCGCTCCCGTTGACGTTAATGCGTATAAAGATGAAAAGATGTCTAATATCAGAAAGGTTATCGCTAAAAATATGGTGCTTTCGCTTTCTACTATGGCACAACTTACTCATACTTTATCTTTCGATTGCACCAACGTTACGGAATTCAGAAAGTTCTTGAAAGATAATGCTGAAAAATTAAAACTTCCTTCGATTACTATAAACAACATTATAGTATTTGCAGTATCGAGAGTTCTTAAAAATCATAGAGATTTGAACGCTAACTTAATAAACGGCGACACTATGCGTTATTTTGAACACACTAATATCGGTATTGCTACCGACACTCCGAGAGGACTTTTAGTTCCCACGCTCTTCGGTGCTGATACTATGAGTTTGTCCGAAATCGCATCTAAGAGTAAAAAACTTTCCCAAGACGCTATCGACGGAAAAATTACCCCTGACCTTTTGACTGGTGGAAGCTTTACCGTAAGTAACGTAGGTACTATGGGAATAGAAAGTTTCACGCCGGTAGTTAATCCTCCTCAAACGGGAATACTCGGTGTAAATACTTTGGAAACGAGAGTAAAACTCGGAAAGAACGGAGAGATTATTCCGTATACTGCTATGAGTTTGTCCCTTTCTTACGACCACAGGGCGTTAGACGGTGCTCCCGCTTCCAGATTCTTGAAGGAATTAAAAGAATATCTTGAAAACTTCTCGTTGAATTTGATTACCGACGTGAAGGGATTATAAGGAGATTGATTATGGAAATTTATGATTTAATAGTTATCGGCGGAGGCCCTGCAGGGTATCTTGCCGCAGAAAGAGCAGGACACGCAGGACTTAAAACTTTGGTTATCGAAAAGAGAGAATTCGGCGGAGTTTGTTTAAATGAAGGTTGCGTTCCTAGTAAAACTTTCCTTAATTCCGCAAAAGTAGTAGACTACGCTAATCACGCAAGCAACTACGGCGTTAAGGTAAGCGGAAAAGCAACGGTAGACCAAAAATTCGTCGTTGAAAGAAAGAACGGCGTTGTTAAAATGTTGGTATCCGGCGTTAAGGCGACTTTAAAGAAGAATAAAGTTACAATGATGTCTGCGGAAGCTTTTATCGAAGGTAAAACCGACGAAGGCTTTACTGTTAAAGCGGGAACCGAAAAAGTTATAGGTAAGCGTTTAATTATCGCTACCGGTTCTAGCCCCGTAGTTCCTCCTATCCCCGGATTAAAGGAAGGATTGGAAGCCGGTTTAGTTTTGACAAACCGTGAAATTTTGGATTTAGATAAAATTCCCGAAACCTTGGTGGTTATCGGCGGTGGTGTTATCGGACTTGAAATGGCAAGTTATTTCTCTTCCGTAGGCACAAAAGTTACCGTAATCGAAATGCTTAATAAAATTGCAGGACCTACCGAAGCCGAAATTTCTTCTATACTTCAAAAGGCTTTGGAAAAGAAAGGTATCACTTTCGACTTGGGGTGCAAGGTTACCGCTATCGAAAAGGACGGCGTAGTCTTTGAAAAAGACGGAAAGAGTGAAAAAGTTAAAGCCGATAAAATTTTACTTTCTATCGGCAGAAGAGCGGTTACTAAAGATTTGGGCTTAGAAAACATCGGAGTCAATATGGAACGTGGTGCTATCGTTACCGATGACAAAATGCAAACTAACGTCGCTAATGTATACGCAACAGGCGATGTAAACGGAAAAATTATGCTTGCTCATACCGCTTATAGAGAATCCGAAGTCGCTATCAATAATATTTTGGGCAAAAAGGACTTTATGCGTTACAACGTAATTCCTTCGGTTATTTACACTAACCCCGAAATAGGTTCTGTCGGAGAAACCGAAGAAAGTGCTAAGAGTAAAGGTTTAGACGTTAAAGTCGTTTCTATACCTCTTACTTATTCCGGAAGATACGTTGCTGAAAATACCGACTTAAACGGAATTTGTAAACTCGTTATCAATAACAAAACCAATACCTTAATAGGGGCACACATTATAGGAAGTTACGCAGGTGAATTTATCGTTTCCGTTTCCGCTATGATAGACTTAGAAGTGGATATAGAAAATATAAAGAAACTCGTGTTCCCGCATCCTACCGTATGCGAAATAGTAAGAGAAGCTATTTGGCAAATTTAACTATTGTAAAAAATATAAAATATAAAACAATATAAGGAGAAAACAATATGTCAAAGCAATTATTTGTAGACCCAGTATTTTTAAGAAAATCTGGCAAAATTCACTTCGACGATATCCCCGTAAATCAATATAACAAGACTATCGAAGATGAAAAGAAAAATTTCAAAAAGGAAGATTTCGTTCGTATCTTTAACGATATAGCGACTCTTCGTGAATTTGAAAGTATGATTAACTCCATTAAAATTAAGGGAGAATATCAAGGTTTCAAACATACCTATCCGGGACCTGCTCACCTTTCTATGGGTCAGGAAGCGGCTGCCGTAGGTCAAGCATATAATCTTGATTTAGACGATATGACGTTCGGTTCTCACCGTTCTCACAGCGAAGTTTTAGCAAGAGGTTTGGCTTCTATAAACAAGTTAGACGATAAAGCTCTTTACGATATTATGAAGAACTTTATGAACGGAGAAACTCTCGCTCCCGTTGAAAAATTAAATAAAACGGGTAACATTAAAGATTTAGCCGTAGATTTCTTACTTTACGGATTTATGAGTGAAATCTTTGCAAGAAGAACGGGCTTCCATAGAGGTATGGGCGGTTCTATGCACGTATTCTTCTTGCCGTTCGGAATTTATCCGAATAACGCAATAGTCGGCGGTGCTGCTCCCGTAGCATTAGGTGCTGCTCTCTATAAAAAAGTTAACGATAAAAAAGGTATAGTTATCTCTAACGTCGGCGACGGTGCAGTAGGTTGCGGTGTCGTTTACGAGTCTATGAACTTTGCCGCTATGGACCAGTTCAAAGATTTGTGGGAAAAGAAAGGCGGACTTCCTATACTTTTCAATTTCTTCAATAACGACTACGGTATGGGCGGACAAACCAGAGGCGAAACTATGGCTTACGACTTCCTCGCTCGTTTGGGTGCAGGCGTTACGCCTTCTCAAATGTATGCTGAACGTGTAGACGGTTTCAATCCTTTGGCTGTTATAGACGCAGTAGGCAGAAAGAAAAAGATTTTGTTGGAAGGCAAAGGTCCTGCAATGCTCGACGTTGTAACTTACCGTTTCGGTGGACATTCTCCTTCCGACGCTATGAGTTACAGAACTCAGGAAGAAGTGGACGCTTGGAAAGAGTACGACCCGCTTATTACTTACAGAAAAGCATTGGTTGACGCTAAGGTTGAATCAGACGGAAAATTCGACGATATCTTAAAGAGTATCGAAGAGAGAATGCTTAAACTTTGCAAACTCGCTGCGGACCCCGTTGAATCTCCTTATCACGATTTCAATAAAGACCCGTATTATATCGAAAATCTTATGTTCTCTAACGGCTCGGTTGATAAGATGGAAGACCGTCCTGTTGACGTAAAGATGCCTATGGAAGAAAATCCCAGAGTTAAGCAAATCGCAGGTAAACTCCGTTATGCTTTCGACGATAAGGGAAATAAAGTTTCCGATATGAAAGCGTTTAATATTAGAGACGGTTTATTCGAAGCTATTATCGACAGATATTATAAAGACCCGACTTTGACTTCTTACGGTGAAGACGTAAGAGATTGGGGCGGTGCGTTCGCTGTTTATAAAGGACTTACCGAGGCTCTTCCTTATCACAGATTGTTCAACTCTCCTATATCCGAAGCGGCTATCGTTTCTTCGGCAGTAGGTTACGGACTTTGCGGTGGTAGAGTTATCGTAGAACTTATGTATGCAGACTTTATGGGTAGAGCGGGCGACGAAATATTCAACCAACTCGCTAAATGGCAAGCAATGTCTTCTGGAATTTTGAAGATGCCGGTAGTTTTGAGAGTTTCCGTAGGAAGTAAGTACGGTGCTCAACACTCTCAAGACTGGGTTGCTCTTCCCGCACACGTTCCGGGACTTAAAGTTTGTTTCCCTGCAACGCCTTATGACGCTAAGGGTTTAATGAACTCCGCTTTACAAGGAACTGACCCCGTTATCTTCTTTGAAAGTCAAAGAATTTACGGTAAGGGCGAAGAATTCAGAAAAGAAGGCGTTCCTACTGGATATTATGAAATTCCGCTTGGCGAACCCGACGTTAAGAGAGTAGGTTCCGATATTACTATCGTAACTATCGGTGCTACCTTATATAAAGCAGTTGAAGCTGCGAAAATACTTTCAGAAAAATACGGCGTTGAAGCGGAAATCATCGATGCAAGAAGTATCGTTCCGTTTAACTACGATAAGGTCGTTGAAAGCGTTAAAAAGACCGGAAGAATTATTCTCGCTTCCGACGCTTGTGCAAGAGGTTCCATTCTTAACGACTTCGCAAGAAATATTACCGAACTTTGCTTCGATTATTTGGATGCTCCTCCCGTTGTTTGCGGTGCTCAAAACTGGATTACTCCTCCTCACGAATTCGACGAAGAATTCTTCCCGCAAGCAAGTTGGATAATAGACTATATCAACGATAAGATTTTACCGCTTAACGGTCACGTTTCCAAATGCAATACTTCTAACGCAGAACAGATGAGAAAGGCTAAAAAAGGCGTTTAATAAAAACGGTAAAAAGCGGGAGAATTTTCTCCCGCTTTTTAAAATTTATTTTAAATTAATTTTGAAATTATTATGTTTAAGTTTATAACTCACGACAATACCGACGCATATTTTAATCTTGCGTCCGAAGAATATTTATTAAAACAAACGGACGGATATTATATCTATTTATGGAGAAACGACAACGCAGTTATAGTTGGCGTTAATCAAAATGCAATAGAAGAAGTAAACTTGGACTTTACGGAAAAACACGGTATTAAAGTAGTTAGAAGACTTACGGGTGGAGGGGCGGTTTATCACGATTTAAATAATATTTGCTATACCGTTATCGCACCTTTTTCAGAAGGGGAAGATTCGTATAGAAAATTTACCGCTCCCGTTATAAATTACTTAAACAGTTTAGGAGTAAAAGCGGAATTTTCGGGAAGGAACGATATAGTTTTAGATGGCAAGAAAATATCCGGCAACGCTCAAACGGTATATAAGAATAAGATTATGCACCACGGCACTATTTTGTTTGATTCTAATATGGAAGTTTTGGAAGGTGCATTAAAGCCCAACAAACTTAAAATGCAGAGTAAAGGCATTAAGTCGGTTAGAGCGAGAGTTACCAATATAAAATCTTATTTAAATTCCGATATGACGGCGGAAAAGTTAAAACAGGGTTTAAGTGAGTATTTTTTAAGGACTTGTAAACCTTATTCTTTTACCGAAAAAGATATTGAGGCAATTGAAAAACTAAGGGAAGAAAAATATTCCACCTTCTCTTGGAATATAGGTAATTCTCCAAAGTGTTCAAACCGCTCAGAAGAAAGGTTTTCTTTCGGAACGTTTTGTTTGGAGTTTGACGTTTTAGAGGGTAAAATTCAAAACGCACATATATTCGGAGATTTCTTTTGTTTAAAACCGATAGAAGAGTTTACCGAAAAATTAAACGGCGTAAATTTTATTAAGTCGGAAATTTTAAAAGTTTTTGCAAACGTCAACTTATATATTGTAAACGCTGACGGCAAAGAAATAGTGGAAAGATTATTTAAATAACTTTATTTTTGCCCCGATACGTTTACCTTTACGTCGTAATTTAATACCTGTAAAAAATTATCTTTATATAAACTGTATTCGCTATTATGAAAGCGATACAGTTTTTCTTTTATTTTCAAAAAATCACAATCGGTATCTATGGAAGTTTGTATAAGTTCTTTTATTCCCGTTTCAAACTGTTCTTTTATTTTTTGTTTTACGGGTGTGGGCAAAGGTTTGTTTTTAGCATAATCGGCGTCTGAATTTTTTGCATTTTCATCACTTATTTTACAGTATAAATTTAACGATACCGAAAATTTTAGCCCGTTTTTTTCAGTTTCCAGTTTCATTTCGGGTTTCGATTTTATAACGGTTACCAGATAATTATGTGTATCTCCGTTATCTTGTACGTTATTTAAAGATATCGTGCTTCCCGCATAATTTTCCGTTATTGCGTTAAGCATACTTGTAAGAGAGGAATTTAAACTTCCGACCATTATTCCGTTTTTGAAAAGTGCAGTAGTACTTGCGTCGAAAAGATATTTTTTACCGCTTCCGCCTTTCGTGGAAGAATCTTGGCTCGTAGACCCTCCATCACTTTCTCCGCTTTCTTCTAACGGCGTTGCAGGTTTTCTCTCTAAATCTATTACCTTAACAAAAGGCATATAAGAAGAAGAGGCTTTTCCGTAATAGTCGGTCGAAAAGGTTTTTATATCCATAGTTGCGGTGTCTTTATCGAATCCCGGACTTTGTAAAAGTATTTTTTGGATAGCAAATGAAGATATATTGTCTAATGGGGAAGTTACTTGCATTAAGTCTTTTGCCTTTTTTTCCGCCATTACGACTATCGCCGAATCTTGAACCCTTAAAGTTTTCGCAAAATAATCCACTACTCTTATTACGTTAGTTGTGGATAGTTCTCCTCCGATTATTATAAGATTACAAAATGCAAGTTGCGGAAACCATCCTGAAACGTCGGAAATATCTTTTATTGCTTCGCCGATTGTATAGCCTATCCCAGAAATTTCCGATTTTTGATTTTCCGTACTCGTATCTGTCGCTTCGGGAACTGCAATTTGTGCGGTGGCAATATATTTTCCTTCGTCGTCTATGTCTATCGCAACTGCCGTTATTATGGCGGTTTTTTCTATATCGACTAAACCGAAATCGTTTGAAAAGAAAAATACGAAAAACGCAAATACTATAAATAAAATTATTTTAGTTTTTAAGTTTGATTGCTTCATTTCTTTTACCTCCTTTTTTTAATAATACGGTAAATAGCGGAACTATGTTTGCGAATATTAAAAAATAAAATCCCGCATAGTTAGTTATAAAATTTTCGAACGAATAAAAATATTCTTCCAAAACTGTTATTGTAAGTACTAATATTGCGGTAACAATTAGTGGCGATAACCATTTATTTTTAATATAAAATATTTCGTTTAAGATGTCGCTTGCAAAATATACGGGTAATGACATCGCTACGATATTAGATAGAAGTATACAAGTGATACCTATATAATCAAATCTCCCCGTGTTTGCTATTACGGTAGTATATTTAGAAGTTTCGGTTAAAGCAAAGCGTTGCCTAAACCCTATGGAAGTAAATATTCCGTAAAAAATTATCATAAACAGTATTACCATAATTGCCGAAACAATAAATGACAATATTATTTTTAAGCAATCTCTTTTCTTATAAGAAAAGTTGCCTATAAAGAATAATAGATATACACAGTCTCCAAACCAAGTGAAAGAATTTAAAGTTCCGTTAAATATTTTTTCTATTCCGTTTGCTCCTATCGGGAGTATTGCGGTTAAATCTGTGTTTGGGATGGCAAGTGCTATAATCAAAACGTAGCCTATTATCGTTATTGGTAAGAATACGTCCGCAAGCCTTCCGAATACTCTTAATCTTTTTGTCGCTATATAAAAAGTCGAAACGAATATGGGTAAAAAATATAAAATTTTAGGCATATTTAGATATAAGGTCAATTCTACGTAATCTTTTTGCTCGTTAAAAGGCAAAAACGCCTTCAATAAGAAATATATAAAATATAAAGATAAGACTATTATTTTACCCGTTTTACCAAAGCAGTTTTCTAAAAGTCCTTTAAAATCGGTTTTTAGGTTTTTACATATAAGAGAAAGAGATAGTACCGTTATGAAATCGAGAATTAAATTTATAAGTGAACATATCCACATATCTTCGTTTGCACTTGCCGATATAATGCTTGGAAGCATAAACATTTTTGTTACCGGTAAGAATGCTATAAAGAAAAAACAAATTTGTCTGGTTTTTAATTCGTACTGCATATTATTCTCCTAATCTTTTTTTGTTTGCGTTTTTAATGGATAAAGGTCTATTTTCTTGTCCCATTAAAAATCCTTTATAAAAACTGTCTTTTAAGTCTTTTTTAATAAGTGGTGAAAATGGGGCACATACGGGGGTTGAATAATTTTCAAAAGTAATTAAATATACTATAGAAAATATTATGGCATTTAAAAGTCCGTATGCTCCGAAAGTTCCCGCTATTATCAAGAAGGCAAGTCGTATAATAGAAAGCGTTTGCTCTAATTCAGGTACTGTGTATAAGCATATTCCCGAAAGTGCCACGACCATTAAGGTCGGGGCGGAAATAATACCCGCATTTACCGCAGTTTCTCCTAATACCAAAGCCCCTACAATGGAAACTACCATTCCGACGTACTTAGGCATTCTTACACTTGCTTCGTTTAAAATTTCGAATATTAAAAGAGTGAAAAACATCTCGTAACTCGGTGATAGGGGAATACCCTTTATGCTGTTTTCTATTGTCAGTAAAAAACTTAAAGGAATAAGTTGTAAATGGAAAAGTTCAGCCGAAACGAAAAACGCAGGCAAAAGTAAAGATATAAATACCGAAATTAACCTTAATACCCTTGCAAAAGTCGCACTGTAAGAAGAACTGTAATAATCGCTTGGGCTTTGGAAGTCTTCGACTAAAATGTAGGGAACGGTTAAAACAATGGGAGAACCGTCTACGAATATCGCTACTCTCCCTTCTAAAATTTTAGCCGCTAATATATCGGGCTTTTCGGTATTTCCTATTTGTTTAAAAACCGAAGTTTTATGCTCTCCTAAAAACTTGGATATATAAGAAGAATCAAGTATCGCATCTATACTTATTTTTTTTATTTTTTCCTTTAATTCTGTTACTAATTTTTTATCCGCTATTCCACGAATATAACATATAGAAACGGGAGTTTTAGAGTATTTCCCGATTATTAAGTCTTCGAATATTAAGTCGGGAGATTTTATTCTCCTTCTCATTAAACTTACGTTGACGGGAAGACTCTCTACAAATCCTTCTCTAGGACCTTTAATAACTGTCGAAGTGGGCGGTTCCGTTATAGCACGTTTATCGAATTTTTTAAGTTCAAAAGAGAATGCTACGTCTATATTATCTACTATAAGCACCGAGCAACCTAATGCAATTTTATCGAAAATATCTTTTAATGAAGTTAAAGTTTGTTTTTCGGGGCTTAAAAACGTGTCGAATAAAACTTTTTCGGTAACTTTCCCCTTTATCCCCGATAGGGGCTTTACTATTAAATTTCCTATCGCTTCTTTATCCACAAGGTTATTTACGAATATTAAAACGGCCTTGGATTTCCCCGCTTTTAAGTCTATAAAAGACACATCCGAAGACGAAAGTTTATCTTTTATCTTTTTGATTTTTTCCGAATATTTAGAGTTATTCATACGTTTAGTATTTTGATTTTATAAAAATTTATTCCCGTCATTTATGCGTGGAAATTTTTCATAAAAAATATTGAAAATTTTTTTAAAAAAGTTATTTCAAACGATTGACAACTAATATAGGTTTTTATATAATTTATAACGTTATTTAAGTTTAGGAAAATTAAACTTTTTGTTAGAAATCTCTAAACTTTTGTTATTTTGGTGGGTAAACGATGGTTTTAGGTGAAAAAATTAAGGATTTAAGACTTTCGTGTGAACTTACGCAAGAAGAACTTGCGGACAGGTGTGAACTTACGAAAGGATATATCTCACAGTTGGAAAACGATTTAACGAGTCCTTCTATAGCGACGTTAATCGATATTTTATCGGCTTTAGGGACTACGTTAAAAGAATTTTTTTCGGAAGGCGAAGCGGAAGAAAAAATTTGTTTTAATAAGAGTGAGTTCGTAGAGAAGGTTACAGACGAATATACATTGAACTGGTTAGTTCCGAATGCTCAGAAAAACGCTATGGAACCTATTTATATAAAGTTAAAACCTTCTTGTTCTACCGACGAAGATTTCCCGCACGAAGGCGAAGAGTTTGGGCTAGTATTGAAAGGTGAAATCGTGTTAATGATAGGGAAACGTAAAATAAAGGTTAAGAAGGGAGAAAGTTTTTATTATTCTGCGAATAAAGTTCATCAGATAATAAATAAAGGAACTATTGAAGCGGAATTTATTTGGGTTTCTTCTCCGCCGTCGTTTTAATAAAATAAAGATATAAAAAATTTTTTGTAAGAAGGTAACTGATATGTCCGAAACAAAAGAAAAGATAATAGAATTAAAAAATCTTTGCCGTACCTTTGAAGACGGTACGGTTGCAGTCGACAACGTAAATCTTTCCGTAAATAAAGGAGAGTTCTTGACTTTTTTAGGGCCTAGTGGTTGTGGAAAGACTACGACTTTACGTATGATAGCGGGGTTTGATAAACCTACTTCCGGTTCCATTCTTTTAAATGGGAAAGATATAAGTGCTTTGGCTCCGAATAAGCGTCCTATAAACACGGTATTCCAGCGATATGCACTTTTTCCGCATTTAAATATATTCGATAATATTGCTTTTGGGCTAAAACTCAAAAAAGAAAAAGTTACCTACCAAAAGGAAGACGGCACTACTTTTTCTAAAATTAAAAAACTTTCTCGTGCCGAGATAAACGAAAAGGTTAAAAAAGTCCTTAAAATGGTGGACTTAGAAGGCTTTGAGAAAAGAGATGTTTCTACCCTTTCCGGCGGTCAACAACAAAGGGTTGCTATCGCAAGGGCTTTGGTTAACGAACCGAAAATACTTCTTTTAGACGAACCTTTAGGTGCTCTCGACTTAAAAATGAGAAAAGATATGCAGTTGGAACTTAAAGAAATGCATAAGAAATTAGGCATTACTTTTATTTACGTTACTCACGACCAAGAAGAAGCACTTACGATGTCGGATACTATAGTCGTTATGAAGGACGGCGTAATTCAACAAATGGGAACGCCCACCGATATTTATAACGAACCGAAAAACTCTTTTGTTGCCGATTTTATAGGCGAAAGTAACATTTTCGTCGGAATTATGGTTGGCGAAAGAAAAGTTAAATTTATGAATAGCAACATCTTTGATTGTGTAGACGATTTTAAAATGGGCGATAAGGTCGACGTCGTAGTTCGTCCCGAAGATATTATTCTTCAAGATGCGGGCAAGGGACAAGTAGACGGGGAAATTATTTCTTCCATATTTAAAGGCGTTCATTACGAAATGGTAATGAAAGTCGGTAAAAACGAAGTAGTAATTCAAAGTACCGTAGAAAGAAAGGTTGGCGAAAAAGTAAGTTTGACTATAAAACCAGACGGTATTCACATAATGGAAAAGAGTGTAAATTCCAACAAGTACGAAGGTTACATAACCAAGAAGAATACAGTATGTTTTGCAGGTGGGGAGTTCGAGTGCGACGTTACTCAACTTTATCCGAATTCTACTTTGGATGAAGACGGATATTTAATTACCAAAGACGGTACTAAATTAGATTTAACTGACGTGGACGTAAACGTTGAAGTAAGTTTGAAAGGCATAGAAATTTCAGACGACGCAGATTTAGGTGCAGTTGTAGGAAATATTGTTTCCATTATTTATAAAGGCGACCACTATCAACTTACCGTTAGAACCGAAGACGAAGAAGACTTTGTTTTTGATACCGAAGATACTTGGAACGAAAACGACAGGGTTTCCGTTATAATTCCGTCGTACGAAATCAGACTTTCGCTTAAACAGGAGATAGAAAAATGACAAACGAAACCGTTTCTTGTGAGAAAAATAAAAAATCTCGTTTTAGATTTTCTTTTTCCCGTGGACAATTATGTATTCCTTACGGACTGTTTTTGATATTATTCGTTGTTTTTCCGCTATTTATAGTTATATATTACGCTTTTACCGACAATAGCGGAGCATTTACCTTTAACAACTTTATTGAATTTTTTTCAAATACCACTAAAATCAGTACTCTTTTAACGAGTATTTTGGTCGCACTCGGCGTTACGGCAATTTGCTTACTTTTAGCATATCCTATCGCTTACATTTTGGCTAAAATGAAGAGAAGAATCGCTTTCATATTCCTTCTTTTATTCATTATGCCTATGTGGATAAATTTCGTTTTGCGTGCTATGGCTATGAAGGAAATTTTAGTCCTTTTGGGTATTAAAATGGGCTCTACCGCCAACATAATAGGTTTGGTGTACGACTTCTTGCCCTTTATGGTTATGCCTCTTTATTCTACTTTAATAAAAATGGATAAAAGTTTAATTGAAGCCTCCGAAGATTTAGGGGCAAACAAAGTAAAAACGTTTCTAAAAGTTACCGTTCCGCTTTCTGTTCCGGGAATAATTAGCGGGGCAATGATGGTGTTCTTACCCGTTATGAGTTGTTACGTTATAACCGATACATTTAAAGGCGGTTCGGGATTTTCCGTAATAGGAAAACTTATTGCAAGTTGTTTCTTGGGCGAAAACGGTACTATGATTAATGTAAATGCCGGTGCAACTATTTCTTTGATTATGTTACTTATTATGTTCTTAACTATGTTGCTTACAGGTGAATTTAAGGTAGATAATAATTCGAGGGGGACTAATTTATGAAAAAGTTTTTGTCTTTCTTGTACATAATATTGATTTTGGCTTTCATATACGTTCCTATAATAATTTTGGTGGTTTACAGTTTTAACGAAGGTTCACAAGTAGGAATATTTACGGGTTTTTCGCTTAAATGGTATGCGGAACTCGGGCAAATAAAAGAAGTGGTTTTAAATACCGTCTTATTGGCACTTATTTCTTCCGTCATAGCGACTGTTTTAGGAACTATGGGTGCAATAGGAATATTTTACAATAAGAAAAAATACGGAAAAGTAATAAACGGAATATCTCAAGTTCCCGTCGTTAATTCCGAAATAGTTACCGCTTGTGCTTTGGTTATGACTTTCATCTTAATCGGAGTTAGATTTAGGTCTTATTTTGGGCTTTACGTTGGACATATTATACTTTCCGCTCCTTTTGTTCTTTTGTCGGTAATGCCTAAACTAAAACAAATGGACAGTAGTTTGTACGAAGCGGCTTTGGACTTAGGGGCAACTCCCGTTCAAGCGATATTTAAAGTGGTTCTGCCCGAAATACTTCCGGGCGTTTTAACGGGATTTATGCTCGCTATTACTTTGTCGTTAGACGATTATATTATTACCGCAACTCTTTCTCCCTTGGAATTCGATACTATTTCTACTGCGGTATATAAACTTATCGCTCACGGAACAAAAGCTTCGCAAAATAAAGTTCCTATATATAGGGCTCTTACAACCATAATATTTGCACTTACGGTTTTAGTCGTAGTGGGCTTAAACGTAAACGGTAAAAAGAAAGTTCAAGGAGGAAAGACGAAATGAGTAAAACCTCTTATAAGATTTTTTCTTTGATTTTTTCTTTGTTTATCCTTATATTTTCTTTTAATATTTCTCCCGTAAAAGAAGTTTTTGCGGAAGGTAAAACTATAACGGTTTATTCTTGGGAAGATTATATAGACGACGGTACTTATACGGGCAATACGGATATTTTAGACGATTTTGAAGACGAAACGGGTATTCACGTTGAGTATTATACTTTTTCGACTTGCGAAGAAATGTATAACGAACTAATAAAGGACCCGAATTGTTGCGACCTTTTATGTCCTTCTGAATATATGATTATGAAAATGCGTTCGGAAAATCTTATAAAGAAATTCGACTTTACCGATATGGAAAATTACCAAAACATTTCGCCTTATATAAGAAGAGTGTTTAAGACGTTAGACCTTGCCGACGATACTTCTTGCTATGCGATAGGGTATATGTGGGGTACTTTGGGATTTTTATATAATATGGATAAAATTTCCGAAGAAGCACTCAATCACTGGAATGCTATTTGGGATTCAAAGTATACGGGAAGAGTTACTATTAAAGACAGTTTGAGAGACACTTATTTTATGGTTTTAGCCCGTGTATACGAAGAAGAGCTTATGGAATTAAAAGGTCAATTCGAGCGTGGAGAAATTCCTTTTGACGGCGAAAACGGATACAGTAGCAAAATTGCCGAAATATTTAATAGAACCGACGACGATACTATATCGTTAGTAGAAGACGCTTTACTTTCTTTAAAAGATAATCTTTTCGGATTTGAAGTAGATAGCGGTAAAAGTGATATTCAAACGGGCAAAATAGATATAAATCTTGCGTGGAGCGGAGATGCCGTAAACTCTATGTTTGAAAGCGACGATGAAGGCGGTGTTACCTTAGGGTACGTAGTTCCGGAAGAAGGCAGTAACGTTTGGTTTGACGGCTGGGTAATGCCTAAATCGGTAAGCGGAGAACAAGAAGAGTACGCAAAGCAGTTTATAGATTATTTATGTCGTCCCGAAAGTGCCGTAAGGAATATGGAAGCGATAGGTTATACTTCGGTTGTAGGCGGAGAAGACGTTTTAGAATATATAAACGATTGTTACGGCGTAGAAGAAGGCGAGTACGAAATAGATTTAACCTATTTTTTCGATGAAGATTTCTTTTCGACGGGAGTTTCTAATCCCGATTACGTTATAACGACTGACACGTTAGGTAGAGAATTTTCGGCTCAGTACCCCGATTACGAAATTATAAAACGTTGTGGGGTAATGGATAATTTTTCTCCCGAATCACTTGTTAAACTTAACGAAATGTGGAGTAAAGTTCAAATGGGGGTTTTATCTGACGTTGCCATCATAATGATATGCGTGGTTATATTATTGGTGGTTATAGCCATTATCATTTATAGATTCAAGGATAAAATATTTAAGTTTAACCCCGATAAAAAAATAAAAATCAAAAAGTCCAAATATAAAATAATAAGTAAAGAAATGATATAAGATAAAAGGCTTACCTTTCGGTAAGCCTTTATTTTACAAAAAAACCGTGCACCGAAATCGAAATAACGGGCCGAAGCGGTAACAAAACAGGTAACTCCTTTAAAGCAACCTTATGGCACATAGATTTATCCGTTTAGTGATGCTGTATTCCTACTCTGACACGGTTCACGGGAACCTATTGCATAAGACCTTAAAATCAACATTCCTTATTTTATCCTGCCTTCCACCGGTTAAGCCTCAAACGGTGTTCTGCTCCGCTAAGCGAATTGCGGATTACAGGGCATCGCTAACTCCCCACATAGCACGGCTATAATATTCTATCTTAAATTTAAGATTAAATCAAGTTTTTTGATTAAAAAAAGTAAATATGATAAAAAAAACTTTACAAAACTTGTAAATATTTGTATACTTATCTAGGTATAAAACTATTATCGGGGTATATTGCAATGTACAAAAAAGTTGAAACTTCTCTCAATTTTTTAGACAGAGAAAAAGAAGTTCTTGAATTTTGGAAACAAAACAAAATTTTTGAAAAAAATTTACAGGAAAACGACGGGCAAAAAGAATTCACTTTTTACGACGGACCTCCTACCGCTAACGGTAAGCCTCATATAGGGCATATTTTAACCCGTGTTATAAAGGATATAATTCCGAGATACCGTGTTATGAAGGGCGAACACTGTTTAAGAAAGGCAGGCTGGGATACTCACGGACTTCCAGTGGAACTTGAAGTTGAAAAACTTTTGGGAATAGACGGTAAACCCGAAATAGAAAAATACGGAATAGAACCCTTCATTAAAAAATGTAAGGAATCCGTTTGGAAATATAAAACCGAGTGGGAAAAAATGTCCGACCGTGTAGGTTATTGGGCGGATATGGATAACCCTTACGTTACTTACGACGATAAATATATAGAGTCCGTTTGGTGGGCCGTTAAAACTATATTTGAAAAAGGACTTTTGTATAAGGGATACAAGATTGTTCCTTATTGTCCACGTTGCGGAACGGCACTTTCTTCTCACGAAGTTGCTCAAGGTTATAAAGACGTAAAAGAAACTTCCGTGTTCGTAGGATTTAAGGCTAAAAATTTAGAAAATACCTATTTCCTTGCTTGGACTACTACTCCTTGGACGCTTCCTAACAATATGGCACTTTGTATGAATCCAAAAGAGATTTACGTCGAAATAAAAGTTGAAGACGGGACTCATTATATTTTAGCGAAAGCGTTAGTAGATAAGTACTTTGAAAATTATGAAGTTTTATCCGAAAAAACGGGTAAAGATTACGAATATCAAGAATATATTCCTTTATTCGATTTCGTAGAAAAGGAAATACAAGAAAAAGGACAAAAGGCTTATTACGTAACCAACGCCGATTACGTTACTATGGAAGACGGTACTGGTATCGTTCATATCGCTCCCGTTTACGGTGAAGACGACCACGTCGTAGGGGATAGATATAATCTTCCTTCCATTAAACTCGTAGATACGGCGGGCAAGTTGGATTCACGTTGCGGATTTTTAAGCGGAATATTCGTTAAAGACGCAGATAAACTTATAATTAAGGACTTAAAAGAAAGAGGACTTTTGTTTAAGACTATGGAATTTACCCATAGTTATCCTTTCTGTTGGCGTTGCGATACTCCTCTTATTTATTATCCGAGAGAAAGTTGGTTTATTAAAATGACTGCCGTAAAGGATAGACTTTTAAAGGCTAACGATTCAATTAACTGGATGCCCGAAACAATTAAAAACGGACGTATGGGTAACTTCCTTGAAAACGTTATAGACTGGGGTATTTCCCGTGTACGTTATTGGGGTACGCCTCTTCCCGTTTGGGTTTGTAATAAATGCGGTAAAGTTCACGTTATCGGAAGCAAGCAAGAATTAAAAGAACTTTGCCATATTGAAGGTGATATAGAACTTCACCGTCCGTATATAGACGATTGCTCTTTCGAGTGTGAATGCGGTGGAACGTTTATCAGAGAAAAGGAAGTTATGGATTGTTGGTTTGATTCCGGTTCTATGCCTTTTGCTCAATATCATTATCCGTTTGAAAATAAAGAACTTTTCGAAAAGCATTTCCCTGCGGACTTTATTTCGGAAGCGATAGACCAAACGAGAGGTTGGTTCTATACCTTGCTTGCGATATCTACCCTTTTGTTCGATAAAGCACCTTTCAAAAACTGTATAGTTTTGGGACACGTTAACGATAAAAACGGTATAAAAATGAGTAAACACAAAGGAAACGTCGTAGACCCGTGGTCAGTTTTGGACAAGCAGGGTGCAGATGCGGTAAGATGGTATTTCTATACGGGTTCTAATCCTTGGCTTCCTTCGAGATTTTACGAAGAGGCTGTTTCCGAATCACAGAGAAAGTTTATGGGAACTTTATGGAATACTTACGCCTTCTTCGTTTTGTATGCTGAAATCGATAAGTATAATCCTGCCGATTATAAACTTGAAGACTGTAAACTTACTTTGATGGATAAATGGATTTTATCCAAACTCAATACCCTTATAAAAACGGTAGACGAAAAACTCGCTTCTTACGATATAACCGCTAGTGCAAGAATGCTCTCTGATTTTACCGACGACCTTTCTAATTGGTACGTTCGTCGTGGAAGAGAACGTTATTGGGGACACGGTATGACCGAAGATAAAAAATCGGCATATACTACGCTATATACGGTTTTGGTAACTATGGCAAAACTTTCCGCACCGTTTACTCCGTTTATGGCGGAATCTATTTATCAAAATTTAGTTGTACCGTTCTTTAAAAACGAACCTATATCGGTACATCTTTGTTCTTTCCCGAAAGCCGATGAAAGTGCAATAGACAAAAAACTTGAAGAAGGTATGCAAAACGTTTTGGATATAGTAGTTTTAGGACGTGCTTCCAGAAATTCAGCTAACATTAAGAACCGTCAACCCCTTAAAAAAGTATTCGTTTGCTCGGAAAGAAAAACCGAGTTAAATCAAGAACTTTTAGAAATAGCAAAAGACGAATTAAACGTTAAAGAAGTCGAATACTTAAAAGACGCTTCTCAATTCGTATCTTATAAAATTAAACCGCAACTTAAAACTTTAGGACCTAAATACGGGGCAAAACTCGGAAAAGTTAAGGCGTTTTTAGATACTTGTAACGCATCTGAATTAGTCGCAAAAGTAAAGAGCGGTGCGGTTTATAAAACCGAATATCAAGGCGACGAATTTGAATTTTCTTTGGAAGATTTACAAATATTTACCGAAAGTGCCGAAGGATTTACTTCTTCTTCCGATAACGGAATTACGGTCGTTATGGATACCAAGGTAACCGAAGAATTATTGAACGAGGGCGTTGAAAGAGAACTTATTTCAAAAATTCAAACTATGAGAAAAGACGCAGGGTTTGAAGTAACCGATAGAATTTGCGTTTACTATTCTACCGAAGACGCAAGAATAGATAATGCGTTTATAAACGGAAAAGACTTAAAGAGAGTAATTTTAGCGGACGTTATAGAAAAAGGTTTAAAAGACGGGTTTAAGCAAGAACTCGATATTAACGGTTCTAATTGTACCGTAGTTATTAAAAAGGTTTAAGATGAAAGTTGCCGAATGGAAAGATTATTCCGTAATAGCGACGGGGGACGGTTATAAACTCGAGCGTTGGAAAGACGTAACCCTTTTAAGACCCGACCCGCAAGTTATTTGGAAGACTTCTTTTGATATGGAAAAATCTTGTTCCGCAAAATATTTAAGAAGCGAAACGGGTGGCGGGAAATGGCAGATTAAGAAAAAAATTCCCGATGAATGGACGGTTTCTTATAAAGACTTAACTTTCAAAGTAAAGCCTATGGGGTTTAAACATACCGGACTTTTTCCCGAACAAGCGGTAAATTGGGATTATATGCGTGAACTTATTAAAAACGCAAACCGAGAAATAAACGTTTTGAATTTGTTTGCATATACCGGCGGTGCTACCGTTGCTTGTGCTAAGGAAGGTGCTTCGGTTTGTCACGTGGATTCGGCAAAGGCTATGGTTGAAAGAGCAGGAGAAAACGTAAGACTTTCTAACGTTTCTAACCCCAAAGTGAGATATATAATAGACGATTGTAAAAAATTCGTTGAAAGAGAGATAAAAAGGGGAAGAAAGTACGACGCCGTTATTATGGACCCGCCTTCTTACGGAAGGGGTACAAACGGGGAAGTATGGAAATTAGAAGCCGAACTTTTCCCGCTTGTAACTTTAACGGAACAAGTGCTTTCGGATAATCCGTTGTTTTTCTTGATAAACAGTTATACGACGGGACTTCAACCGCAAGTTATGAAGAATATACTTGAAATAGTGGTAGGGAAAAAGCACGGCGGTAAAGTGGACGCTTATGAAGTCGGGTTAAAAACCGAAGAACAAGGCGTTATACTGCCTTGTGGTAATTCGGCTATTTGGACTAACGTTAAGTAATTTTAGTTAAAAAGGTTTTTTATGGAAGATTTAATTATACTTCACGAAGACAATCATATAATAGTGGTTTTAAAACCGCAAAACGTTCCTACTTGCGAAGATGAAAGTAAGGACCTTGATATGCTTACGATTATTAAGGAGTACATAAGGAAAACGTACGACAAAAAAGGGAACGTTTATTTGGGGCTTGTTCATAGACTGGATAGACCTACCGGTGGAGTTATGGTGTTCGCTAAATCATCAAAAGCGGCGGCAAGACTTTCGGAACAAATGAAAAACGGAGATTTTGAAAAGCGATATTACGCTGTCTTAGTGGGTAAACCAAAGGAAGATAAGGCAATTTTAACCAACTATTTAAAAAAGAATCCCGTAAACAATATGGTGTATCTTTGCGGACCTACCGTTGAAGGTGCTAAAAAAGCAGAACTCGATTATGAGGTTTTAGAAGAACAAGAAGGACTTTCTCTCGTTGACGTCAGATTGCATACGGGTAGAAGCCATCAAATTCGTGTTCAAATGAATGCGATAGGCACTCCGCTTTACGGAGATATGCGTTACGGTGGTGAAAATGCCAAAAAAGGACATCTTGCTCTTTGGGCATATTATTTGTCTTTCTCTCACCCTATAAGTAAAGAAAGGTTGGTGTTTAGAGTTCAGCCTCCAAAAACCGAAACCCCGTGGAATTTATTCGATACCGAAAAATCGGTTACCATTATAAAACCGAGTAAATAAAAAATCTTACGCCCGCTTTATTAAAAGCGGGCGTCTTTATATGAAAACGCAAAGAACTTTATAAGTTCCAAGCATTATTAGTATTAAAGGCGGAACAAAACCGAACTTCATAATTTTTTTAGAAATCGTTGTTTTTGATAGAAGTATTCCGAAAGTTATCATTAGGGCGTGCATAGACGCTATAATTATCGGAACGTAAATTTGATTTAGCCCCATAAGTGATAATGAGAGATTTGCCATAGCCCCGTCTAAACCGACGGCTATTCCCGTAGTTAACGCTCTTAAAAATCCGTCGTCCGTATTTTTTTTGCCTTCGGTATCCTTTTTGAAAAGGTTATATATCCCAACGAATATTAAAAGCAATCCTCCGAGATTTGCCGTTTTTTCAGTTAAAAATCCCGAAAGTAACGTTGCCGCAAAATTGGTTATAAGACACATTATAAAAACGGTAACTGCTATCGTCAAAACTATATAAATCTTTTTGCCCTTTAATAATGCGAGAGAAAATCCGCAAACAAAAGAATCTATACTTACCGTAAACGCCGTAAGCAATAAAAAATAAATCATTTGTAATTCGCCTTTAATCCATTATATTCTCTAAAAAAGTCTTTTGTTAAAAAGAAATTTTTATATAAATATCATAAATAAAAGTACTTTTATTTAAAAACTTTCAAAAGTAAATTGACAAAGCCTGTTTTTTTGTGTAAAATATGATAGATACAGTGTATATAAGGAGTATTAGGCTTATTATGAAAACAGCTAAATCCTATAAAATTTTAACTCTTATTGTGGCGTTCGTGTTATCTGTAACGGCATTTTTCTTGTCTTTCGGTTTTAACTCTCACGTCGTAAAAGCAGAAAGCACGTTGGCTAGTTCTTACGTTAGCGGAAGTTTTAACTCGGCAGAATTCAAAAATAATGCTTTGGTAGTTAAGGTTGCAGACGGTAATAATTTGAAATTTAAAAACGATTTTGTTGTAGACGATTTTGCAATCGAATTAGGGGAAATTTCCCAAAAGATAAATCAACTTACCTTTAACGTTACCGCTAAATCTTATATTTCTACCGGAAATAAAAATTCTAACGGAGAGTTTGATACAAATATAGTTAATAAACTTATTCTTACCCGTAACGAAGCGAGTTGGAACATTAAGGTAAACGATAATTCCGTTTCTGAAAATGCTATTAATGACGGGGAAATTACGATAAGCATTAACGTTATTGATAATTTCTTTAAATTCTCGGTAAATTCTTGGGATTTTACCGAAACGAATAGTTATTATAAAGTAAAAACGGTTGATAAAACCGTTGCTACCGATATGGAATTTGTTTTCGGTGTAGAAGAAAGTGAAACTCCCGATTTTTCTATAAAGAGTATAGACCAAAAAGTTTCCGACGGCGAACATAAGTATAAACAAAACTTCGAATGCGATAATACTACAAATATCGAACGTGCTTATCCTATGGTAGTCATAGATGAAAATTTCTTCACTAATACCGGAAACGCTTATGAACTTAAAAAGTATAACGGAACTAAATATACCGTTTCTATGAACGCTTATTCTTTCTTCGGAAACGTAACGAGCAGTAGTTTGTATTTGGTAAAAGGAGAAATTCCTTCCGATTGCAATATTTGGCTTGCTTCAATGGATAAACCCACTTCTATTCAGTTTAACGGGGTTGGAGAATTTTCATTTAAAGTCGTTTCTAAAGTAAATGCTGAAGAAACGGCATACGAAGAATATTTTGTAGACGTATTTAACAGTAGTGCGGATACTACCGCTCCTAAATATTATGATTTAGATAAAGATAGCGAGGCTTACGAAAGTTTTATTGCATCTTTGAAAAAACAATATTTCGTAGAGGCTGAAGGGGATGTTCCCGCTCACTCGGTAGTTTTAGGAAACAGTATTTCTATCCCCGATATGAGTAGTTTGGTTTACGACGATTTTACAGGTTATTCTTCTTTGAAAAAGACTGTTTATTACACCGCTCCTACAACGGCTAATTCCGGCAATACTTCTTCCTTATCTTTCACGTTGAAAGAGGCAGGGAATTACGTTTTCTACGTAGTGTTTACGGACGAAAGTAATAACGCTATGGAAAAGGAAGATTTTGTTACCACGGAAGATGGCAAAGATATTATTAGTGATGAAGAAATGTATCATAACTTCGTGTTTAGTTTCCACGTTGACGACGACGCTCCGATAATACTTACCGTTGTAGATAGTCAAGGCGAAGGTTTTATAGGTACGAAATATAAGTCTTCCGCATTTGACATCGATGCTTCCGGATTCAATATAGATTATAAACTTTATTACAATTCTAACGTAAACGCAAACGAAGATTCGGATGATTGGGTTGAAATAGAAAAGTCTAACAAAGAAGTTAATTATGACGGAGAACTTACTTTCACTCCTAACAAAAAAGGTGCGTATAAGATTACTTGTACCGTTTCTTCAAAGGCTTCGGCAACAAGGGCTGTATCTAAATCTACAATAATTAAAGTTCAAAAGTCAAAAACCGTTGTTTATCCTTACGAAAATTGGTTTAAAGACCACATTACTTCGGTAATCTTCTTGGGAATCGGCGTGTTGTGTTTAATAGGAATAGTCGTATTGCTTTTCATTAAACCTAAAGAAGCCGTAGAAGAGGAAGAGGATACGAGCAGTAAATAAAAAAATCATATTAAAGGGCTTCGGGTTTTCCGAAGTCCTTTTTTTAAGTAGGTTAAAATGATAACTTTTATCTCGGATAAAAACCGTAAATTGTCAAAAACTTTTTCCTTCTTTTCGCAAGATTTATCTTATTCTTCTTTTTGTAAATTGCTTAGGACAAAGCAAATAAAAGTAAACGGAAAGAGAATATCGAAAGACGTAGATTTATTTGTAGGCGACAAGGTGGAAATATTTTATAATCCGCCAAAAAAAGAAAAATTTTTAACTCTTTACAAAGACGATAACGTCATAGTTATAAATAAAAGGAGCGGATACACTTCGGAAGAGGTTTTTAGCGATTTATGTTCCGCTTATCCTTCCGTGAAATTTATTCATAGGCTGGATAGAAACACCTCCGGTATTATGATTTTCGCATTGAATAAAGAAGCGGAAAAAGAATTATTATCGGGTTTTAAAAAACGTACTTTCGAAAAATTTTACTATGCCGAAGTTATGGGTAAAATGCCTAAAAAGGAAGACGTTTTAACTTCTTACCTATTAAAGGACGAAGAACAATCGGTAGTTAAAATTTTCCCTAAAAAAGTTAAAAATTCGGTAGAGATAAAAACGGGTTATAAAGTAATTAAAGAAAATACGGATACAACGCTACTCGAAGTTTGTTTATTTACGGGAAAAACTCATCAAATAAGAGCCCATCTTGCGTTTATCGGACACCCTATAATCGGCGACGGTAAATACGGGGATAACGAATTTAATAAAAAAATGAAGGTGAAAACGCAAAAACTCATTTCAAACAGATTGGTTTTGCATTTTGATAGTAGTTCGTTTTTAAAATATTTAGATAAAAAAGAATTTGTTTTGGAGAAATAATGCCACAAGACGCTTACACGTTAAAATATTTGTGTTCGGAATTAAAGTCCGTTTTTGTTTCGGGCAAGGTTAATAGAATAATTTGTCCGAATAACGACGAGGCGATATTTACAGTCTACACGGGTAAAAACACCGAAAAACTTTTTTTGTCCGTCAATCCTTCCTCTCCGAGGATAGGAATTATAGAAAACGACAAGGAAAGTCCTTTAACTGCGTCTAATTTTTGTATGCTTTTAAGAAAACATCTTTTATCTTCCGAAATAACAGATTTATCTTTAATAGGTTTTGATAGAATAGTTAAAATAGATTTTTTATCTTCTTCGGAGTTTTCCGATTCGGTAGTAAAAACGCTTTTTATTGAACTTATGGGAAGATACAGTAACATTATTCTTACCGAAAACGGAAAAGTTTTGGGTGCGAACAGGGGAATAAATATGTTCGATAACGGAGTTAGACCGTTAATAGTAGGAAAATCTTACGTTTTTCCCCCGACAAACGATAAAAAACTTCCTACCGATATATCACTTATCGAATATTTTGATGTTTGCGATTCGGAGAACATACCAGATTATATTTGCAAAGGCGTTCAAGGAATTGCCTTTGATACCGCAAATGAAATTGCCAAAAAGTTTAATAAACCTTTAACGGGAAACGGAAAAGAATTTTTTGATTTTCTAAATAAGTTTTTATTTAACACAGTTCCTAATCCTTGCGTTTTATATGAAGATGAAAAAGTAAAAGACGTGTTCGTTTATCCTTATTCGGTTAAGGGGAAATTTAAGTTTTTTAATGCTTTATATCAGGCGGAGAATTTTTATTTTTCCGTAAAGGAAGAAAATAAACAATTTGAATTAAAAGCGGAAAGATTAAAGAGTATAATTTCTTCCAAAATGAAGAAGGTTAAAAAAAGGCTTTCTTTAATAAACGGTAAATATACGGACGCTAAAGATGCCGAAGTGAATAGGTTAAAGGGCGAAATTTTGCTTGCCAATATTTACAAAATAGAAAAAGGTGTAAAGGAAGTCGAACTCGAAAATTATTATGACGGGTCTAAAATAGTTATATCTTTAAATGAAAATATTTCTGTGGCGGATAATGCCGAAGCCTATTATAAAAAATATGCTAAAAAGAAGAGAACCGTTATAGCGATTGTTCCGCAAAAAGAACAAGCGGAAAGCGAGTTAAAATATTTAGAAAGCGTTTTAGAAGAAATTTGTTTATCAAAAGATATTGAAGACCTTTTACTCGTTCAAAACGAAATGGAAGAAGCGGGTTTAATAGATAAACCTAAAAATTTAAAGAAAAAAATAGAGTCTTCAAAATACAGAACTTATAATTATTCTGGATTTATTATAAGGTGCGGAAGAAATAATTTTGAAAACGATAAATTGACTTTTTCTTCCAAACCGGAAGATATTTGGCTACACGTTAAAGATTATCACTCTTCTCACGTTGTTATATCTACCGAAAATAAAGAAGTCCCCGAAAAGGTAGTATTATTTGCTTCGGAGCTATGTGCTTATTTTAGTAAGTGTAGAGATACGGGAAACGTAGAAGTCGTTTATACTTTGAAAAAGCACGTTAAAAAACCGCCCAAAAGTGCAATCGGTTTTTGTACCTATACGGATTTTAAATCAGTAGTAGTAAAACCCGATTTTCACGAAGAGTTTTTAAAAAAGGAATAAAATCGCCCTTAAAAGACTTAAAAAGCGTTGCCTTTTATTTTTTGTTGTGATACAATAACATAGAATTTTTATGTAAACAGGAGAACATTATGAAATATACGTTTGAAAAAGGTGAAAAAAGCACTGTAAAAGTTACCATCAATCTCGATGCAAAAGAATGGAACGAAGCCATTAACGAAGCTTATGAAAAGAATAAAGGTAAATATTCTTTACCCGGATTCAGAAAGGGAAAAGTTCCTCGCCATCTTTTAGAAGGGGCTTACGGTAAAGGAATGTTTTTCGAAGATGCCATTAACGGTGCTTTCCCGAAATATTACGGCGAAGTTTTACAAAAGGAAACTTCTATCGAAGCAGTTGCTAATCCCGACGTTGATATAAAGGATATAAGCGATAAGGGTATTTCTATTATAGCGATAGTACCCGTAAAACCCGAAATGAAACTTGGTCAATATAAGGGTATAAAGTTAAAGAAAATTGAGTATAATGTTAATGAAGAAGACGTTGAAGCCGAAATTAAGCGTTTACAAGAAAGGAATTCTCGTTTGGTAGACGTAAAGGATAGAGCGGTTAAAGACGGAGATACTACCATAATCGATTATTCGGGTTCGGTAGACGGGGTTAAGTTCGAAGGCGGTACTGCCGAAAAACAAACTTTGGTTATCGGTTCTAAAACTTTTATACCGGGATTTGAAGAACAAATTATCGGTATGAAGTTGGGCGAAGAAAAAGATATAAACGTTAAATTCCCCGACGATTACGGTGCGGAAAATCTTAAAGGTAAAGATTCCGTATTCCATATTAAACTTCACGAAATAAAGATAAAAGAACTTCCCGAAGTTACCGACGAATTCATTAAAGACGCAGTCGGTGCGGAAAGTGTAGAAGCGTATAAGAAAGAAACAAAAGAGAGACTTCAAAAACAGAACGACGAAAGAGCGGAAAGAGAAATAGAAGACGAGATTGTTAAGAAGATAACGGATGCTACCGAAGTAGTTATTCCCGACGCTTTAATTGAAAATCAAATCGACCGTATGATTCAAGAAATGGAATACCGTATGTCTTACCAAGGGCTTAAACTTCAAGACTACTTAAAGTATACCAACAAGACTATGGAAGATTTGAGAAAAGATTATAAAGAACAATCTGAAAATTACGTTAAACAACAGTTGGTAATCGAAAACATTATAGAAACCGAAAAAATCGAAGCGACTGAAGAAGATGTTAACGCAAAACTTGAAGAAATGGCAAAATCTCAAGGAAAGAAAGTTCCGGAAATCAAAAAGAACACCAATCCTCGCCAATTAGATTATATAAAGAACGAAATTATAATTAAAAAATTGTTCGATATGCTTAAAAACTCTAACACGATAGAGTAAAATAAAAAACGGAGACAAAAAAGGGTATGGAAATAAAAAACACCGTAGTGCCTTACGTAATAGAGAATACCGGTAAGGGCGAAAGAAGTTACGATATATATTCGAGATTATTAGAAGACAGAATTATTTTTTTAACGGGAGAAATTACCGACGCTGTTGCGGATTCCGTAGTGGCACAACTTATATATTTAGAAGGTAAAGACCCCAACAAAGATATATGTCTTTATATCAATTCGCCGGGTGGAAGCGTAACGGCAGGACTTGCGATTTACGACACGATGAACTATATAAAATGCGACGTTTCGACTATTTGTATAGGTCTTGCGGCAAGTATGGGTGCGTTTTTATTATCAAGTGGAGCAAAGGGTAAACGCTACGCTCTTCCGAATTCCGAGATAATGATACATCAGCCTTTGGGTGGGGCTCAAGGTCAGGCAAGCGACATTAAAATTCAAGCAGACCATATTATAAAGACTAAACAACGTTTGAATTCGATACTTGCTTCAAACAGCGGTAAGCCTTACGAGATAGTGGAAAAAGACACCGATAGAGATAATTATTTGTCGGCAGAAGAAGCAAAAGAATACGGGCTTATAGACGAGATATTCGTAAGGCGTCCGTAATGATAGCGGAGATATAATGAAGAATAACGAAAACGAACAAATTTTTTGCTCTTTTTGCGGAAAGCCGAAAGACATTGTAAAAAATCTTATAGCAGGGCCTAACGGCATTTATATTTGTGACGAATGCGTTGACATTTGTTGTGAAGTTATAGCCGAAAACAATAAAAAGGCAAAGGAAGAGAGCCATTTTAAACTCTTAAAGCCGGTAGAGATAAAAGAAAAATTAGACGAATATATCGTTGGACAGGAAGAGGCGAAGAAAGTCCTTTCTGTCGCAGTCTATAATCATTATAAGAGAATAGGAGCGATAGATAAGAGCGAAGTGGAACTTGATAAGAGCAATATTCTTCTTTTAGGGCCTACGGGTTCGGGGAAGACGTTGCTTGCGAAGACTCTTGCTAAAATTTTAGACGTGCCGTTTGCGGTTGCAGACGCTACGACTTTAACCGAGGCGGGATACGTTGGCGAAGACGTTGAGAATATTCTATTAAAACTTATTCAAAATGCCGATTACGATATCGAAAAGGCACAAAAAGGTATTGTCTATATAGACGAAATAGATAAAATTGCAAGGAAATCCGAAAACGTTTCTATAACGAGGGACGTTTCGGGCGAAGGCGTTCAACAAGCTCTTTTAAAAATCATTGAAAGTACTGTTGCAAGCGTTCCTCCGCAAGGGGGCAGAAAACACCCGCAACAAGAGTGTTTAAGGATAGATACGAGTAACATTTTATTTATTTGCGGTGGGGCGTTCGTAGGACTTGACGACATTATAAAAAAGAGAAAAGAGAACGCTTCTTTAGGGTTTGGCGGAAACGTTGAGCATAAAAAAGAGGGAGAGTATGAAACTTTAAGAGAAGTTACTCCGCAAGACCTTATAAAATACGGACTGATTCCCGAGTTTGTCGGAAGAATTCCTATTGCGGTAGAGTTGCACCCCTTAGACGAAAAAGCACTCGTAAATATTATGACGAAACCCAAAAACGCTCTCGTTAAACAGTATAAGCGTTTGATAGGTTTAGATAACGTTGAACTCGAAATAACCGACGCTGCCGTATATGCGGTTGCTAAAAAAGCAATACAATTAAAAACGGGAGCAAGGGGACTCAGAACTATTTTAGAAAATCTTATGATAGACACTATGTATGATTTGCCTACAGAAAAAGATATAGAAAAAGTAGTCGTAGACGAAAACGTTGTTGAAAAAGGCGAAAAACCCAAAATAATAAAAAAACAAATAGCATAAAATTAAATGCCGTTCTTTTGAACGGCATTTTTAATGCTGAAAAACAGACTTGAATATTTTTCCGCTCTATATTTTTACAATAATATTATATATATTTTATTTTTATGTTAAAATGACACAAACGGAAACGATAGGAGATTAGATATGAGCGATATGAGTTTCGGCGAATTCTTGAAACTAAAAAGGCGAGAGAAAAATTTAACTCAAAAAGATTTGGCAAACGAGTTATACGTTTCGGAGTCGACCGTTAGCAAGTGGGAAAAGGACGTGGCCCACCCCGATTTATCTATGGTGGGTAAACTTTCGGAAATTTTAGGGGTTACAGAACACGAATTGATAAATGCGAGCGTGGACAATTTAACGAGGACTAACAGTATACAGGCAAAAAAATGGAGAACGCTTTCTTTTTCTTGGAATTTGTTCTTTTATATATCCTATGGGATTGCATTGTTTACTTGTTTTATAGTTAATCTTGCAGTAGATAAAACTTTAAGTTGGTTTTTTATAGTATTGTTCTCCATATTACTGTCTACGACTTTTACGACTATTCCGCAATATATAAAATCTTTAAGGATAATATTCATACCTTTAAGTGAACTGACGGCTTTACTTCTATTACTCTTGGTATGCAATATTTACTTGGGCGGTAAATGGTTTTTAATAAGTGCGATTCCTATATTTTTCGGGTTTATTGTGATATTTTTACCCATAATAATTGCTAAGGCTACTATTATTCCCAAAGCAATTAAAAAGCATAATGCTTTAATATGTATAGTAACCGATTTTATATTACTACTTTTGATGCTTCTATACGTATGTTTATATGTGGGCGGAAGTTGGTTTATTGATATTGCTTTGCCTTTTTCTTCTTTGGTGTTTTTTATTTCTTTAGTTACGGTGCTTATTATAAGGTATCTAAAAACCAACCGTTTTATTAAAGCGGGATTAAGTTTATTACTTTGGGATTTTTTCGTGGGTTTAGGAGGTATCTATATCGTTGTTCCGATATTGGAAAATGCCGGAGTAAGTCTTGAAGATTCTGTGGATTATAATCCGTTTTCGGCAAATTTTTCAATATGGCAAGGAGATTGCATCAGTTATAACGTTACGCTTATAATATTTATTTGCTTGACAATTTTATCCGTTTTATTTATAATTTTAGGCATAAATCGTTACAAAAAACAATCTAAAAAAAATAAATAAAAATTAAAAAAATCTCTTAAAATCGTTTGACAATACCTTGATTGCTATGATATAGTATATAGGCTGTGTAATCTGGGTTGATGCGGGAAGTTACTGTAAATCCTTATAAAAAGGCAGATAATTTCCGTTGACAAGTGTGAGGGCTTTGACCCTTGCGACTAACTTCAAAATAGAGATTAGTAAAGTCATTCGCAGCGACTTAAAAATTTAAGTATCGGCGAATGATTTTTTTATTTACTAAAACTCGACACACACGGCAGAGTTTACAACAGCAAGAAAAATTAAGTTAGGTAAAAAGGAGAAACAACAATGGCAAGTCAAAAAATCAGAATTAAACTTATGTCTTACGACAGCGAAATGTTAGATACGGCAGCCGCTAGAATCGTTGAGACTATGGTGTCGGCAGGAGCAAAGATTTCGGGACCTATTCCTCTTCCTACGGAAAAAGAAATAGTTACTATTCTTCGTTCTCCCCACAAGTATAAAGATGCGAGAGAACAGTTCGAAAACAGAACCCACAAGAGTCTTATAGATATTTATTCGCCCAACGTTAAGTTGTTAGACAGTATACATCTTCCCGCAGGCGTAGATATCAAAATTAAATTGTAATAAAAAACATTATATAATATGGAGGTGAACTTTATCTATGAATAAAGCAATCATTGGTAGAAAGTTAGGTATGACTCAGGTTTTCTCTCCCGACGGAAAAGTTATCCCCGTAACCGTAATAGAAGCGGGTCCTTGTCCGGTCGTTCAAGTGAAAACTTTGGAAAGAGACGGCTACTCTGCTGTTAAATTAGGTTTTGACGCAGTAGACGAGAAGGCTTTGAATAAACCCCAAGCAGGATTATTCAAGAAAGCAGGTGTAAGTGCTCAAAAGGTTTTGAAGGAATTCAAACTCGACGGTGCTGAAAGCATGGCGGTAGGAACGATTATTTCTTGCGATACCTTCACAGTAGGAGATAAGATAGATATCTCCGGTGTATCAAAAGGTCATGGATTTTCCGGCGTCATCAAAAGATGGAACAATCACAGATTAAAAGAAACTCACGGTGTCGGCCCTGTACACAGAGAAGTCGGTTCTATGAGTGCTAACAGCTCTCCTTCGAGAGTATTCAAAAATAAAAAGATGCCTGGTCAATACGGACACGAAAACGTAACCGTTTTGAACTTGGAAGTGGTAAAAGTCGACAAAGAGAGAAACGTTATCTTAGTTAAAGGTGCGGTTCCGGGCCCTGTAAAGGGTATAGTTACTATTCGTAACAGCGTTAAAGCTTAAGGAGAAAGATTATGCCAAGTGTAAAATTATTTGATATGAAGGCAAGTGTCGTAGGCAAAATCGATTTACCCGACGCTTTGTTCAATGTAGAATATAACGAGTCTGTTATTCATCAGGCAGTAGTAACCAGACTTTGCAACGAAAGACAAGGTACGAAAAGCACTCTTACTCGTTCAGAAGTAAGAGGCGGTGGTGCTAAACCTTACCGTCAAAAAGGTACCGGTAGAGCAAGACAAGGTTCTATAAGAAGCCCGCAATACGTTAAGGGCGGAGTAGTATTTGCTCCGAAGCCGAGAGACTTCTCCAAGAAGATGAATTATAAAGCAAAAGAAATTGCTTTGTTCTCGGCTCTTTCTCAGAAAATAAGAGATAACGAAGTCGTATTTATCGACGACATTAAGGTTTCTGAACCTAAGACAAAAGAAATGGCTAATTTTATGAAAGCGTTCAAGTTTGATAAGAGTGTTCTTATCGTTATGGATAATAACGACGAAGCAGTATTAAAAGCTTCTTCCAACATCGCTGAAATTTCTACCCTTCCGGTAGACCAAATTAACACTTACGACGTTGTTAAGAACAATAAAATAGTCATTTCCAAAAAGGCTGTTGATTTAATCAAGGAGGTCTACGGAGAATAATGGCTGCACACGATATTATAATTAAACCGCTTCTTTCCGAAAAAAGTTATGCGGGAATAAAAGACAAGAAATATTGCTTTATAGTTGCCAAATCCGCAAACAAAACGCAAATTAAACTTGCCGTAGAAGAAATTTTCGGGGTTAAGGTTGATAAAGTGAACACTGCAAACGTTCACGGCAAACTTAAAAGACAAGGAAAGTACGAGGGATATACTCCCGACTACAAGAAAGCAATCGTTATGCTCAAAAAGGACAGTAAGTCTATTGAGTTCTTCGATTCGTTGTCCTAATATTGGAGGAACTGAAAGATGGCTATAAAAAGATATAAACCTACTTCGTCTGCTCGCCGTTTTATGACTGTAAGTGCTTATGACGAAATAGATAAGGTAAAACCCGAAAAATCTTTGTTAGAAGACCAAAGAAAATCGGGCGGAAGAAACTCTCAAGGTAAGATTACCGTTCGTCATATCGGCGGTGGTAACAGAAAGAAATACCGTATAATAGATTTCAAGAGAGCAAAGGACGGAATTCCCGCTACTGTTAAGAGTATTGAATACGACCCCAACCGTAGTGCAAACATCGCTCTTTTGTATTATGCAGACGGAACGAAAACTTATATTCTCGCTCCGGTAGGCTTGAAAGCAGGCGACACCGTTATTTCCGGTGAAACCGCAGATATAAAAGCCGGTAACGCATTACAGTTGAAAGATATTCCCGTAGGTACTATGGTTCACAACATAGAAATGCAACCGGGTAAAGGCGGTCAAATTGCGAGAGCTGCAGGTATGAGTGCTCAAATTATGGCTCGTGATGAAAAGTACGTTACCTTAAAGATGCCCAGCGGTGAAATGAGATATATCCTCGCAACCTGCAAAGCAACCATAGGTCAAATCGGAAATTTGGAACACGAAATCATAAGAATAGGTAAGGCTGGTAAAACCAGATATTTAGGTATTCGTCCTACCGTACGTGGTGTCGTTATGAACCCGTGCGACCACCCTCACGGCGGTGGCGAAGGAAAATCTCCTGTCGGTATGCCGGGGCCTGTTACTCCTTGGGGTAAACCTGCTTTGGGTTATAAGACGAGAAAACACAAGAAGTCGTCTAATAAACTTATCATTACAAGGATAAATTAAGGAGAACAACATGAGTAGAAGTGTTAAAAAAGGTCCTTATGTGGAACCTAAACTCTTAAAGAGAATAGAAGAATTAAACGAAAAGAACGAAAAGAAAGTTTTGAAAACTTGGTCTAGGTCTTCTACGATATTCCCGCAAATGGTAGGACATACCATTGCGGTATATGACGGAAGAAAGCACGTTCCCGTATACGTAACCGAAGATATGGTAGGTTGCAAACTCGGTGAATTTGCTCCGACCAGAACCTTTAAAGGACACGGTGGAGAAAAAACCACCGAGGCTAGATAGGAGGCACACGATGGCGAAGAATTTAAGAGAAAAAACCGCTAGAATTGCGGAAAAGAAAGATAAACGTCCTTACGCTGTTGCTAAGCATATAAGAATTTCTCCTTATAAAGTAAGAATAGTACTCGACGTTATAAGAGGAAAGGGATATAAAGAAGCGGTTGCTATTTTGGAAAATACTCCGAAATCCGCATCTGACCCCATTAGAAAAGTTCTTATGTCTGCAGGAGCAAATGCCGAAAACAATATGGGACTTAACAAAGACAATTTGTTCGTAGCTGAATGTTATGCCGATCAGGGACCGACTTTAAAGAGAGTTCAACCCGTAAGTAAGGGCAGAGCATACAGAATTTTGAAACGTACCAGCCACATTACCATAGTGCTGGACGCAAGAGCTTAAAGGAGGATAGCTATGGGACAAAAAGTTAATCCTAACGGTTTAAGAATAGGTGTTATCAGAGATTGGGATTCTCATTGGTTCGTAGGTAAAAAAGATTTTGCCACAAACATTAAAGAAGATAATGAGATTCGTGAACTTTTAAAGAAAAAATATTATCAGGCCGCTATTTCTAAAATAGAAATCGAAAAGGCTGCGAACAAAATCATTATTACGATTTTTACCGCTCGCCCCGGTGTTCTTATCGGAAAACAAGGTGCTGAAATAGAAGTTATTAAGAAGTCAGTTGCAAAAGTTTGCAAGGGCAAACAAATTTCCGTAAATATTTCCGAAGTTAAAAAACCCGATGCTGATTCGCAACTCGTTGCTGAAAGTATTGCTTCTCAACTCGAAAAGCGTGTATCTTTCAGACGTGCTATGAAACAAGCAATTTCTCGTTCTATGAGAAGCGGTATTAAGGGAATTAAAGTTTGTTTGAGCGGAAGACTTGACGGTGCTGAAATCGCAAGAAGCGAACATTACCACGAAGGCTCTATTCCTCTTCAAACTTTGAGAGCGGATATAGAATACGGACTAGCTGAAGCACATACCACTTTTGGTGTTATCGGTGTTAAATGCTGGATATACAAAAGCGAAATAATAGGTGCTTCCAAAAAGAAAGTTGTTGAAGGAGGCGAGCAATAATTATGTTGATGCCTAAACGTGTTAAAAGAAGAAGAGTACATCGTGGCAGAATGACCGGTAAATGTACCAAAGGTAATAAGATAGCGTACGGCGAGTACGGTTTAGTAGCTTTAGACCCCGGTTGGATTAAATCTAATCAAATTGAGGCGGCTCGTGTCGCAATGACGAGATTTATTAAACGTGGTGGTAAAGTTTGGATTGATATCTTCCCTCATAAACCTGTAACCAAAAAACCTGCGGATAGTCGTATGGGTAGTGGTAAAGGTTCGGTAGAATTCTGGGTAGCGGTTGTTAAACCCGGCAGAGTTTTGTTCGAAATGGCAGGTATCTCCGAAGAACAGGCTAAAGAAGCTATGAGACTTGCAGGACATAAACTTCCTGTAAGAACCAAGTTTGTTAAAAAAGAGTCGATAGCCGAAGAAATTAAACAAGAAGGCGGTGAAGGTTAATGAAAACCAAAGAACTTCACGAATTGACCGTGGATGAATTGAATAGTAAACTTAAAGAACTTTCCGAAGAATTGTTTAACCTTCGTTTCCGTCACGCAATCGGACAACTCGAAAATCCTTCGTCTATAAACGTTTGCAGAAAAGATATCGCAAAAGTTAAGACTATTTTAAGGGAAAGAGAACTTGCGTCAAACAGGAGTAAGTAATTATGGAAAGAAATTTAAGAAAAGAAAGAGTCGGAATAGTTGTTTCCGATAAGATGGATAAAACGGTTGTCGTTGCAATAGAAGAAAGATTTAAACATCCTTTGTATAAGAAAACCGTTAAGAAAACTCATAAGTTTAAGGCACACGACGAAACTAATTCGTGTGGAATAGGCGATAAGGTTCTTATCGTTGAAACCAGAAAACTTTCCAAAGAAAAAAATTGGAGAGTTGCTGAGATTATCGAAAAGGCTAAGTAAGGAGGAGCATTATGATACAACCACAGAGTAGACTTAAAGCAGCGGACAATTCCGGTGCAAAAGAATTGATGTGTATAAGAGTATTGGGTGGCTCTTTCAGAAGAACCGGTAATATCGGCGACATTATAGTTGCTTCGGTTAAGACGGCTACCCCCGGCGGTACCGTTAAAAAGGGCGAAGTTGTTAAAGCGGTTATCGTAAGAAGCGTTAACGGTGTAAGACGTAAAGACGGTACTTACGTTAGATTTGACGAAAATGCCGCTGTAATTATCGACGCTCAAAAAGAACCGAGAGGAACTCGTATTTTTGGTCCCATTGCAAGAGAGTTGGGAGATAAGGGCTATATGCGTATTATTTCCCTTGCTCCCGAAGTTTTATAAGGAGAAGAGTTATGAAGATAAAAAAGAACGATACGGTTTTAGTTTTAACCGGTAAAGATGCAGGTAAAACTGCGAAAGTTTTAGTCGCTCTTCCCAAACAGAACAGGGTAGTTGTCGACGGTGTAAACGTTCAAAAGAAACATAAAAAGGCAAGAAGCGCACAAGAAGTAAGCGAAATCGTTAATCAATCCGGACCTATCGATGCAAGTAACGTTTTAGTGGTTTGTTCCGCTTGCGGAAAGGCTACGAGAGTTGGCTTCAAGGTAGAAAACGGTAAAAAGGTTCGTATTTGTAAAAAGTGCGGAGCAATACTCGATGCAACTAAAGAAGTAAAAGAAGCAAAAGAAGAAAAGAAAGTTGCAAAGAAGAAAACTAAAAAAGAATCTGCGGACACCGCAGAAACCAAATAACGGAGGATTGAAAAATGGCAGAAAAGAAGACTCAGGTTGCTAAGGCAGTTGCAACCGAGAAAACTCCGAACAGAATTAAAAAACTTTACACGGAAACCGTAGTTCCCGCTTTAATTAAGAAATTTAATTATAAAAACGTGAACCAAGTTCCTAAACTCGTAAAGATTACTATTAACTCCGGACTCGGCGACGTAAAAGATAACGGTAAGAGCGTTCAACTTGCACAAGAAGAACTTAAACTTATTTCCGGTCAAAAACCTATTTTAACCGTTGCTAAAAAGTCCGTTGCTAACTTCAAGGTTAGGGAAGGTCAAAGTATCGGTATGAAAGTAACTTTGAGAGGAACGAGAATGTATGAATTCTTCGATAAGTTCGTTTCGATAGCACTTCCCAGAGTTAGAGACTTTAGAGGTGTTTCCAAAAAGTCTTTCGACGGAAGAGGAAATTACGCTATGGGCGTTAAAGAACAACTTATATTCCCTGAAATCTCCTACGACCAAGTAGAAAAAATCAGAGGATTTGATATTTGCTTTACGACTACGGCTAAAACCGACGAAGAGGCAAGAGAACTTTTAGGGCTTCTCGGAATGCCTTTCGCAACAAAGTAAGGAAAAGGAGTTAAAACATGGCTAAAAAATCAATGATAAATAAGCAGCAAAGACCTGCTAAATTTTCTACCCGTGCCTATACCAGATGCAGTATTTGCGGTCGTCCGCACGCTGTATTGAAAAAATACGGAATTTGTCGTATATGCTTTAGGAATCTTGCTTATAAAGGTCAGATTCCCGGCGTTAAGAAGGCAAGTTGGTAAAGGAGGAGAAAAATATGACAGACGTTATTGCGGATATGCTTACCAGAATCAGAAATGCGATTTCTGCAAAGCACGAAAAAGTTGAAATTCCCGCTTCTAATACTAAAAAGGCTATCGCTGATATTCTTTTGAAAGAAGGTTATATCTCCGGTGTCGAAATATTAGACGGTGTTCAAGGTACTATTCAAATCACCTTGAAATATGACGGAAACAATAAAGTTATTACCGGACTTAAAAGAGTTAGTAAACCGGGTTTACGTGTTTACGTTGGGGCTGAAGAAGTTCCTTCCGTTTTAGGCGGACTCGGAATTGCTATACTTTCCACTTCTAAGGGGATTATGACCGGTAAGGACGCTAAAAAAGTTCATCAAGGTGGCGAAGTTCTCGCCTACGTTTGGTAATAGGAGGTTAAGATATGTCTAGAATAGGAAATGCTCAAATAGTTATACCTGCAGGTGTAACCGTAGAAATCAAAGACAATATAATCTCTGTTAAAGGACCTAAGGGAACTCTTTCCGAAGCGTATGATTCCGTTATCGTTCCTTCTATTGAAGGCAACGTATTGAAGTTTGAAATTGCTGAATTAAAAGCAGATTCTTCCAAGAAAGATAAAGACGTTGAAGGACCTGTCAGAGCAAAACACGGCTTATATAGAGCTCTTGTTATGAATATGGTTAAAGGCGTTACCGAAGGATTCAAAAAGAGTCTTGAAGTAAACGGCGTAGGTTGGAAGGTTTCTAAGCAAGGCAAGAAATTAGTTATGAACGTAGGATTTTCTCATCCCGTAGAGATTGAAGAAATCGACGGAATTACTATTGATTGTCCTTCTCAAAATGAAATCACCATAAGCGGTATCGATAAAGGTAAAGTCGGACAATTCGCAGCAATGGTAAGAGGCATCAGAGAACCTGAACCTTATCACGGTTACGGAATTAAGTATTCTGACGAAACCATCGAAAGAAAGGTCGGTAAAGCTGCAGGTGCAAAAGGTTAATAATTTAAAAGGCTTTTAGTGAACGTGCGTTTTGATTTGGCACGTTTGCCGAGTGAAGGGTAACCTTCGAAAAGTGATTAAATAGGAGATATGTATGATTACTAAAATCAATAAGAATCAAGAAAGATTAAGAAGACATAAGAGAGTAAGACTTAAAATTAAAGGTACTGCTGAAGCACCTAGACTTTCTGTTTACAGAACGCTTACTCACATTTACGCTCAGTTAATAGACGACGTAAAGGGAAATACTCTCGTTACAGCGTCCACCTTGGATAAAGAACTCAAAGGTTCTCTCGCAGGAAAGGACAAAAAGGCACAGGCGTTCGCAGTTGGCGAACTCCTTGCGAAGAAAGCGAAGTCGAAAAAGATTAAAGTCGTTGTTTTTGACAGAGGCGGATATCTTTACACCGGTCGTGTCTCGGCTCTTGCCGACGGTGCGAGAAAGGGTGGACTTCAATTCTAATATAACAAGGAGATATTTATTATGGCAAGAGATAATATGAAAGCACCTAAAAGGGCAGAAGAAAACGACGGATTAGTTAAAAAATTAATCGCAGTTAACCGTGTTACCAAGGTTGTTAAAGGTGGTAAGAATATGAGATTTGCGGCGTTCGTTGTAGTTGGCGACGGTGCAGGCAAAATCGGTTGTGCTCTCGGCAAGTCTACCGAAGTTCCTTCGGCTATAGATAAGGCTACTGCTAGAGCAAAGAAAAATATGTTTTCCGTATCTTTATGTAAAACCAGTATTCCTCACGAAGTACTCGGAAAATTCGGAAGCGGTTCGGTTTTAATGTTACCCGCTAGCGAAGGTACCGGCGTTATTGCAGGCGGTCCTGTTCGTTCGGTTATGGAAGCGGTAGGTATTACCGATATCAGAACCAAATCTCACGGAACCAACAATCCTATCAACTGCGTTAAAGCGGCTTTGGCAGGATTAAAAGCGTTAAGAAACGTTGAAGAAATTGCTGCTATTCGTGGCATTTCTGCCGACGAAGTCAACGGTTAAGGAGGACATGATTTTATGGCAAAAGAAGTTAAAACCGGTAAAATAAGAGTTACTCTCGTTAAGAGTACTATAGCGGTTTTACCGCAACATAAGAAGATTATCGAAGCTTTGGGTCTTACAAAAATTCGTTCTTTTAACGAACTCCCCGAAAATGCTTCCGTTCTCGGTATGATTGACAAGGTTAAATACCTTGTAAAAGTCGAGAAGATTTAATTCTTCGTTATTATATTTAAGGAGTAATTACTATGAGATTAGGAAATTTAAGTCCCGAAAAAGGTGCTGTAACTCCTGCGAAAAGACTTGGCAGAGGTATAGGTTCCGGACTCGGCAAAACGAGTGGTAAAGGACATAAAGGTCAATGGGCACGTAGCGGTGGCGGTGTTCGTCCCGGATTTGAAGGCGGTCAAATGCCTTTAATCAGACGTGTTCCGAAACGTGGATTTAATAATCATTTCAGAAAGGCGTATAGTATCGTTAATCTTTCCGCTTTAGAATCTTTTGATGCTAATTCGGTTGTAGATATCAACGCTCTTAACGAAAAAGGACTTATTAAACTCGTTAAAGACAGTATCGGTATGAAAGTTTTGGGTAACGGAACTTTAACCAAGGCTTTAACGGTAAAGGCTTCCGCTTTCTCTGCTTCCGCAAAAGAAGCGATTGAAAAAGCGGGTGGAAAAGCAGAACAAATTTAACCCCTAAATTAAGGAGGTCAAAATGTGGCAAACAATAGTAAATGCGTTTAAAATTAAGGAAGTAAGACGTAAAATTCTTATAACTATCGCATTGTTATTTATTTACAGACTCGGTTGTTATATTCCGGTTCCCGGCGTAAGAATTTTCGAGGGTTTAAGCAACTTTAAGTTCCTCGAAATTATGAGTGCTGTTTCAGGTGGAGCGTTATCCAACGGTACGTTCTTCGCTATGGGTATCGGACCTTATATTAACGCATCGATTATTATTCAACTTTTATCAGTCGGAATCCCTGCTTTGGAAAGACTTTCAAAACAAGGCGAAGAAGGTAGAAGAAAAATAAATAATTATACGAGAATTTTAACTTTAATTCTCGCTATCGCTCAGGCAATAGGTATTATAGTCGCTTTTAAGGGTTCTATTAAAACCAACTTGATTTTCAATACTTACGGAAATAGCGGATTTTTAGACTTTTTGAGTTATGCCTTTTTGGTTATAGTTTATACCGCAGGTGCTGCTCTTACTATGTGGATTGGCGAAAGAATTACCGACTATGGCGTTTCTAACGGCGTATCTTTGTTAATCTTCGCAGGTATCCTCGCTACTGCAGGTACTGCTATATTGAATCTTATAACCGATTTGTTTGACCCGAAATCTGCACAAACCGCTACTTGGGCTTTGATTATTTTTATCGTAGTTGCTATTTTAATCTTCGGTGCAATCGTTACCGTTGAAGGTGCAGAGAGAAAAATTCCGGTTCAGTATGCTAAACAAGTTAAGGGTAGAAAAATGTACGGCGGACAATCTACGCATATCCCCATTAAAGTTAACGCTTCGGGAGTTATGCCTTTGATTTTTGCTTTCGCTATTCTTTCTTTCCCCGAACTTATATTCAACTTGTTTGGTTTATCTACTGCAAACAGTGATTTCTACGCTTGGTGGGCTACTTATATGGGGTCGGGTTCTTGGCTCTATACCGTAGTTTTATGCGTACTTATACTTTTCTTCTCTTATTTCTATAATCAGATTCAGTTTAATCCTGACGATATCAGTAAGAGTATTCAAGGTAACGGCGGATTTATTCCGGGAACTCGTCCGGGTAAGCCTACTGCCGATTACTTAAAGAGAGTTGCAAACAGAATTACGCTTTTCGGTGCTATATATTTAGCACTCGTTGCACTTATTCCTTCACTCGTGTTTAAAGCAATTTATTCCGATGGAAGTTTAGTTAACGTTTTCAGTGCTACCGGACTTTTAATCGTCGTATCGGTTGCTCTTGAATTCGACCAAGCATTGCAATCTCAAATAATGATGAAAAATCATAAGGGATTTTTGAAATAATAAAATGAAGATAGTTCTACTTGGGGCACCGGGTTCAGGTAAGGGTACGCAAGCGACGTACATTTCGGAAAAATATAATTTACCCCATATATCTACGGGTGATATTTTCCGTGAGAATATTAAAAATCAAACCGAACTCGGAATAAAGGTTAAATCTATTATGGACAGCGGAAATCTTTGCCCCGATGAACTTACTATCGAACTTATAAAAGATAGACTTTTAAAAAGCGATTGTAAAAACGGTTATCTTTTAGACGGCTTTCCGAGAAACCTCGTTCAAGCCGAAGCATTAAACGAAATTTCCGCACCTGATAAAGTTATAAATCTTATCGTTGATTTCGATAAGATTGAAAATAGAATTACGGGTAGAAGAACTTGTTTAAAATGCGGTAATACTTTTCATATTTCCGTTATAGGAGATATTAAAGTTTGTCCCGATTGTAAGGGCGAACTTACCGTAAGAAAAGACGATAATGTCGAAACTGTTAAAGAAAGACTTCGTGTTTACAAATCTCAAACTGAACCTTTGATTGATTTTTATAAAGAAAAGGGCGTTTTGGTAGATATAAACGGTAATCTTTCCGTTGAGCAGGTTTTTGAAGAAATTAAGAAGGCGTTATAATGATAACGGTAAAAAGTGAATCTGAAATAGCGATAATGAGAGAGGGCGGACAGATTATGAAAGACTTGTTTTCCTTTGTAGAAAAGGAAATAAAAGTCGGAATGTCCACTAAGGAACTCGATAAAATTATTTACCGTTTTATAAAGAATCACGGTGCAGAAGCCCCTTGCTTAAACTATCAAGGCTATCCTGCGGCGACTTGTATATCGGTAGACGATATGGTCGTTCACGGAATACCTTCTGACGATATCATTATCAAAAACGGACAAATCGTGAGTGTAGACGTAGTTATAGGTTATAAAGGTTTTATGACCGATGCTACGAGAACGTTTATGATTGGCGACGTTGACGAAGAAAAGAAAAAACTTGTAAAAGTTACCGAAGAGTGTTTCTTTAAGGCTATAGAAAACTTGAAAGACGGAACTCCCGTCGGCGATATCGGTTACGCCGTTCAGTCGCATGCGGAAGCAAACGGATTTTCAGTAGTCAAAGCACTTACGGGACACGGTATAGGTAAAGATATGCACGAAGACCCTTCTATTCCGAATTTCGGAAAAAAAGGAACGGGAATTCGCCTTAAAAAAGGTATGACTATCGCTATCGAACCTATGATAAACGCAGGTACTTATCAGGTTGATTTTCTCTCCGACGGTTGGGGCGTGGTAACAAAAGACAAAAAACCTTCCGCTCATTACGAAAATACTGTCGTAATTACCGATAACGGAGTTGAAATTTTAACATTTTAGTGGTATAATATTAGAATAAATAAAACGGAGGAACATTTAAGTGTCCAAAGACGATGTAATTGAAACCGAAGGCGTTATAGTAGAAGCGTTGCCTAATGCTACTTTTACCGTAAAACTTTCAAACGGTCATATTATTACGGCGTATATATCGGGAAAACTTCGTATGCACTACATTAAGATTATTCCCGGAGATAGCGTAAAACTGGAAATGAGCCCTTACGACTTAACTAAGGGTAGAATAATTTGGCGTAGTAAGAACTGACGCCATTAAACAAAAACAAAACATAAGGAGAATTAAAAATGAAAGTTAGACCTTCTGTAAAACCAATGTGCGATAAATGTAAAGTTATCAAAAGAAACGGCAAAGTTATGGTAATCTGTTCAAAAGATAAGAGCCATAAACAACGCCAAGGTTAATTAAACCCGAACTTTCCGTTCGGAAAGAAAACAACCGCCTTTAAAATTCCTTTCACATTCCAGAATAGGAAAATAAGAGGCATTTATATATAAAAAATAAAACATAAAGAAAATAATACGGAGGTATTAAATGGCACGTATAGCCGGCGTTGATTTGCCTAATAACAAAAGAGTCGAAATCGGACTTACCTATATATACGGTATCGGTCTTACGACTGCAAGGAAAATCATCAAAGAAACGGGTGTTAATCCCGACATTAGAGTTAAAGACTTAAATGAATACGATGTTGCAAAATTAAGAGAATATATCGAACATAATATTCACGTAGAAGGCGATTTGAGAAGTGAAGTATCTCTTTCAGTAAAGAGACTTATCGAAATCGGATGTTACCGTGGTGTTCGTCATAGAAAGAATTTGCCCGTAAGAGGACAAAGTTCTAAGAGAAATGCGAGAACCAGAAAAGGTCCCCGCCGTACCGTTGCTAAAAAGAAAACGGCGACGAAGTAAGGAGGTAACGGATTATGGCAACAGCTAAGAAAATTACGAAAAAACGTAAAGAAGCCAGAAAAGTTGACAAAGGTCAAGTTCATATTCAGGCATCTTTCAATAATACTTTGGTAACCATTACCGATATGCAAGGTAATGCTGTAAGTTGGTCAAGTGCAGGTTCTTTAGGATTTAAAGGTTCCAGAAAGAGTACTCCGTTCGCTGCTCAAATGGCTGCGGAAGCTGCCGGAAAAGTTGCTAGAGAACAAGGTATGCGTCAAGTAGAAGTTTACGTTAAAGGTCCCGGTGCAGGTAGAGAATCTGCTATCAGAGCACTTGCTAATTGCGATATGGAAGTTACTCTTATTCAAGACGTTTCTCCTATTCCGCACAACGGTTGCAGACCGCCTAAAAAACGTAGAGTATAACGGAGGATATAAAAAATGGCTAAATATACAGAATCCAAATGTCGTTTATGTAGAAGAGAAGGGGCTAAACTTTTCTTGAAAGGCGAAAGATGTTTTAAGGGTGTGTGTGCTTTTGAAAAAAGACCTGTAGCTCCCGGACAACACGGTATGGATAGAAAGAAAATTTCAGAATACGGACTTCAATTACGTGAAAAACAAAAATGTAAGAGAATTTACGGCGTATTAGAAGGACAATTCAGAAAGTATTACGAAAAGGCTGATAGAATGAAAGGTATCACCGGTGAAAATATGTTGTCTTTACTTGAAAGAAGATTAGATAACGTTATTTACAGAATGGGTGTAGGTTCTTCCAGAAGTCAAGCTCGTCAACTTGTAACTCACGGACACTTCGTAATTAACGGAAAGAAGATAAATATTGCTTCTTATTGCGTTAAAGTAGGAGACGTTATAGCAGTTAAGGAAAACAAAAAAGACAATAAATATTTTGCCGAAATAAAGCAAATGAAGGTTGGTGCTATGCCTAAATGGTTAGAATTCAATCCCGAAACTTTGGAAGGTAAAATTCTTGCTCTTCCGGTACGTGAAGATATCGATGTATCTATCAAAGAGCATATGATAGTCGAGTTGTACTCGAAATAAAATTTAAAAATAATAAGCCGAAAGTCTTGCAGGGGGAAAGTCGGAATAATTCCACAATCCGGCAAAGGATTCCTGCAAGTGCTTTATCGGAACTATTTTTTAAGGAGGTTCTTTTCTTATGATGGAAATTGAAATGCCAAAAATAGCAGTGGAAGAAAACGAAGACAAAAGTTACGCAAAAATCGTTGTCGAACCTTTAGAAAAAGGTTTTGGACTTACGCTTGGTAACGCTTTAAGGAGAATACTTTTATCGGCTCTCCCCGGAATCGCAATTCAGAATATTAAGTTTTCTGAAGATTTGGGGATAAAGCACGAATTCTCATCTGTGCCTTTTATTAAGGAAGACGTAACCGAAATAATCCTTAATTTGAAGTGCGTAGCGTTAAAGAGTACTTGTCTTGATAAAGATTACAAGAAAGTTATTAAACTTGTAAAAAAAGGTCCTGCAATTGTAAAAGCAGGAGATATTGAATGTGATTCCGAACTTGAAGTTTTGAATCCCGACCAGTACATTTGTACGGTAGACGAGGGCGGTAAGATTGATTTAGAACTTACTGTTGCGAGAGGTCGTGGATATCAAGGTGCTGACGAACACAAAACCGAAATTATAGATAACATCGCCATAGACAGTATCTATACTCCGGTTAAAAAGGTTAGTTATAACGTAAGTGCAACCCGTGTTGGTCAAAGCGTTGACTTCGATAAACTTACTCTTGAAGTTTGGACTAACGGTGCATTCTCCGGCAGAGATATAGTTTCTTTGGCGGCTAAGATTATGGAAGAACACGTAAAAATGTTCGTTTCTTTATCTGAAATCGGAAATATCGGAATACTCGTTCCGCCCGAAGAAGATAAGAGACAGAGAATTCTCGAAATGACCATTGAAGATATGGACCTTTCGGTGCGTTCTTATAACTGTTTGAAACGTGCTAATATTCATAACGTAGAAGATTTAACTAAAAAGACAGAAGAAGATATGTTAAAGGTTCGTAACCTTGGCAAGAAGTCTTTGGACGAAGTTATAGCAAAACTTAACAGTTACGGCTTTAAGTTCCAAGACAAGGAGGACTAAACAATGGAAAATAAATTAGGATTAAACGCAACTAAAAGAATGGCACTTATAAAAAATCAAGCATCCGCCCTTTTGTGGTACGGTAGAATAGAAACCACCGAAGCGAGAGCGAAAGAAGTTTCCGCTTACGTTGCTAAGATTATTACTCTTGCTGTAAATTCTTATGCCGATACAGTAGAAGAAGAAGTTAAAGTTACCGATAGTAAGGGTAAAGAAACTTCTAAAACTCTTGTTAAAGACGGCGTAAAGAAGTTAAATGCAAGAAGAAAAATTATGGCTATGGTAAACGACTTGCAAGAAGTTAAAGGATTTAAAGAAAGTAAGGCTGATTTCAGAAACAGAACGAAAGCCATTAAATATCCTTTAATCGAAAAGATTTTTGATGAGTACGCTCCCAAGTTTGCTACCCGTAAAGAAGAAAAGGGTCAAGGTGGCGGATATACGAGAATTTATAAACTCGGTGCAAGAAAGGGCGACGCTGCCGATAAAGCAATAATTGAATTTGTAGACTAATTTCAATTTACAACTAAAACCGTGAACTTTACCGTTCACGGTTTTTTAGTAATAAATTGTCGAAAATAAACATAAGTTATATTATCCCAAAAAATTTGAGAGGAATAATTTATGTTTAACTCTATAAAAGAAAGAGCAATAAAAGAGGCAAAATATATAATAAGAACGGGTGCTACGGTAAGAGATGCGGCAAAAGTTTTTTCTTACAGTAAGTCCACTATCCACAAAGACGTTTCCGAACGTCTTAAAAAGATTGATAAAGGTCTTTATAAAAAAGTGAAAAAAGTTCTTGATAAAAATCTTTCCGAACGCCATATAAGAGGCGGAAAAGCGACAAGAGAAAAGTATCTGAAATTGAAACAAAAAAACAGTTGACAAAAAATTAAAAGTATAATAAAATAAAAACAGTTAAAAATACCTAAGTCGAAAGGTTCGCCTAACGGCACAGGGATTAATAAGGATTTAAGATTTTACGTCTTAATAATTTATGTATCTCCCTTTGCCATATTAGGCGGAGGGAGTTTCTTTGTTATGAAAAAATTTTTTGCTGTAATTTTAGCGTTTTTAAGTTGTTTTACACTTTTTGCTTGCGATAAAAAAGAAGATAAGGTTTATATACAATATACAAACGCTAACGTTATAATGGAAGGTTTAATCAGCGGAAGTTTAGATTGTGGTTTACTCCCCGAACCCGTAGCGACTAAACTTGAAAAAGTAAAGGGTAAAGATTACGACTGGCATAGAATAGACGTTCAAGAATTGTACGATAACGAAACAAAATCTTATCCGCAAGCAGTTTTAATGGTTAAAAACGAGGTTTTGGAAAATTATCCCCAACTTGTAGGAGAAATAAAGTCTAAATTCGATACGAGCGAGTGGTTAAAAAATAATATTAATACTGCCGTCGATGCGGTTTCTTCTAAATATGAAAACACTTCTCTAAAACCGTCTTCGGCTATCTTCAAAGATACTATCACGAATTGCAATATATATTGGGAAGACGCACTTTCTTCAAAACAGGCGGTTAAAACTTATATAGAACAAATAAGAAAAATCGGTATAGGTTTGGGGATAGAACCTGCAAACGCCGTAGAAGACGATTTCTTTTATAATTTAAGTAGCGATACAAACATTATAGAAAATAAATCTTTTTCCTTCGTTGTGCCGGACGGGGCCCCTTCGCTTGCTATCGCTAAATTTATATACGACGAAGAGGATTTTATTTTAGGGGCGAATTTTAATTATAGCGTCGTGCCTTCCGACGATATAACAAAGTATATGACGGGGGCGATTTCTATTTCCGACTTCATAATTTTGCCCGTAAATGCGGCGAGTAAACTCTATAAAAATAAAGGTTATAAAATGGTGGCTGTTTTAACTCACGGTAATTTATATTTAATGAGTAGGGCGAGTTATTCGGTTAAAGATTTAAAAAATAAAAAAATAGGCGTTATAGGGGAAGGACTTGTTCCTGATTTGACGTTTAAGATAATACTCGGAAAAAATAATTTGGGGTACGAAACAATAAAATAATGAATAGAAGACAAAAAATATTAAACTTAATAATCCCGATTATACCGGTGCTTTGTATAATATTGTTATGGAGTATAATTTCAAAAAGTATAGATAATTCATACTTATTACCGAGTTTAAAAGATACTTTATCCAAGTTTTTTACGCTTTTTACTTATTCGGAATTTTATTATGCGGTTTTGGGTACGGTAATTCGTTCATTTGTGTCCTTTATAATCTCTTTTATATTGGCATTTTTATTTGCGTATTTTTCGGTAAAATATAAGTATTTTGAAAAAGCGATACAACCTATCGTTGCGATAATAAGAGTGCTTCCGACAATTGCGGTTGTTCTTATTTTACTTGTTTGGACGAATAGCCAAATAGCACCCATTGTCGTTACTATGTTAGTAGTTTTGCCTACCACTTTTACAAGTGTTAAGAATGCTTTTGAAAACGTTGATAGTGACCAAATAGAAATGTGTAAGGCATTTAAAGTCAGCGAAAAAGATATTTTATTTAAAGTTAAAATACCGCAAATAACGCCGTACATGTTGATTTGTATAGGAAGCGGGCTTTCGTTAAACTTAAAACTTATGGTGGCGGCGGAAGTTTTATCATATACGTCAAAATCTTTGGGCAATTATCTTTATATCGCCAATTTGTATGACGAAACGGTAACTATGTTCGCTTTGGTTTTGGTTACGGTGATTTTGGGACTTATTATCGAGATAACGTTTAATTTGATTTCTAAAAAAGCGAGGCGTTGGCAATGATAAGTTTAAAAAACGTAACTAAAAAATACGGAGATAAAATCGTATACGAGAATTTTAATTTAGATATAGAAGAAGGCAAAATTACGGCAATTTTGGGCGAGAGTGGTTCGGGTAAAAGTACTCTTATTAAAGTTATTGCAAGGCTTACCGATTTTGAGGGAGAAATTTCCAATTTGCCCGATAAAATATCTTTGGTGTTTCAAGACGATAGATTAGTACCTAATCTTACCGTTTCGGAGAATATAAAATTAGTAAACGAAAATTACGACGTTAAAAATGGATTAAAAGAAGTAGGACTTTTAGGGGTAGAAAATAGTTATATCAAAAAATTATCGGGAGGAATGAAAAGGCGGGTAGCGGTATTAAGGGGTTTATGCTATGACGCTCCGCTATTTATTCTTGACGAACCCTTTACGAGTTTAGACGTAAAAAATAAGCGTATTTTTATAGACCTGATAAAAAATCAGCATAAAGAGAAAAATAATACTGTTATAGTAGTAACTCACGATATTTTGGAAGCGGTAAAAATAGCGGATAGAATAATAGTTTTATCCGATAAGAAAATATTATACGACTTAAATGAAGTAGAAAACGGTTCTGAAAACGAGATACTTAAAGTTATGATGAAAAGTTATAAAGCGGAATAAATTTTATTCCGCTTTTAATCTGGCTTTAGGTTAAATAATATTTATTTAAAAATTAAAATTCATTGACAAAACCCGCTTGGCTTTGATAAAATAATAAAGATATAAAATTGAGTATAAAGGGGAAATAATGCCAAAGTATAAAATAGCGGATACTGTTTTTAACGCTGATAATTTGCATAGTTATTCGTTAGACCTTTGTAAAGATTATTTATACGACGGAGAAGAAGAACCAGAATTTGGCGTAACTATAACGGAAAAGGACTTGCAAGAAGAAGAAAAAATTGCAGGAGACGTTAAGTTCAGTAAAAGTTATTTGGAAAGTTTATCTTTATTTAGAAAACTTTGTGATTATTTAATTTTGCATAAAGAAGGCACGGTTTTCCATTGTAGTGCGGTAAAAGTAGGGAATTTAGCATATTTATTTACCGCTCCGAGTGGAACGGGTAAATCTACTCACGCTAGGCTTTGGCGAGAAACTTTCGGGGATAAGGTCGTTATGATAAACGACGATAAGCCGATAATAAGATGTATAGACGGAGAATTTTTCGTTTACGGAACGCCTTGGAACGGTAAACATAGATTAAGTAATAATATAAAAGTAAAAATAGGTGCTATTTGCGAACTGAAACGTGGTGAGAAAAATTCTATAGAAAAAGTACCTGCAAAAGATATGCTTATTACCGTTATGAAACAAACTTTAAGACCTTCCGAAGAGAGAATGTCGGATAAAATGTTTAGCCTTTTAAATAAACTTTTGAACAGCGTTGAATTTTATAGACTTTATTGTAATATTTCAAAAGAAGCGGCAATAACTTCTTATAATGCTATGGTAAAGGAGAATGAAAAATGAAAATAAAAGACGGTTTTAAATTGAGAGAAATTGCGGGCAATTTTATAGTTGTTGCAGTCGGAAGCAGAGTTAAGGAATTTAACGGTGTAATAAATTTAAATGAAGTAAGTGCTTTTATTTGGAAGAAGTTAGAAAGTAATACGACGGAAGAAGAAATAGTAAATGCTTTAATACAAGAATATGACGTGGACAAGCAAACTGCGGAAAAAGATTGTAAGGCATTTATAGAAAAGTTAAAGGAGGCAAAACTTTTAAAATAATAAAGTTTTGACTGATATAATGAAAATAGGATTTGATAACGCAAAATATCTTGAATTGCAATCGGCTAAAATCAAAGAAAGAATTGCTAAATTCGATAATAAGTTGTATTTGGAATTCGGCGGAAAACTTTTCGACGATTATCACGCATCGAGAGTTCTTCCGGGATTTGAACCCGATAGTAAAATGAAGATGTTATCTCAATTAAAGGATAACGTTGAAATTTTAGTTGCGATAAATGCTAACGATATAGTAAAAAACAAGTATAGGAACGATTTAGGGATAACTTACGATTCCGAAGTTTTGCGTTTAATAGATATTTTCAGGAATAATGGATTTTACGTTGGAAGCGTAGTAATTACGAGATTTAACTTTCAACCGTCTGTTATGATATTCCAAAAGCGTCTTGAAATGCTTGGAATAAAAGTTTACCGTCATTATCCTATTGAGGGGTATCCGACCGAAGTAGAAAAAATAGTATCCGACGAAGGTTTCGGAAAGAACGAATACGTACCGACAAGTAGGCCGTTGGTCGTTGTAACTGCACCGGGACCGGGAAGCGGTAAAATGGCTACTTGTTTATCTCAACTTTATCACGAATATAAAAGAGGTGTAAAGGCGGGATATGCTAAATACGAAACTTTCCCAATTTGGAATTTACCTTTAAATCACCCCGTAAACGTAGCGTACGAAGCGGCTACGGCGGACTTAAACGACGTTAATATGATTGACCCGTTCCACTTGGAATCTTATGGAGAAATGGCTGTAAACTATAATAGAGACGTTGAAATTTTCCCCGTATTATTAGCAACGTTAACCAAGGTTATGGGAAACTGTCCGTATAAATCTCCTACAGATATGGGGGTTAATATGGCGGGATACGCAATAATAGACGACGACGTTTGTAAGATGGCAAGTAAACAAGAGATAATTCGCCGTTATTATTCCGCACAGTTAGACGTAAGAAAGGGACTTGTCGGAAAAGACACTATTTCAAAAATAGAAATCCTAATGCAAAAGATGCAAATAGGGATAAACGATAGAGAAGTGGTAAGACCTGCCTTAGAAAAGGAACTTGTTACGGGTACTCCCGCTGCTTCTATGCAACTTGCAGACGGTACTATCGTAACGGGAAAAACCGGAGAACTTTTAGGTGCCAGTGCGGCGTGCTTATTAAACGCTTTGAAAGTTTTAGCGGGAATAGACGATTCAATAGATATAATATCTTCTACACTAATAGAGCCTATTCAAAAACTTAAAGTAAATCATATGGGAAGTTCAAACCCAAGGCTTCATACGGACGAGGTTTTACTTTCTCTTGCGGTAAGTGCAGTAACTAATCCGACGGCACAACTTGCATTGAATCAGTTGTCTAAATTGAAGGGAGTACAATTCCACTCTTCCGTTATACTGTCTCACGTAGATAATAAAATGCTTAAAAGATTGGGAATAGACGTAACCTGCGAACCTAAAAAGAAAGAAGATAAAGTATTCTTTTAACGTTATAAAAACTTAAAGTCGTAAGATATTCTTAAAGAGAAAATTTTACGACTTTTTTTGTTAAAAAATTTATTAAAAATTTTTTAAAAAACGCCATATTCTATTGACAAATATAATAAAGTGTTTATAATAGATATTAGCACTTGAACTAAAAGAGTGCTAAAAATTTATCGGAGGTACTTAAAATGAAGGTTAAACCTTTATTCGACAAAGTTGTTGTTGAAAGTTTAGAAAAAGAAGAGAAGACGAGAAGTGGATTTATACTTCCCTCTGCGTCGCAAGAGAAGCAACAAATGGCAAAGATAGTTGCTGTAGGACCGGGAGGAGTTATTGACGGCAAAGAGATAGTAATGCAAGTTAAGGAAGGGGATACCGTACTTTATTCCAAATATTCAGGTTCTGAATTTAAGGTAGACGGTAAAGAACTTACTATAATTCGTCAAAGCGATATTTTGGCGATTGTAGAAGATTAAAATAAAAAAAATGTAGGAGAATAATGATATGGCTAAACAATTAAAGCACGGAGAAGAAGCGAGAAAAGCACTTCAACAAGGGGTAGATACTCTTGCCGATACTGTAAAAATCACGTTAGGACCGAAAGGAAGGAACGTAGTTTTAGATAAGAAATTCGGTGCACCGTTAATAACTAACGACGGCGTTACGATAGCAAAGGAAATAGAACTTGAAGACCCGTTTGAAAATATGGGTGCGGGACTTGTTAAGGAAGTCAGCACAAAAACTAACGACGTTGCAGGCGACGGAACGACTACTGCGGTTATTTTGGCACAAGCAATGATAAAGGAAGGATTAAAGAACGTTGCTGCGGGTGCTAATCCGGTAATATTGAAAAAAGGTATTGCGGGAGCGGTTAACGTTGCCGTAGAAGAGTTAAAGAGGATAAGTAAGCCCGTAAAAGATAAAGTTTCCATAGGTCAAGTTGCATCTATATCTGCGGGCGACGAAACGGTTGGGGCACTTATTTCCGACGCTATGGAAAAAGTCGGTAAGGACGGCGTTATAACCATAGAAGAGAGCAAGACTATGAAGACTGAACTTACTACCGTAGAAGGTATGCAGTTTGATAGAGGTTATGCTTCCGCTTATATGGTAACGAATACCGATAAAATGGAAGCGGTATTAGATAGCCCCGTAATATTGATAACGGATAAAAAGATATCGTCTATTCAAGAAATTTTACCCGTAATAGAACCTATTGCACAACAAGGAATGCGTCTTTTGATTATTGCTGAAGAAGTAGAAGGAGATGCTCTTGCCGCATTAGTAGTAAATAAATTAAAAGGCGTGTTTAACTGCGTTGCGGTTAAAGCACCGGGCTTTGGCGATAGACGTAAAGCAATGCTTGAAGATATTGCTATATTGACAGGCGGAACGGTTATATCTTCCGATTTAGGATACGAATTTAAAGACGTAACTATGGATATGTTGGGTAAAGCAGGAAGCGTAAAAGTAGATAAAGATAATACTACTATTATTAACGGAGCGGGCGACCCCAAGACAATAGAAGCGAGAAAAGTTGCAATAAAAGCACAAATTGCCGAAACTACTTCCGATTACGATAAAGAAAAATTGCAAGAACGTTTGGCAAAACTTGCGGGCGGAGTTGCCGTAATCAACGTAGGTGCTGCAACGGAAATAGAAATGAAGGAAAAGAAACTTCGTATAGAAGACGCTTTAAATGCTACGAAGGCTGCAGTTCAAGAGGGAATAGTTCCGGGTGGCGGAATTGCTCTTATCTCTACAATTAAGACCATAAAGTCTTATGCGGAGAAGTTGCAAGGAGATGAAAAAACCGGTGCAGAGATAGTGTTAAAGGCTGTTGAAGCCCCCTTAAAGCAAATTGCTGCTAACGCAGGACTTGACGGAGCGGTTATATTAAATGAAATTTTGAAAGCTAATAAACCGAATTTCGGATTTAACGCCCTTTCTAACGAATATACCGATATGGTTCAAAGCGGAATTATCGACCCGACAAAGGTTACTCGTTCGGCTTTGGAAAATGCAGCGTCTGTTGCAGGCGTGTTCTTGACCACCGAAGCGGTTGTTGCCGACATTAAAGAACCCGAACCTCCACAAATGCCGGGTGGCGGTATGGGAGCATACTGATAAATTAAAAACGTTAAAATTCCCGAGAAATTTTTCTCGGGAATTTTATTTTAAAAAATATAAATAATAGTTGAAAAAATATACAATATATTGTATAATCAAATAGTATATCTATACAATATAAGGAGAAATAATATATGAAGGGAAATAGCCTCGGAGTTATGATAGACTGTTCAAGAAATGCCGTTATGACGGTAGCTTCTTTAAAAGAATTTATTTTTACTATTTCCAAAATGGGTTATAATACAGTTCAACTTTACACCGAAGATACCTACGAGGTTGAAAACGAACCGCTTTTCGGGTATATGCGTGGGGCGTATACGGGAGAAGAGATAAAAGATATAGATAATTATTGTAAAAGTTTGGGAATAGAGTTAGTTCCTTGTATTCAAACTTTGGCACATTTAAATTGTATATTCCGTTGGTATCCCGAATTAAACGATACTTCTGATATTTTATTGATAGACGACGATAGGGTTTACGAACTTATAGAAAATATGTTTAAAACTATCCGAAGAAATTATTCTACCGATAAAGTGCATATAGGTATGGACGAAGCGTTTTTGGTAGGGTGCGGTAAATATATGGGAAAACACGGCTATACCGATAGAACGGAGTTACTTTTAAAACACTTGAATAAAGTTTGTAAAATAGCCGAAAAATATTCCTTTAAGCCTATGATGTGGAGCGATATGTTTTTTAGACTTGCTTCGGGTGGGGATTATTACACCAAGTTATCGGATAAGCAGATAGCAAAAGTTAAAAACCTTATTCCCGAAAACGTTTCCTTGGTTTACTGGGATTATTATAACGTTAAATCTAAAATTTATTCCGATATGATAACCGCACATAAGAAGATGACTGATAAAGTTATTTTTGCGGGAGGGGCGTGGAAGTGGAAAGGGTTTGTTCCCGACAATGCGTATTCTATCAAGACGATGAAATCGGCATTTCCCGAACTTGTTAAAAACGGCGTAGACGAAGTTCTTATTACTATGTGGGGAGATAACGGAGCGGAATGTCCCGTTAGTTCGGTACTACCGTCTTTGATGGTGGCGGCGGAATTTTATAAGGGGAATTTTTCTATGAAAGACATAAAAGAAAAATTCTATAATATAGTCGGCGTTTCGTTTGACGATTTTATGAAACTCGATATTTTAGACGAGTTAAAAGACGGACATGAAGGTTTCGTAAATCCTTCTAAATATATGTTGTATTCGGATTGTTTTTACGGATATTTGGATTATACTGTTCAAGAAGGTAAAGCAAAGTTATATGAAAAGTATGCGAAAATGCTTTCTTCAAGGGCTAAAAAAGCGGGAGAATATGCGTTGATTTTCGAGAACGAATCGGCTTTGGCAAAAGTTCTTTCGGTTAAATACGATTTGGGTTATAGAACGAGAAAAGCCTATCTAGGTAAAGACAAGAAAACGCTTATTGAACTGCAAAAAGACTATAAAAAAACCATAGTATTATTAGAGAAATTTTATGAAAAATTTAAAGTCGTTTGGGATAAATACAATAAACCTTTCGGCTTTGAAGTTCAAGACGCAAGACTTGGCGGATTAATAATGAGAATAAAGCATTGTTTAAGTGTTTTAACCGATTATTGCGATGGAAAGATTGATAGAATAGAAGGTTTAGATAAGCCATTACAGCAAAAACAAACGGGTGTTTCGATTTGTTGTAACGCTTGGTCTGATAATATTTCAACTGCGGTTGTTTAATAGAAATTATAGGAGAAAATAATGGCAAAAGTAAGTTACAGTGCAGAAGATATAAAGATACTGGAAGGTTTAGACGCCGTTAGAATGCGTCCCGGTATGTATATAGGAACTACCAGTATAAAAGGGCTTCATCATATACTTTGGGAGATAGTCGATAATGCCGTGGACGAAGCGGCTAACGGCTATGCAAACAGAATAGAAATAAAACTTTATAAAGACGGTTCGGCTTCTGTTGAAGATAACGGACGTGGTATGCCTACCGATATTCACCCCAAGGCTGGAGTTTCTGGAGTACAGGTTATATTTACTAAACTTCATGCGGGTGGAAAATTCGATTCTGACAGTTACAATTTTTCGGGTGGACTTCACGGAGTAGGTGCTGCGGTAACCAACGCACTTTCGGAATGGCTTAAAGTAAAAGTTTTTCGTGGTACTGTTTACGAAATGGAGTTTTCGAGTTTTTTAGATGAAAATACTAAAAAAATAAAATCGGGAGTACCGAAAGCCCCTTTAAAAGACACCAAAGAGAAGACCAAGAAAAAGGGAACGTTTATTCAGTTTAAACCCGATAAAAGAGTTTTTGAAACGGTAGAATTTTCTGTCGAAACAATACTTAAAAGATTAAAAGAACTTGCGTTTTTAAATAAAGGTTTAGAGATAGATTTTTATGATGAACGTACGGATTTTCATAGGGTTTATAAATACGAAGGCGGGCTTATAGATTTCGTTAAGTACTTAAACGAAGGTAAAACCGTTTTATATGACGAGCCTTTGTACGCTTACGAAGAAAAAGACGGTATAGCGGTAGAATTCAGTATTCAACATACTGACGCTTACGTTGATAGCGTATATTCTTACGTAAACAATATTCCTACCAGCGAAGGTGGTATGCACGAAACGGGATTTCGTTCGGGGCTTACTAAATCGTTTAACGATTATGCAAGGGGGAAAAACATTTTAAAAGAAAAAGACGAAAACCTTTTGGGAGATGACTTTAAAGAAGGTCTTACCGCTATAATTTCGATAAAGATGCAAAACGTTCAATTCGAAGGGCAAACGAAAAATAAGTTGGGAAATCCCGAGGCTCGTCCCGCAGTAGAAAGTGCAACTGTAAACGAAGTGTCTATTCTTATGAAGAATAAGAAACTTTCAAAGATTTTCGATATTATAATAAATAAAGCGATGTCTGCCGCAAAGGTTAGACTTGCCGCTAAAAAAGCCAAAGAGATAGCGAGAGCGTCTAAAAGTATAGAAGCACAAAATTTGGTCGGAAAACTTTCCGCTTGCTCAGGGAAAAAGGCAGAACTAAACGAACTTTTTATAGTGGAAGGAGATTCTGCAGGCGGAAGTGCAAAGCAGGCGAGAGTAAGACAATTTCAGGCGATATTGCCCCTTCGTGGTAAACCGCTTAACGTGGAGAAAAAGAAATTAGACCAAATTCTCCAAAACGAAGAAATAAGGACTATTATTTCTGCTTTGGGAACGGGTAT
>JAZLMI010000004.1:0-31397 GCA_045598545.1 Christensenellaceae bacterium | reverse complement strand
TTTTAACACTTATCAACTTTCAACACTCACTACTATTATCAATACTATTTAAATTTAAAAATAAATAAAAAACATATATAAAAACAAAATTAAAATTCAAACTTAAAATGGCTAAAAAAATGTGTTCTTATAACTTAAAATTCTTGATTTTTTACACATTATAATATATAATATATCTATATAGTTAGATTTAATTTAGATGTTCTTTACAAAACGGAGGAATTTATGAAAGTAATTTGCGACGGTTTAGATTTATCTGATGCAGTGTTGAAAGTAAGTAAAGCACTTTCTGTAAACAATGCTAATCCTGTATTAGGCGGAATAAAATTAACTGCATTCGGAGATACTTTAACTTTGCTTGCAACCGATATGGAACTTACTATAGAAAAGAAAATAAAAGCTGACGTTTTAATGGAAGGCGAAACTGTAGTAGTTGGAAAGTATTTTGTTGAGTTTACAAAAAAATTGGAAAAAGAACAAATAGAGTTATCACGCCTTTATGACGGACAGTTACAAATAAAGTATTCCGATTCTGAAAGCGAATTGCAAGTATTCCCTTCTGAAAATTTTCCGATAATAGAAAAAGAAGAAGACGGAAATATTATAGAACTTCCGGTAAAAGATTTTAAAAGCGTAGTTGAAAAAACTTGTTTTGCTTGTTCTATAGATGATTCAAGACCTATATTAAAAGGATGTTTATTTGAAGTAAACGAAGGAAAATTAACTACTGTTGCGTTAGACGGGTTCAGAATGGCGGTAGTTAAAAAACAAATAAATTCCAGCGGAAATTTTAACGCTATTATTCCGGCAAGAACTTTAATGGAAATTTCAAGGCTTTTAGAAAAAGAAGAAGAAAACGTTAAATTATATATTCAAAAGAAATCTTTGTTTGTAGAAGTTGAAAATACCGTACTTGTATCAAGACTTATAGAAGGAGAATTCGTAAAATACAATCATATTTTACCGACTTCTTTCGAAAACGTAGTTACGGTAAACAAACAAATGCTTTTAAACAGTATAGAAAGAGCGGCTATAGTTGCTAAAAACGATAGATACAACGTAGTAAAACTTGACGTTAAAGAAAACGTTATGACGGTTTCTGCAAAATCCGAAGTAGGTAACGTCAACGAAAACGTAAATATAAATTTAAATGGAAAAGATATTGCTATTGCTTTTAACGGAAAATACGTTTTAGAATATTTGAAAATAATAAACGAAGATTTTATAAATTTAAATCTTAATTCTCCGATAGACCCTTGTATAATAAATTCGGTCGGAAACGAAGAATATTTATATCTTGTTTTACCTGTAAGAATAAACGCTTAAACGATTGACAAAAACATAAAATATTTATACAATATTATAGATTTTTAAAAACATAAACAACTTTTAAGGAGTATATATTATGAAACAGACTTATCAACCTAAAAAAAGACAAACGAGTAAAGTACACGGATTCAGAAAAAGAATGCAAACCCGTTCGGGAAAGAATGTTTTAAAACGTCGTCGTAATAAAGGTCGTCATAAACTTTCAGCATAAAAGAAAATGGCTACCGATTACAGGTTAAAAAAAGAAAAAGATTTCAATTTGGTTTTCGGTAAAGGAAAACGAGTTTTTGCAAATTCTCTCACTCTTTTATATTTTAAGGCGGAGAACTTAAAAGCAGGTTATTGTGTCAGCAAAAAACACGGTAAGAGTGTAATTAGAAACAGAATAAAACGTTTGTTAAGGGAATCTTTTAGAAGTTTTACGCCAAATATCCGTCAAAACTTCTTTTTTGTTTTTATACCGAAAGTAGCAAAAGATTATTCTTTGGAAATTTTTAAGCAAGATATGCAATATTTATTTAAAAAAGCGGGAATTATTTCTTAATGTTGAAATTTTTAAGCATAAAACTTATTAAATTTTATCAAAAATATCTTTCTAAAGGGACTTGTAATTATATTCCGACGTGTTCGGAGTATACTTTGGAAGCAATATTAAAGCACGGCTTTTTTATAGGAATTTTTTTAGGGATAAAAAGAATTTTACGCTGTAATCCTTGGTGCAAGGGTGGATTCGATAAAGTTCCCGATAAAAAAAGCGTTGTAAAATGGGTATATTAAAATGAACATTATAAATTTAACGGCACCTACTTCAGGTAACGTTTTCGTTACTATCATAGCTTGGCTTGTGCAAATAACTTCTTCTATAGCGTTAGGAGTTATTTTATTTACGGTATTATTAAAACTTGTAACTCTTCCGTTTGATTTTATGTCTCGTTATTCTATGAGAAAGAATTCTGTTAAAATGGAACAAATGAGACCGGAACTTGAAAAATTACAAAAACAATATGCCGGCGATAAACTTTTATATAATCAAAAGATGACTGCTCTTTATAAAAAGAACGGTTATTCTATGTGGGGTGCTTGCCTTCCCACTATTTTAACGTTAATTATATTTATTATAGCAATAAACGGTTTTACCGAATATTCGAGATTTGCTACGAAAAAATATTTTTACGATATGAGTACCGCTTATAACAACGTTATTTATGCGGGATTTGATATCGACGACGATTATATTAAGAGAGATAAAAACGGCGAATTGGTTTTCGATGATGAAAAAATTTACGGTTTAGGAACAGGCTCTTTTTCTATGGGAAACGATGCTCACGGTAACCCCGTAAACATTATCGTAGATGTTCAAACCGAGTATTATACCGTTGAAACCACTAACAGTTACTTGTCTTGCAAGAGATATTATACACCGGGGACGGAAAACGTTTCTTCGGAATATTCGGTTATAGAAGAGAATATTAAATCTGATAATCCTCTTGCCACCAAAGAAAATAATTATTTAAAGGTTGAAGGAAAGCAGTTTTCTGACCTTCCTTGGAGCGGAGCGTCTTTTATTCAAAATATAAGACAGCAAAAGAGTGCTGATAATTTCCGTTCTGCACAAAAGTCTTTCCTTTGGGTAAAAAATATTTGGGTAACCGATAGTCCCCTATCTCATACCGTTTCGGATTCGGAATCCAGTTTAGACACGCAAGACGGATGCGGTTGCAACGCTTCTACCATAAAATATATGAGTAACGAAGAGTATAGTGAACTTACCGCCAAGTTGGGTCAAGAAAAAAGCGAACCTAACGGTTACTTTATATTGATTGTTTTAACTATATTATCTTCTTTGGGAATGCAGATTATAACGTCTAAATCTCAAAAAGCACAAATGGAATTGCAAACTGTTGACGGGCAAGGGGCTCAAACTCAAAAGATGATGACGTGGATGATGCCTATAATGATGGCGATATTCGCATTTTTCTATTCGGCAGCGTTCTCCATATATATAGTTTTGAGTTCGGTTATAAGTATTTTAACCACTCTCGGAATAAACTTTATTGCCGATAAGAAATTCCAGAAAGAAACGAATTCTTCAGAAAAAATAAGAGGAAGAGTTTATATTCCTAAACAAGAAGAAAAACAAACCAAAACGAAAGAGCAATTAAAAGAAGAAGAAAAAAATAAAGGCGATTTTATTCCAGAAAGCAAAGAGAAAAAGAACGTCAGAGGAAGACTTAAATAAAAATAGACGCTAAAAAGCGTTTGGAGGAAATATAAATGCAATTTACAGCAAAAACGGTGGAAGATGCCGTTAAGGACGGCTTGGAAGTCCTTGAAATTTCAGAAGACCAAGCAGATATTAAAATTTTAGAAGAACCCGTTAAAGGGTTGTTTGGAAAACTTAAAGGGAAAGCGGTAGTAGAAATAGTTAAGAAGGAAGGAAAGAGTAATTCTTCTAACATAGTTGAATTTGTCGAAAAAATATTCGATTATTTGGGATTAACGGCAAAAGCAACCCAAGAAGAGTTAGAAGACAAAACGGTAATAAACGTTATTGCCGAAAAATCTTCCGAAGTTATCGGATATCGTGGCGAACTTTTAGACGCTATTCAAACGTTAGCGGGAGCAAAACTTAATATTAACAATAAAGAATATAGAAAAGTTGTTGTTGATTGTGAAAATTATCGTGCTAAAAGAGAAGAAACTCTTATAAACTTAGCACATAAGTTAGAAGATAAAGCCACCGAAATGAAGAGAGAAGTAATGTTAGAGCCTATGAGTGCATTTGAAAGAAGAATAATTCATACGGCACTTGCGGAAAGTTCCAAAGTCTCTACGAGAAGCGACGGAAAAGAGCCGAATAGATACGTTGTAATTGTTCCTTTTGAAAAAGACGAATTTTCTAAACCTTATAATGCCGGAAGAAACAACAACGATAGAAAGCACGGAAAAGGTTTTCAAAAATACGGAGATAAGAAAAAGTTTAACGACAATAAAAAGTCTTCCGGATTTTTAGAAGAAAAGAGAAAAGCACCTTCGGGATTCGGAACGTATCTCGGAAACAGTTTAAAAGATAAACAATAAAAAAACGATAAAAAAATAAAAAGATACAAGAGCGAATCTTGTATCTTTTTTGTATAAGTGGTATAATAATAAATATGAAGATAAAATTTAACGATGATAAAGAAATAGTAAAAACTATACAAGAAGGTTTAAAAAGGACGGGAGGGTACTGTCCTTGTAGACTTTCGAGAAGTGAAGACTATAAATGTATGTGCAAAGAATTCAGAGAGCAGATAAAAGACCCTGAGTTTGAAGGATATTGTCATTGTCGGTTATATTATAAGGAGAAATGATATGGAAACAGTTATAACTGTAAATAATTTTGAAAGCGAAGTAATAAATTCGGATATTCCGGTTCTTGTAGATTTTTGGGCGACGTGGTGCGGACCTTGTAAAATGTTATCGCCTGTAATAGAAAAACTTGCGGAAGATTTTGACGGGAAAATTAAAATCGGTAAAATTAACGTAGACGAAGAAATGGATTTGGCGATAAAATATAACGTAGAAGTGATACCGACTTTAATTATGTTCAAAAACGGGAAAGAAGAGAAAAGAACGTCGGGATTTTATTCAAAAGAAGAAATAATAGAAAATTTTACACTTGACAAATAAAGAATAGAGATGTATAATACCTTTACTTTTTAAGTCGGTTATACGGTTGCGGGGGCGGAGAGAAACCGTCAATGAGGAAAGTCCGAGCGTTTTAGAAACAGGGTGCCGGAGAAATCCCGGTGAAGGCAACTTTAAGGAAAGTGCAACAGAAAATAACCGCCGAACTTCGGTTCGGTAAGGGTGAAAAGGTACGGTAAGAGCGTACCGCTCTTTCGGTAACGAAAGGGGCAATGTAAACCCCACCTGACGCAAGATTGACAAACCGTTTCATTAGGGAGTTTCACCGAAGCGGTTTAATAAAATATCGCTGGGGGATGCGGGAGACCGTGTTCGTAGATAAATGACCGTACACGACAGAACTCGGCTTATCGACTGTCTTAAAAAGTATATATGCCCCGAAAGGTAAAACCTTTCGGGGCATAACTTTTTTATTTTCCTAAAACTACCATTAAAACTGCAATATCCGCAGGAGAAACTCCAGAGATTCTACCTGCCTGTCCTAAATTTTCGGGACGGATTTTATCGAGTTTTTGTCTTGCTTCTAATCTTAGTCCTTTTATTCCCAAATAATCTATATCTTTAGGAATAGATTTTTCTTCGAGTTTTTTGGTTTTTTCTATTTGTTCTAATGCTTTTTTCAAATAACCTTCGTAAATAGCGTCTATTTCTACGGTATTCAAAATTTCTTTGCTGACGTCTTCAAACCCTCCGAATTCTTCGGCAATGTCTTTTAAGGGTATTCCCCTTTTTATCAAGTCGCTGATTAAAAGTGCAGATTGGGGTTTAGAAAATCCGAATTTTTTCAATATGTTTTCCGCATCTTTTGGCTTTATCGAGATAGATAAAAGAGAAGTCGCTTTTTCGTATTCTTGTTTTCGTTTTAAGAATACGTTATATTTATCGTCTTTGACGAGTCCTGCTTTTCTACCTTTTTCTATAAGTCTAAAATCTGCGTTATCTTCTCTTAAAACTATTCTGTATTCGGCACGAGAAGTCATCATTCTATAAGGTTCGTTAGTGCCTTTTGTTACCAAGTCGTCTATTAAAACGCCGATATATGCTTCGTCCCTAGATAAAATTAAAGGTTTTTCTCCACGAATTTTAAGCGAAGCGTTTAATCCTGCGATTAAACCTTGTGCCGCAGCCTCTTCGTAACCGCTTGTTCCGTTTATTTGACCTGCGGTAAAAATTCCTTCTATTTTTTTATACTCTAAGGAAGGATAAAGGTCAAGAGAATCTATACAATCGTATTCTATTGCGTAAGCATATCGCATAATTTCACAATGTTCTAAACCTTTTACCGTATGGTACATTTCTTTTTGAACGTCGTGAGGAAGAGAAGTGGAAAAGCCCTGAACGTAAATTTCGTTAGTATCTGCCCCTTCGGGTTCTAAAAATAATTGATGACGGTCTTTATCGCTAAATCTTACGACTTTATCTTCAATAGATGGGCAATATCTCGGACCCGTTCCGTGAATAACTCCGGCATATAACGGAGAGCGGTGTAAATTTTTTCTTATTATTTCGTGAGTTTTTTCATTTGTGTAAGTTAAATAACAAGGCGTTTGTTTTATAGGCAATCTTTCTGTCAACAAACTGAAAGGATAGATATCCGTTTCGCCGTCTTGAATTTCAAGTTCGGAAAAATCTATGGTTCTTTTATCTATTCTTGCGGGAGTTCCCGTTTTGAAACGCCTTACGTTAAATCCTAAATTTATAAGGCTTTCCGTAAGTCCGTTTGCGGGAGCAAATCCGTTAGGACCGGAAGAGCGTTTCCACTCGCCCGCTATAACGCTTCCGTTTAAGTATACACCGGTAGCGATAACCACCGCCTTACAATAAACTATTCCGCCGAACGCCGTTTTAACTCCCGTTACTTTTTTGCCGTCCGTTAATATCTCTATTGCTTCCGCTTGTAGTATTTTTAAGTTTTCGGTATTTTCAAGAGTGGACTTCATAATACGGTGATAAAGATTTTTATCTTCTTGTCCACGAAGACTTTGAACTGCCGCACCTTTTCCACGGTTTAACATTCTTATTTGTAAGAGTGCTTTGTCTGCGGAAATTCCCATTTCCCCACCCAAAGCGTCGATTTCTCTTACTATCTGTCCTTTTGCGGTTCCGCCGATAGACGGATTACACGCCATAAAGGCTATGCTGTCTAAATTAAGAGTGAGCATAGCCGTGTTAATTCCCGTTCTTGCCAAGGCAAGTGCGGCTTCCGTACCTGCGTGTCCCGCACCGATAACTACCGCATCAAATTGTCCTTCCGTAAAAGTAGTCATAATTATTGTTTTAAAAGCATCTTCTTTATATCGTTTATTTCGGTTGAAAGTTTATCGTCCGTTTTTATTTGTTCTAAAATTTTATCCCTTGCGTAAATTACCGTTGCGTGGTCTCTTCCGCCCATTTTTTGTCCTACCGTTACTAAGGGTAAACTCATCATATCGGTTATTAAGTAGATACAAACTTGTCTTGGTTCGACAAATTCTTTGTTTTTCTTTTTGCCTAATATGTCCGACTTGTTTATTTTATAAAAACTACTTACGCAATTAATTATATCTTCTATTTGTAACTCTTCTTGATTATCGCCCGTCGATTCTTTAAGGGCTTCTTTTACGAGTTCTATCGTTATCGGTTTTTCGTGAAGTTTAGAAGCAAAAATTACTTTCGTCAATTTTCCTATAAGCGTTCTCGTATCGCAATCGTTAGTTTCTGCAATATATCCTAAAACTTTTATATCTATTAAACATTTTTGTTCTTCTGATTTTTTGCGAAGTATTGCCGTTCTTGTTTCCAAATCGGGGGGTTGAACGTCCGCAAGAAGTCCGCCTTCAAAACGAGTTCTTAATCTTTCTTCCAAAACTTCTATTTCTTTCGGCGGACGGTCCGAAGTTAAAACTATTTGTTTGTTTTGCATTACGAGTTCGTTGAAAGTATGGAAAAATTCCGCTTGTGTCGTTGGCTTTTTGGACAAAAATTGTATATCGTCTATTAAAAGAACGTCTACGTTTCTGTATTTTTTTCTAAAATCGGCAGGAGAACTTTTACCCTTAGACAAACTCTCTATAAGTTGGTTGGTAAATTGTTCACAAGTAGTATACAAAACGTTTACTTGCGGTTTGTGAATTTTCAAAAAGTTCGCAATAGCCATTAAAATATGGGTTTTGCCAAGTCCCGTTCCACCGTAAATAAATAAGGGATTATAAGATTCCCCCGGATTATCCGCAACTGCTTTTGCCGCGGCGAAAATCAATTCGTTAGAAGGTCCTACTACAAAAGAATCGAAAGTAAATTTAGGATTAAGCGGAGAACCTTGGGTTTCTATTCTTTCCCTATCTTCTTCGTTTAACTGCTTTAAATATTCTTCACGGTTTTTAGCGTTATACGTTATGAAATCGTTTACGTCAGGGTTGCTCTTTTTTAACGCTTCTCTAATATTGGTTGCGAGCGGTTCTCTCTTTATAGCGTCGGTTAAGATTTTACCTTCTGCACAAAGAACTATTTTGTTTTCCAAAATATCCACGGGGATAAGTGGAGAAATAAACGTGTCAAAGGAAATAGAACTCACTGTCTTTTCAAGTTCGGGGAGTGTAGTTTTCCATAAAATCTCGTAACTTTCCATAATATTAAATCCTTTTATCGGTTATCTGTTGCTTTTAAGTAAGAAACATTATATAATAAAAAAGGAAGAAAGTCAATAATAGTTGGCTTGTAAAATTTTAAAAATGGATATAAAAGAATTAACTCTTAAAAATTTCCGAAATTATGAAGACGAAAAGATTTCGTTCACGAGCGGAATAAATATCTTAACGGGTGCAAACGCACAGGGAAAAACCAATGTGGCAGAAGCGATATTTTTTCTTTGTACGGGATATTCTCCAAGGGCAAATAAGGATAAACTCGTAATAAAAAACGGAGAAGAAAGTGCCGAAATAGAGGGAATTGCCGAATCTCTTTACGGAAAAGTTTCGGTTAAAATAGAGTTTAGTAAGAACGATAAAAAAAATATTTTCGTAAACGGCTTAAAAGTTAATAAAGTCGGCGAAATTTTGGGGAATATTCATAGCGTATTTTTTAATCCTTCCGAGTTAAAACTGGTTCAAGAAAGTCCGGAAGACAGAAGAAGATTTATGAATATATCTCTTTCTCAAATGCAAAAATCTTATTTTTACGCTCTTCAACGGTATAATAAGATTTTATTGCAGAGAAACGAACTGCTTAAAAATCCAAATAGAGATATTATAAGAGAAACTCTTCCCGTTTGGGATAGACAACTTTGTAAAGAAGCTTCGGTTATTATAAAAGAAAGGAACGAATTTTTAAAAGAACTTTCCCCTATTGCCGAAGAAAAGCACGCAAAACTTTCTTTGGGTAAAGAAAGTTTGGAAATGAAAACCGAAAGCGGATATTATGGAAACGAAGAAGAAATCGCTTATGCTCTTTTTGAAGATTTAAAGACGGGATTAGAGAGAGATTTAAGACTTGGCTTTACAGGGATAGGTCCGCATAGGGACGATATAAAATTTTCGCTTAACGGTATGGACGCTAAAATTTACGGGTCTCAAGGTCAACAACGAACTATTGCACTTTCTCTTAAACTTGCGGAAACCGAAATGTTTTATAAGCGGTTTGGAGAATATCCTATTTTGATATTAGACGACGTTTTGTCCGAACTCGATAAATCAAGACAAAAAATGCTTGTGTCTTCGGTAAGCCATTTGCAAGCGGTGTTTACCGCAACGGGACTTGATAGGGCTATTTTTAAGGGCTTTGATTTTAATAGAATAATTGTGGAAAACGGAAAAATCAAAAGAAAAAAATAAATAAAAAAGACGGTAATTAAAAATTATCGTCTTTTTTTAAGGTTTAAATTGTTAAGTTATAGGTCGTCGGCGTCTTGAACGGGTATATCGTTTTCGTCGAAAACGTCTATTCCGGTATAAGAGCCGAAAGCGTCGAATTTACTTTTATAATTATTTGCAATTCTTAACGCTTTTAGTTGCCTTTTTTGAACAACTTTTAGTACTGTTTTTAGTACCGCAAGATTTTACGTCTTTCTTTCTCATAATTTCCCCCTTGCAAATATTATGTGTCGAAATTTGGGGATTATTCATAAATTTAATTATTTTATTCCTATTCTTGTGGCTTTGGCTTTTCCCGAGAGTAAATCTTTTATAGAATATTTAGCGGAAGCTATTATAACGAAAGTTCCCTGTTTTACTGCGTCTTTTACGTATTCTAATTTTGCTTTTGCACCGTTTGCCCCCACTCTTGAAGCACCTAGGCAGTAGTTTTCGCAAGCGGTTATATTGTCTAAAACTTCATAAACGTCTTTTCCGCTTATTTCTTTTATTAAGGTGTCGGGGTTTTCTGGCTCTTTATAAATTCCGTCGGCACTTGTTAAAATCAAAAGCGTTTTTGCGTGAACAAGACAGGCGATTTGCGAAGCCGTTTCATCGTTATCAACGCATTCGACTACTTTTTTTTGTTTGTCTTTTAAAGATTGAATTTCAAACTTTCTTGATTCTTCGGTAGATACTGCGTCGTTATAATTTATTATAGGAATAGCGTTTTGGTTTTTACATCTTAACAGTAAAGATTTTAAATGTTCTCTTTTTTCGTCGTCGTTAAAATGTTGATGTTCGACAAGAACCTGTCTAACCGAATAATTTGGATTAACGTACTGACGGTAAGTCGACATTAAAATGGATTGACCTTGAGAAGCGTAATCCGTTTTTACGTCTTCTTTAGAACCGACGAGTTCTTTACCGTTTCTTTTTATATAGTCTAATCTACCTGTTTCTGCCGCTCCCGAAGTTACCCAAATGTATCCCGGAATCAGTTCGGCGGAAAGCCTTGCAATTAAAGTGTAATTTAATATATTGCTTTCTTTGTCGATTAACGCCATAGAACCTATTTTACCAACCAATTCGGTATCGAAAATCATAAATTTAATCCTTTCATTTTTTTTAATTGTAGCATATTTTTTTTAATTGTTCAACAAAAAACGAATTGTATTTATATTTTTGCTTAAACTATTATAAAAAGTTAAGGAGAAAGATATGAAACAAAAAGACAGTAAAACACAACAAAATCTTATGACGGCGTTTTTGAGAGAATCGGGAGCGTTTAACGAATACACTTTTTATGCCGAACAAGCAAAGGCGGACGGATACGAAGACATATATAGAACTTTTAAGCAATTTGCTATGAACGAACAAGCACACGCAAGAGTATGGTTTAACTTGTTTCACGGTGTAAGTACTACCGTGGACAACTTAAAAGATGCGGCGGACCTTGAAAATTACGAAAGAAGCGTAATGTATGCCGATTTTGCGGATACTGCTAAGAGAGAAGGCTTTACCGATATTGCAGAACTTTTCGAAGGTGTTTCTAGGGTAGAAGGTCAGCACGAAGAAAAGTATAAAGAATTTTATAAAAAAGTGAAAGATGAAAAGGTTTTCGAAAGCGAAGAAGAAGTTTCTTGGCAATGTTTAAATTGTGGACATATTCACACGGGTAAAACTCCGCCTGAAACTTGTCCCGTTTGTTCTCACCCAAAAGCGTATTTTAAGATTTTAAGTAATCAATAATGATAAAAGCGGACTGACAATCAGTCCGCTTTTATCATTTTGCCAAATCGAACAAAGCAGTTTTATATATCTCATATAAAAACAGCAGATTTTTTTCAGAAATGTTTTCGTTGGGTTCGTGAATACTTGAAGGTACTCCTATAAATTCAGGGCCAAAGGCACAACCTTTCGAAAAAGCCCTTGCAAAAGTGCTTCCGTTTTGACTTATAGGCTTACCCTTTTTTTTCATTACTTTATTGTAAGAAGACAATAAAGCGTTTACGAACTCCCCGTCTTTTTCCACCATTTGTGGTAGATGTCTTGTTTTAGTTGTATACGGAATTTTAAATTTATCAAAAATCGGGGTAAGACTTTCTAATGTTAAAGGTGCGGGAATTCTTAAATCGCAAGTTATGTATATTTTGTCTCCTTTTTCTTTTATTAAGTCGGGAGAAAACGTAACGTTTCCCTGTTCGGTTTTAATTTTAAATATTTTATATTTATCGTTAAACAAGCAGTCTATAACGTTTTTAACGTCTTCTTTTTGTGAAAGCAAAAACCGAAACAACGGCTTCAATGCGTTTTTACCGAGTTTAGGACAAGACCCGTGTGCAGATTTTCCTATACTTATTATTTTACCGTTTTCTAAAAGCAAGCCGTATTTTTTCAGTTGTTTATCTAAAACTTCGTTTTTCGGTTTTATGCTGGCTTTTCCGCATACTGCGTTTACAACCGTTCCGCCGACTACGTTTTCAAAATTTTTAAATTTCGGAATTTCAAAAGTTAATTCCACCATACCCTTTTCGGCGTAAACTACGGGGAAATCTCCGTCGGGAGAAAAACCGTATTCAGGGAGAGTGGTTTTGGTTTTTAAATATTTAACGTCTTCCCACCCGCTTTCTTCGTTAGTTCCTACGAAAAATCTAAAAGTTTTATTACATTTTATTTTGGAATCTTTTAATGCTTTCAAGGCGTAAAGACATATTAGCATAGGTCCTTTATCGTCTTCAACACCCCTTCCGTAATAAACCCCGTTTTTAAACGTCAAGACATACGGATTTGTTTCCCAACCGTTGCCTTCTGGAACAACGTCTAAATGTCCGATTATTCCTATTTCTTCTCCTTTTCCGAAAATTATTTCCCCCGCATAATTGTCGTAATTTATAGTTTTAAAACCCATTTTCTTTGCAACGCTTAAAAAAAAGCAAAGAGCGTCTTTACTTTCTTTTCCGAAAGGAGCGTCTTTTGTTTTAGCCCCCTTTACGCTTTTAAATGAAATAAGTGTTTTTAAATCGTCGATAAATTCAGAATATTTTTCCATAAATTTTTACTCCGTTTTTATTCTTCTTCTATATTGTATCACAAAAATGCCAAAAAATTTCCTTATTAACGTTAAAACGATTTAAATATTTTGCGATTTTTATAAAAATGTGATAAAATGTTTTTTATGAACGAAGGAAAAACTTCCCACTTAGGGCATCGTGAAAGAATGGTAGAAAAACTTATTTCAAATAAAGGCGGACTGTTAGACCACGAATTATTGGAAATATTGTTGTATTTTTCTATTCCGAGAATAAACACAAACGACCACGCTCACAAACTTTTGTCGGCATTTGGTTCGGTAGAAGAAGTGTTTAATGCGTCGTTTGATAGTCTTATGTCCATAAAAGGGATAGGCAAAAAGACGGCGACGGAAATCGTTCTTGTTGGGGAGATAATAAAAAGAGCGAAAGAAGAAAGCAAGTCAAAAATTCAATACAATGCTTTCGGGGTTTATAAAAACGAAATCATAGAACTTTTCAAAGATTTGTCTTGTGAAATGTCAGCCGTTTTACTTTTAGATAAGAATAAGCGTTTAATTACCAAACTTATCTATGAGAGCAATAGAAAAGAAGAAGTTTTTATAGACGTTTCGGATTTTGCACAGGCGGTTTCTAAGAATAAGCCGAAGTTTGCTATACTTGCACATAATCACCCAAGCGGAGTTGTAAATGCGTCTTCGTCTGACGACGAGGCGACTACGAAGATAAACGTTTTGTGTACGGTACACGGCGTTGAACTTTTAGACCATATTATAGTTGCTAACGGAGATGCGTTAAGTTATAATATGGAAGGCAAAATGGATAAAATAAAAGAAATTTCCGATATAAAAAAGATAATGAAAAAGATAGAGGAGCAAGGACAATATGAATAAAGTTAGAACACGTTTCGCACCTAGCCCTACGGGATATTTGCATATAGGTGGGCTTCGTACCGCACTTTACGGGTATTTGTTTGCAAAAAAGAACGGTGGCGATTTTATTTTAAGAATAGAAGATACCGATACCGCAAGGTACGTTGAGGGGTCTGTTCAAATAATATACGACACTATGAGAGATTCCGGTATAATGTATGACGAAGGTCCTGATATCGGTGGAAATTATGGACCTTACGTTCAAAGCGAAAGGAAACAAATATACCTAGATTATGCTAAAAAACTCATAGAATTAGGCGGTGCGTATTATTGTTTTTGTTCTCCCGAAAGGATTGCGGATTTAAAAGACGAAGAAGGTAACGTCAGGTACGATAAACATTGTTTAAAACTTTCTAAAGAAGAGATAGAACAAAAATTAAAGGACGGAGAGCCTTACGTTATTCGTCAAAACGTTCCCGTTTCGGGCGTTGGAACTTATCACGATTTGGTGTACGGAGATATTTCGGTAGACTATAAGGATATAGAGGACGGAATACTTATAAAAAGCGACGGAATGCCGACTTATAATTTTGCAAACGTCATAGACGACCACCTTATGGGGATAACTCACGTTATAAGAGGAACGGAATATCTTTCTTCTACGCCTAAATATAATCTTATGTATGACGCTTTCGGTTGGGAAAGACCCACGTATATACATCTTCCCCCGATTATGAAAGATTCTCAACATAAGCTTTCCAAGAGAAACGGCGACGCAAGTTATGAGGATTTTGTCAATAAAGGCTATGTGAAAGAGTCTATTGTTAATTATATAGCACTTTTGGGTTGGAGTCCTAAAACAAATACCGAGAAAATGAGTTTAAAAGAACTTTCCGAGAACTTTTCTTTGGAAGGGATAAACAAGTCGCCTTCTATTTTCGACGAGGTCAAAATGCGTTGGTTGTCCGGTGAATATATAAAGGAAATGCCTCAAGAAGAGTTTAACGAAAAAGCAGGAAGTTTTTTAAAGCAAAGTAAGTGCTACGGCAAATACGATTCAAATAAGTTGTTGTCCTTGGTAAAATCAAGGGTTCAAATTTTCAGCGAAATTCCCGAAAAGTTGGATTTTTTGGAAGAATTTAAAGAATACGATTTGAATTTGTTTGTAAATGAAAAGCAAAAGTCGGATATAGAAACCGCTAAAAAAGTGTTGCCACTTATAAAAGAAAAATTGCAATCGGTTGAAAGTTGGGAGAATTCTTCCCTGTTTAGTACTTTGGTGGAACTTTCAGTAGCGTTAGAAATAAAGAAACAAGCGATTTTATGGATATCTAGAATTGCCATTACGGGAAAGGAAGCAACCGCAGGAGGTGCTACCGAAATCGCAGAACTTTTAGGTAAGGACGAAACGTTAAAACGTATAGATTTTTCTATTAAATTATTGAGCAAATAAGTTAGAGAACCCTTGGTTAAACGGGGGTTCTTTTTTTTGTGTTAAACTTATATAGTCTATAATCCCTGCCGTAATCTTTTCCGCCATTTTGAAAACGAGGTTTAATCTTGTAAGGTTAAACAAATTATAGTTTTGCAAAGATTTAGAAGCGACAACTCCGATAATACTTGCGTCTCCTATCGTGCCGAGATTTTTGTCTACACCAAGTCCCGGTTTTAATCCGCCTTTTACTATGCGTATAATTCCTACGTCTTCGGGGCTACCTATCGCTGCGTCTATTGCTATTAAAAACGAATTGGGGTGCATTTCTTTTAGGTGAATTTTAGCATATTCTATTTCTTTTGCGGTTATAGGAAAATTGAGCGTGCCGTAAACGAATTCGGATATTCCTTCCTTTTTAAGCATTGTGCCGATTAAAGGACCTAAACTGTCCCCCAAAATCAAATCGCTTCCTATACAAACCACGATAGGTCTTTTTTTTGTTTGATTGAAGTTTTCCAACGTCTTAGATATTCCGCTCGAAGAACAATCGTTAAACACGCTGAAAGAGTAACTTTTTTCCATTTTGATATTTCTCCCGAAATCTAATATCGTCATTATTAACTTTAAATGTCGGTTTTATTCTTGTTTTTATAAAAAACTCCTTGAAAAAAGTTATATTTTATGGTATTATTAGAAAAAATAACTAATCTAAGAATAATTTGGTAAAGGCAAACTTATGAATTCAATGTTGTTTCCGTTTGTTGCTCTGGCAATAGATGTGGTTGCAATAGTAATATTAGTGATATTTACCGTTTTAGGTGTTAAAAGAGGTTTTGCAAAAACCTTTTTCAAAACCTTCGGTTTTATTTTAGCGCTAATAGGTGCTGTTTCTTTATGTTCAACAAGCGCACAATTTTTGCAAACAAAATTTAATTTTATAAATATAGTAGGGAATTGGCTTAAAGGCGGTCTTACGGGGTTTTTCGGAGAAAACCTTATGGACACTCCCCTTTCGGAAATTTCGGGCAAAGAATTTTTTGAAGGGAAAAACGTAGCCGGTTGGCTTGTTGCTACCATTATATCGGTAAAAACAAAGGGTGGGTATCCCGTCGGAACGACTCTTGGAGAAGTTATTTGTTCTACATTCGGTTACTATGTGGTTGCAGTTATTGCGACAATAGGATTGTTTATACTTCTTAAAATAATATTCTTTCTGCTTGGAGAAGTTATATATAAAATGCACGAGATAAAGCCAATCGGCGTTTTGGATAAATTTTTAGGTGTGTTTATAGGCTTTTTTAGGGGCGTTATTTGGGTTCAGATAATTTTAACAATATTAAGTATAATTCCGATAGGTTTTGTTCAAATGATAAGCATTGCCACGGGTGAAGCCATAATAACTAGTTTAATTCAAAAAATAAACGTATTTTTAATTATATTTAATACAATTTCAACAATAAACTTGCCCGGCATTATCAATGCAATAATATAAAACAATAAATTATTAAAAATAAAAACACGTCTTAAAGGCGTGTTTTTATTGTTTCACGTGAAACATTTGTTTTCTCCTTCTTTTTGTTTTATTGTTTCACGTGAAACATTTTAATTATTTTCTTTGTTTTTAAATAAAAGTTGTAAAACTGATTGTAATTTTCCTTTTATTGTTGTATAATAATAGTAATTTAATTCTAAGGAGACATTGTAGAGTTGGGAAATAAAAAATCAAAAACCATATGGATAGTTTTGGGAATCATTGTGCTTATTGCTTCTGTGTTCTTTTTGGTAAGATGCTTTAATAGGCGTGTGGACGTAGACTGCTCTGAATTCAATTCGGTTGTAAATGCTATTTATACCGATTATGAAGAAGGAGATAAAAAATTAACCAAAGAAGAATTTAATAACGTGTCTGCTTCTAAGATAAAAGCACAGATTTCTACTACGTATTCTTATTTAAAAATCACTAACGTGCTTATAGATGATTACAACTTAGATTTTGATATATCATTATATAATAGTAGCAATAAAGTTGTAGGCATTTTGAAAATGTCCACTGTTGTTCCGAGAGATAATGATGCTTTCATAACCGACCTTAACGGTAAGTTGTCTACTATGGAGGTATCTTATTCTTATACCGACCCTAATGCGGGTTCTATTTGGTCTTCGCTCTTGCCGATTATAGGTTGCGTTCTTATTGCTGTTGTATTTTTTGTACTTATGATGCAGACGCAAGGCGGAACGAAAGGCGCTATGAATTTTGCAAAAACAAATGCGAAGGTTAATCAAAACTTAAAAGTAAGATTTTCCGACGTTGCGGGGGCTGAAGAAGAGAAACTGGAACTTGCAGAAGTAGTGGACTTTTTGAAAAACCCTCAAAAGTTTTCAGCACTTGGTGCAAGAATCCCTAAGGGTGTTCTTTTGGTAGGTCCTCCGGGAACGGGTAAAACTTTGTTTGCCAAGGCAGTTGCGGGAGAAGCGGGTGTTCCGTTTTTCTCTATTTCGGGTTCGGACTTTGTTGAAATGTTCGTAGGTGTAGGTGCTTCAAGGGTAAGAGATTTGTTTGACGTTGCTAAAAAGAGTATGCCTTGTATCGTATTTATAGACGAAATAGACGCCGTAGGTCGTCAACGTGGAACGGGGCTTGGCGGAGGACACGACGAGAGAGAACAAACGTTAAATCAACTTTTAGTTCAAATGGACGGATTTGAGTCTAACGACGGAATAATCGTTATGGCGGCAACTAACCGTGCAGACATATTAGACCCTGCACTATTAAGACCGGGAAGATTTGACCGTCAAATATACGTCAACGTTCCGGACGTTAAAGGTAGAGAGGCAATATTGAAGGTTCACGCAAGGAATAAGCCTATGGCTCCTAACGTAAACTTTAAGATTGTTGCAAGAATGACTAGTGGATTTTCCGGTGCCGACCTTGCAAACTTGTTAAACGAAGCGGCTATTTTGGCGGCAAGAGAAAACAGAAAATTCATTTCTAATAAGGATTTATACGAAGGAATCAATAAGGTTTTATTAGGACCTCAGAAAAAATCCCGCTTAGTAACCGAAACGGATAAGAGAATAACGGCTTATCACGAATCGGGACACGCAATTTTGGCAAGGCTTTTGCCTAATTGCGACCCTGTTCACGAAGTTTCTATTATTCCTCGTGGTCAGGCGGCAGGTTATACTATGACTAGACCTGATAACGACGACAACCATTTAACTAAAGCTAAACTTTTAGACGATATAGTTATGACGCTAGGAGGACGTGTTGCCGAAGAACTTATAATAAAGGACGTTTCGGCAGGAGCGTCGGGAGATATTCAGGCTGTAAGCAAGAGAGCAAGGCTTATGGTTACCGAATGGGGTATGAGCGAAAAAGTAGGACCTATTTCGTACGGCTCAGAAAAGGAAGTGTTTATCGGTCGTGATATGGCTTCTCACGTTAATTATAGCGAAGAAACTGCGGCAACAATCGACGAGGAAGTTAGAATTATTGTTGAAGACGGACTTGCAAAAGCAAGAGATATGCTTTCTAAAAACAAAAAACTACTCGATAATATGGCAAGACTTTTAATTGAAAGAGAAACTATTTTCTCCGAAGAAGTCGATATGTTAATGGAAGGGAAATCCGTGGAAGAAATCATCAAGTTTATGGATGAAAACGAAAAGACCCTTCAAGAAAATCCTTTCGAAAGAAAATCAAAGAAAAAAGAAGAAAATAATGACGTTATAGTACCCGAACCTAAAAAAACGGTAAAAAAGAGAACTTCTACGAAAACTTCTGAAGAAGATAAAAAAGACGAATAACAATAACATTAAAATACTATGGAGAACAATATGGGAAAAATAATTGCTTTTTCTAATCAAAAAGGTGGCGTTGGTAAAACTACTACTTGCGTTAATATGTCTGCATATCTTGCGAGTAAAGGTTATAAAGTTTTAATCGTTGACCTTGACCCACAAGGTAACGGAACGAGCGGTTTGGGTTTTGCTAAAAGTGAAGTTAAAAACTCCGTTTATAATGTTATGATTGATGAACAACCTATTCAAGATGCAGTTGTTAAAACGTGTGTTGACAATTTAGATATTTTACCGTCAAGCATAGACCTTGCGGGAGCGGAAGTAGAATTGGTTTATATAAAGGATAGAGAACACGTCCTAAAAAATGTGTTAGACAAGGCTAAATCTTGTTATGATTTCATAACTATCGACTGTCCTCCGTCGTTAGGGCTTTTAACTATAAATGCGTTGTCTTCTGCTGACACCGTAATTATTCCTATTCAAAGTGAATACTATGCTTTGGAAGGTTTAAGTCAACTTATGAACACCATTAAACTTGTAGTTAAGCATTTAAATCCTAACTTGAAGATAGAGGGTGTAGTTCTTACTATGGGTGATAATAGAGCGATAATTTCAAGACAAATTTCGGACGAAATAAGAAAATTTTTCGGGAAGCGTGTTTACGACACCGTAATTCCGAGAAATATACGTTTGGCCGAAGCTCCGAGCCACGGAGTTCCTATAATGCTTCACGATACTAAATGTGCGGGAGCAAAAGCATATCTTTCTTTGACGGAAGAATTTTTATCTAAACAATAATAAATAAAATTATATATAAACGGAGAGAAACTTAAAGATGAAACCTGCAAAAGGATTAGGAAAAGGGCTTTCCGCTCTTTTCTCTGAAACGGAAGAAGATTACGGAAAAAGTCTTATTTTTGAAGAAGATAATTCTTCTAAGGAAGGGGTTAGCGAAGTTGATATAGGTTCATTATTCGCAAACCCGAATCAGCCAAGAAAAGTCTTTGATGAAACCGCACTAAAAGAGTTGGCGGAATCAATTAAAAAGCACGGAGTTATTCAACCTATTATCGTAAATAAGAGCGGTGATAGATTTATGATTATTGCCGGCGAAAGAAGATTTAGGGCGTCTAAACTCGCAGGACTTGAAAAAGTTCCGGTAATAGTAAAAACATATTCCGAAAGGCAAATCAAGGAAATTTCCTTAATCGAAAATTTACAAAGGGAAGATTTAAATCCGATAGAAGCCGCTATGGCAATGAAGGCTTTAATGGAAGATTACGGTTTAACGCAGGAAGAACTTGCGGATAGAATCGGAAAGTCCAGACCTGCGATTGCAAATACTTTAAGACTTTTAAGTCTTTCTCCCGAAGTTATAAAAATGGTTGCTGAGGGAAAACTTTCTTCAGGACACGCAAGAACGATTATTTCTCTTCCGATAGAAGAACAAATTAAAGTTGCAGGGAGCATTATAAAAGAAGGGCTTTCCGTTAGAGATGCCGAAAAGAGAGTAAGAGATTACTTTATGCCTCCCGAAGAAAAGGAGAAGAAAAAACAAAAAGTAGAACTTTCCGCTGAACTCAAAGACCTTATCGGAGATATGCAAAGGGTATTCGGTACAAAGGTAAATGCCATAGGTAATGATAGAAAAGGTAGAATTTATATAGATTATTATACTAGGGACGATTTAGATAGACTTTCCGATATTTTAGAGTTTTTGAAAAATAATAAAAAATAAATTTTTAAGCGGTTTGAATTACAAACCGCTTTACTTATATGTTAGAATTTACAAGATTAGATAAAGACGTACTAATAATAAAAGACTATTTAGAAAAAGCAGAGATTAGTTTTTGTGATATTTCATTAGGTACAAAATTTATGTGGCGGGACGATTTTTTGATTGATTACGCCGTTTTTAATAAAACGCTTATAATGAAAGAAAGTTGTTTAGACTATAAAGACGCTTTTTATTATCCTATCGGTAAAGACATAGACGGGGCTTTATTAAAAATCGAAGAGTATTGTAAAAAAACGGGAACGTTATTACGTTTTTGCTGTATAGATAATAAGACGGCGGTAAAACTTTGCGAAAGATACTCTAATGCCGAAATATTTAACGATAGAAATTGGAGCGATTATATTTACGACGCTGAAAGTTTTAAATCTTTTATCGGAAAAAAATATAGCGGACAAAGAAACCATATTAATAAATTTAAAAAAACTTATCAAAATTATTATTTTAGAGAGCTAACAAAAGAAGATATAGAAAAAGTAAAAGTTTTTTTGAAAGAGTTTGAAAGCGGTGAAGATTTTTCCGCTTGGTCTAAAAAAGAAGAAGAAAGAAAGGTTTTGAATTTTGTACAAAATTTAGAATTGTTAAACCAAAAAGCGGGAGCAATTTTTGTCAAAAATAAAATGGTTGCATTTTCTGTCGGAGAAGTGGTTCAAGATACTTTAATTATTCACGTAGAAAAAGGGTTAAAGTCTTATGAAGGCGTTTATCCTTTTATGGCAAACGAATTTGCCAAGGCTTTTGCCGTAGACGGAGTAAAGTTTATCAATAGAGAAGAAGATTGCGGAGATATGGGGCTTAGGATTTCCAAACTGCAATATCACCCTATTGAGGTAAAGCAAAAAAATATCGTTACCATTCATACTGCGTTTGATAGAATAAAATTTCCGATTAAAATAAAAACCGATAGGCTTACAGTTTCTGAAATAGAAAATACAGATACTGCTTATTATGATTTGTGTATAGACGATGAGTTGAATAAATATTACGGGTATGATTATAGGGAAGATTGTAAAGGGATACCGTCTTTTGATTATTTTTATTCTTTTGTTGAAGAGTTAAAAAAGAAAAAAGAAGAGTATTCTTTGGCGGTAAGATTGAACGGTAAATTGATAGGGGAAATTGTTCTTTGGAATTTTGGTTTTTATAATGACCTTGAAATAGGTTTTAGATTTTTAAAAGAATATCAAAATAAAGGTTATGCTTTTGAAAGCGTAAAAGCCGTAATAGATTACCTTTTTGAAACGTTAAAAATATCCGTTTTAACTTGTAGAGCATATAAAAACAACATAAAGTCTTTAAAACTTATAAATAGATTAAACTTTATAAAAACAAAAGAAAACGATACCCATTATTTCTTTAATTTAAAAAGATAGGACTACACGTTTTCTTTTATAACTTTTAATATTTTCTCTTTTAAGTCTTGTTTTGTTCCCGAGTTTTCTATCACGATAAAATCTTTTAAGTCGTTATTTTCATAGTCGAACTGTTTTGAAATTCTTTTTTCGACTTCTTCTTTTTTTAAGTTAGAACGAGTCATAACGCTTTGTATTCTGTCGGTTTTATTTCTTGTTAAAACAATGACTTTATCGAAATACTTTTGAGTGTTGGTTTCAAATAATAGCGGAACTTCCATAATTACCGTGCCAAGTATTTTTTTTGCTCTTTTATATGCTATTTTGAAAATTTCGGGAGTTATGATATCGGTTAATATTTCTATATTGTCTTTTTCAAAGGCAATTTTTTTTATTTCTGAAAAGGAACAAGTATTAAAACGCTCTATAAGTTTTTTTTGAACGGTTTTCATTTGATAAACTTCGGGAGTTATTTCGTCGCAAGAAATAACGTTAAAGCCTTCTTCCTTTAACATTTTAAGGGTGGCGGACTTTCCGCTACCTATTCCGCCGGTCAATGCGATAATGGTATTTTTTTTCATTTTAATTATCCTTTATTTTGCGTCGAACCAAGTTTTGCCTTCGCCGACTTCTACCGTAAGTTTAACTTTTAAAGAAACGGCGTTTTCCATTTCTTCTTGTAATATTTTTTTAACCTTGTCTTTTTCGGAATTAAGAGCATCTATAATCAATTCGTCGTGAATTTGAAGGATGAGTTCGGACTTTAATCCTTCTTTTTTAAGCCTATTAAAAACGCCGAGCATAGCGAGTTTGATAATATCCGCCGCACTGCCTTGAAGTGGCATATTCATAGCGACTCTCTCGCCGAACGACCTTAAATTGTAATTAGAAGAATTGATTTCTCTTATAATTCTTTTTCTGTTCATAAAGGTTAAAGAGTAGCCGGTTTTTTTAGCAAAAGCGACGTTGTTTTCCATATATTCTTTAACTTTTGGATATTCTTTAAAATACGATTCGATATAATTTTTTGCCTCTGACGGGGAGATTTTTAAATTTTTTGCAAGCCCGTATTCCGATATCCCGTAAATGATACCGAAGTTAACGGCTTTTGCATTGCTTCTCATAGTTTTTGTAACTTTGTCTAACGGAACGTTAAATACTTTTGAAGCGGTAGAGGTGTGAATATCTTTGCCTTCTTTAAATGCTTTTATAAGTTCTTCACAGTTAGAAAAAGAGGCAAGAAGTCTTAATTCTATTTGAGAATAATCTGCACCGATTAAAACCCTGTCGCTAGACTTTGGCACGAAAAATTTTCGAAGTTCTTTTCCTTCGTCGTCTCTTACGGGAATATTTTGGAGATTAGGTTCTTTTGAAGAAAGTCTTCCCGTCGAAGTTACGGTTTGTCTAAACGAAGTATGGACAAGTCCTGTGTTTTTATCTATTAAAGGTTTAAGTCCTTCAATATAAGTCGATTGTAATTTTTGTATTTGGCGGTAGCGTAAAATTAACGGAACTATCGGGTGAGAGTCTTCTAATTCTTCTAAAATTTCGGCACTCGTAGAATATCCCGTTTTGGTTTTTTTGCCTTTTCCGATTTTTAATTTTTCGAAAAGGATTTCTCCTAATTGTTTTGGTGAGTTCACGTTAAGAGTATCGTCTTTTGCGAGAGTGCTTATTTCTGTTTCTAATTCCGACAGAATTTTTTGATATTTTTCTCCCGCAGAAGATAAAGCGTTTATATCTATTTTAAAACCCGATTTTTCCATTTCGAATAAAACGTCCGAAAGGGGAAGTTCTAAGTCTTTATATAAAGAATAAAGGTTTTGTTCTTCAAGTTCTTTGGTTAAAGATTCGTATATGGAAAACAAGGCAAATGCAGGAGGGTTTTCGTTTCCGTCGTATAGGGAAAGTAGTTCCTCTTCGGTTTTTTCTCCACCGTTAGAATCTAAAAGATAATCCATTAAAGAAACGTCTTCTATGTGAAAATTGAAATCCGAATTGCAAAAAGAATCGAATAAATGTTTAAAGTCTTTTTTGTTAAAAACTATTACCGTTTTTTGTGCCGAAGCGATTTTTAAACAAAATGAAAGAGCGGAATCAAAATAAAAACCTTGGTCTAATAAAGTTTCTATAATAGGCAAACGGTATTCCGTTTTATCTATGAATAAATCTATATATTTTTTATTTATTGATATCGCTATCGTTTGATTTTTAGGGAAAGAAAAATTATTGTCGGTTAAAGTTATTGTTTTTACGGCTTGTTTTTGTGGCTTTTTAATATTAGTGCCTAATTCTTCTTCAAATAAGTCGTCTTTTTTGTATAACGATTTAAATTCAAGTTCCAAAAATCTCTTTTTAACGTCCGAAGATAGGGGAAGAGTAAAAATCATTTTGTTTAAGTCGGTGTCTATGTCGCAATTTGTATTTATGGTTGCGAGTTTTTTGGACAAAAAGCACATTTCTTTATCAGACGATATTTTTTCCAAAAGTTTCCCACTGAAATCCGAAAGGTGTTCGTATATGTTTTCGGAAGAGCCGTATTGTTGAATTAAAGAAAGAGCGGTTTTTTCGCCTATTCCCTTGATGCCGGGGATATTGTCCGAAGAATCTCCCATAAGCGATTTTAAGTCGATTATTTGAAGAGGAGATATTCCCGTTTTTTCGGTAAAATTAGAATTGTTGTAAATTTCGGTTTCGGTAATACCTTTTCTTGTAAAGAAAATTTGAGTAGAAGAGTCTACTAATTGAAAAGAATCTTTATCTCCGGTAACGATAATGGTATCTATGTTTGTGTGTTTAGCAATAGTGCCTATAATATCGTCCGCTTCTATTCCTTCTTGTTCTATAACGCATACGTTCATAGTTTTAAGTAAGTCTTTTAAGAGTGGAATTTGAGGACGAAGTTCTTCGGGCATAGGTTTTCTAGTGCCTTTGTAGTCTGCAAACATTTTGTGACGAAACGTCGGTGCTTTCATGTCGAAAGCAACTGCAACGTGAGAGGGAGATTGTTCGGATATTAGTTTAAAAAACATATTCATAAAGCCATAAACGGCGTTAGTGTATATTCCGTTTTTGGTAGAAAGTAAGGGCATAGCATAAAAAGCCCTGTTAATTAAACTGTTTCCGTCAATAAGAATTAATTTTTCCATAAAAATCCCTCTATATGCTTGCAATAGTTAATAAAATATGCTATTATCATATAGCAAGTTTTAGATAACAATATTAATTTTAGCAAAAATAAGTAAAATTTGCAACATAAATTAAAATAAATACGCCGAAGTGGTGAAATTGGCAGACGCGCTGGACTCAAAATCCAGTGGACTAATCCTCCGTGCGGGTTCAAGTCCCGCCTTCGGCACCATAAAAAAACAACTCACTTTTGTGGGGTGTTTTTTTATTCGTTAAAAAAGTTAGGGACTTGAACGCCCCGTTAAAAAAATATGCCTGTGGCATATTTTTAGGGGCCGGCGTGATAGTTCGCCTACCACTTGGCGGAGCGTAGCGGACGGAGCAAGTCCCGCCGTCAAGCACCATAAAAAAACAACTCACAAAAGTGGGTTGTTTTTTCTAGGTTTATAAATAATACCTTAAAAGAAAATAGTTATAATTTCATAAGGGTCAAGCGGTGCAACGGAAATCGTCATTTCGTCGTTGTCGAATTTTACACAATTGGCGATAGGGTTTGTATGACGTGTTCCCATTGTTTCAAAACGGTTGCTTCTTGGGTTTCTAACGACTAATTTCATTTCGTTCGTTCCGTTTTGAGAGACACTTGAAATAGTAACGGCAACGGTTTTTCCGTCCTTATCTACCGAAGGAATTATCGAAGCTTGTTCTTCGCCGATAAGTTTTGCGGGCATCAAAGCAATTTCATCTAAAGCATTTACAATTTGATTTCTTTTTGAAGAACAAATCAAATCATCCCAAATACAATAACCGAAGATAGCCCACTTAACAGATTTTTTACCATTATTTTGAATCGTAGTAATCAAATCGCAAGGGCCGACATATTTTTCATCGGTTAAAAACAAATCGTTATACGCTTCGCCTATAACTTCGCTGTTTTCATTAAGCGACGAAAAAGAGTACATTTTAACCGGTGGAGTAGCGTAACATTTTTTGAAGAAATTTCCGCTATAATTGCCATTGACCGTACATTCGTTAAATTTTTCAAACGTCGCATCACTCATAGGTGTAATTCTAAAATCAAAATACTTACCAAATCCTCTTTGACAAAGTTTTGCTATACTTTCGCCATCTGTAATAACGGGTTGCGTCAATAAAAAGCGGATATCGTTGTCAGTCATTCCATCTATGGTTTTATAATGCAATAAATATGCCGAAGGTTTGCGTTGGTCATAAGTTATGGGGATACCTATACGTAAAAAATTGATATCGGAATCTCTTAAAATATAACTCCAAGAAAACAGTTCTTGATTTTCGCTTATTTTTCTTAAATGTGGTTGCTCGCCCCAAAAAACGGATACGCCACTTCTAAAACAAGTTTTCGAAATCTCTGCAAGTCTGGTCCAATACGGTCTAAATGCGGAATATTTTGCAAAAGTCTTTTCGTAAAAGGACATAGGTTCGTTACAAGATTGTACGTCGGTAAAAGTTAATCCCGTACATCCTGTTGCGAGATATAAAGTTCCTTCGTTTACAATTCCGCCGATACTTTTTCCATATGCTCCGAGAGTCAAATTTTCTATTTCTGCATCGCACGATTCAACGTAATCAGGAAGAAGAGAATTCGAAATGGAAATATCTAAGCTTTTTACAAATTGTCCCCACGGTGATTTATCGGTATAATTCAAGCAACCCGGACGTGTTTCTACCGGATGATTGCTTGCATCAAACATTGCTTTTAAGATGTAATCGTCGTCTTTGCCTAAATAATGCGAATTGTGCCAATACTCTAATCCTAAACGTAAGTCTTTAGTAACTTCGCATCCGGCACGTGCAACTTCGTAGACAAAATCGTAAATACCTTGACGACAAAACTCAATATATTTTTTTCTGTATTCGATATTGCCGTAATTTATCTCGTGCACCAAGGTTTCCCGTGTAAAATTAGTATTGTTTAATTTGTTAAATTTTGAAATACATCTATCACAATAGCAAGTATGACAGTTGGGCGGGTGATTATCTGCACGGAGGTCGTCGTCAAGCCATAATCTGTAAGGTTGCAATCGCTCGCAATAAATACGGGTAAGTGATTTTATATATTCACGGAAACTTTCGCTATTCCAACAAAAACAACTTTTATTTTGAACGCCGGTTGGACCTACCATAAAAGGGTTATCCCGAGTGTTTTGCATACCTTCAGAAAAAACGTCTTTGTTTTCAGGACTTGCTTGAAAAGCGTCTCCGTGTCCGAAAGTATTCGCTATATGAAAAGAAACTTTTAAGCCTGCATCACGAAAAATTTTTGCGGATTTAACCCAACCGTCTGCGTATTCGGTATGACGTTTGAGAGAAGGGTAATATCCTATAGATGTTAGCCATACTGTATCACACGAACCGGGATTTCTATTGATTGCTTCAACAAGTTCTTTTGCACGATTTTCATTAAGTTGGTGTAATCCAAGTCTAAATGTAATCATAATTCCCCCACAATATATATTTTATAAGAACAATAACGTTCCGACTAAACACAAAAAGATTCCTATCCATTCACGTTTTGAAGGTTTTTCTTTGAAAAAAATTAAAGCAAATATTCCCGATAAAACAACACTACCGCCCGTTATCATAGGATATAAGACGCTGGCGGGAAGATTTTTTGCCCCTTCAAGTTGTAACAACGACGATATGTTTCCAACAACGCTGTATAAAGCGACAATAAGTATTGGAATAATCCATTTTTTGGTTTTAAGATTATTCTTTTTGGGTGCATTATCGCAATTATCGGAAGGCGTTTTCTTTTTTGAATTTAAACCGTTGGTAAACAAAATATAGATAAAACTCATACATAAAGAAATAAACGTTGACCACAAAGCATAACTTGTCGTAGATACGGTTTCATATTCGACGGTGCTTTGGTGAAGTTTTGAAAAAACGCTGACAAATCCGTTTAAAATAAATACCGCAATGCACAGAAAAAACGTTTTCAAATCCAACTTTTGTTTTCCGATATTCGGAATGATAATTGCCACCAAAATAATAACAACTCCCACGACACGCAAAGCGAGTACGGTTTCGTTCAAAAATATCCAACCCCAAACGGCAGGAACAAGCATTCCTCCACTCATTAAAAACAGTGTATATAATACCATTTTGCCACGTTTCATTATAAAAAATCCCAGTATAACGTAAACATAACCGCACAGTGTTTTCAAAAAAGCGTTTATAAACGAATACCACGTAAATTCTATGTTAAATCCGTTGAGTATGACTAATAATATAATGCTGAAAATGGCGGAAGTAAGATTAAATTTTGCACCGGCAGAGCCGTCGTTATTTAGTTGTTTTTGATAAACTTTTTGCAGTATAAATCCGAGTGATAATAATACTACGGACAAAAAGACAAGAATATAATCAATCATTTTATTTTACCTACTCCCAATCGTTTAGTAAATATTAACAAATAGCCAAGAAATTGTCAAGAAAAATTCTCTATGTTTTATCATAAAATTATCATAAAAAAAGCAAACACCTAAACCGTTTCTCTGTTTAAGTATTTGCTTTTTTATAAACAGTAAATAATTATTCTTTCTCTAGATAATTCATACGATTGCCGACCTTGAAAGAGTCGGGACCTTCATAAATATATTCGTATTCTATTCCTGCCGGTGTTTTTATTATTTTATCAACGTAATCGAATTCGCAAAGGAACGTTCTATATTTAAATTTTGCCGTTGCGGAATAACTCGAAGCAGGACCACCTTCTGTCCAAGTTAAATCAAAATGTTCGCCTGAGTCTATTAAGTCTGACATGTCATCGTGAATTATGTAACTTTTCGAATCTTTATAATCTTTTGACGTGTGAGTGGTAAGAATAGTCTCGACAACAGGAATAACAATAAAGGAAAGTAAGTATAATGCTGCAAATATTGCTACTTTAAATGGTGTTAAATTTGTTTTATGTTGGTACTTTTTTGTTAAAAGTGGCAGCTTAATTTACTTTAAATGAATATTTTATCTTAATATAATCTTTACTATCGTCGCAACGTATGAAATGAATTTCCTTTTGTGATGAGTCAAAATAAACCATGTTACGTCCATTATTAAAAATTACGCTCTCAAAATTGATTATAATATCGTCCTGCGTGCATAATTTATTGAGTTCTTCTTTGTATAACGTAAAATAGTTTGTTGGAATTATTTCCACTTTTGTTTTACTAAAAAAACCACGAACAATTTTTAATTCAAGAATTTTAATGTATAAATCTTCTGAATGATAATACCCATTAAACTTAGTAAAAAGTTGTACTTCAGGGTATCTAATATTATTAAGTTGCATTGATATTTTGTCTTCTTTAGACAAATAAAAATCAATGCCAAAATAATAACAGTTTGGTTTGTCTAGTTTGCCATAGCAAATATCAGATAAGTCACTTAAATATCCTTCTTCTTGAATGCAAGTTTTACCCTTTTTTATTTCTTCAAGAATACTTTCTTTGATTATTTTATAATCTTTTAATGCTTTAACATTGATTCTTTTTTTTATTTGATTATCAACAATTGAACGGATTTCTTTATTCGTTTTTTTGTTTTTTAGAATATCATTTATTTCGTCTTTAAGTCCCATAAAATACCCCTTTATCTTTTGATAGGAATATTATATACGAGGTTTTCTCGTAAGTCAAGTATTTTACGAGTATTATTCGTAAAATATATAGTATATGAATATAGAAGATGTTAATGCGATAGGTAAAAGAGTAAAGGAAATAAGGCTTGAAAACGGGCTTAATCAAAGCGAGTTCGGGAAACGTTTGTCTGTTTCGCAGGATACGATATCGCTTTGGGAAAAGGGAAAAACTTTGCCCAATACGGAGTTCATAATAGAAATGTGTAAACAATTTAACGTTTCGGCGAACTATTTACTGGGTTTAGAAGATTAAAAACGGTGGTAAAATTTTTAACAAAACTCCATAAATAGAGTTCTTTTGCGGATAAAAGATAAAAGATTTATTGACAAAAGTGTAAAATGTTTGTAAAATAGAGATATAATTCACAAATTCGGAGAGAATCATGAAAAGACTTTTTAAGGTTTTGATAAACGTAATTGCAATTTTATCTGCGTGCTTTATGCTTGTATCTTTTTCGGCTTGTCACGAAGAGGACATAAAAACGCTTGAACTAAAAATATCGGTTTACGATTATGAAGAGAGTAAAGCAAACGATTATACTATGACGGTAAAACTTTATCGTCATCTTGCACCCAAAACCGTAGACGCAGTAATAAAGGCGGTAAAGAACGGCTATTATAACGACGCAGTTTTTTATTCTATGAATAGTTACGGCGGACAAATAATGCTTGGAGATTTTAAGTTGCAAGGTGAAGATTTGATTTTAAATCCCATAAAATTAAATACCGTTAAAGGCGAGTTTGAAAATAACGGCGTAACAGGTTCAAATCTTTTAAATAGATTGGGTAGCGTTGGACTTTGGAGAGATTGGTACGTTTCAGACGGCGGTTATGATACGAGTTCGGAAGCGAGAAATTCCGGAACTGCAACTTGGTATATTCCGACAAGAACGATGAGCGATTACGACGGATACTTTACAGTTTTCGGACAAATAGATTTTGCAGAAGGAAATTCTAACCAAAAAGCGTTTGACGCAATAAAAGGGCTTTTAGCGGACACGGAAAACGTTACCGAATACGAAATATATTATACCGGAGAATACGACGAAGAGAAAGATAACAACGGGCTTGAATTTAATTGTGTAGAAAAAGCAGAATTCGACGAAGGTAAAATCGAAAACTTGTTTAAAGCGGAAAGCGGAGATAAGGTATACGTTTCTTATAACCATTACACCGTTACCGTTGGAAACGGAAATATCGGAGCAAAAGTTGTTTCTGCAAAAATAAAATAATTAAACAAATTAAAATAAAAAATAAATACCCACCGGCATAGCCGGTGGTTTTACATTTTCGGGCATAGCCCTAACAAAACTGGCGCACGCACAAGTGCGTCTTTTTTTTGACCTGCCAGTCATGCACTTTTTACTTGCTACCCGTAAACGGGTCCCTCGGGTCAAATATACTTAACTGGTCTGCTTGTCTATCTTTTTCTAATTGCGTTGATATATATTCTTTTAT
>JAZLMI010000003.1:0-29433 GCA_045598545.1 Christensenellaceae bacterium | reverse complement strand
CATTAAAATAATCGGCACTGACTGTAATGCTATTGATAAAGCAGAGAACAGAGATTTGTTTGAAAAGCTCTTAAACGAACTTAATATTCCGCAACCTAACGGCTGTGCCGTAACGAAAATAGAAGACGGAGTAAAAGCGGCAAGTAAAATAGGTTATCCCGTTCTTGTCCGTCCGAGTTTCGTTTTGGGTGGCAGAGCAATGCAAATAGTTGCAGATGAGAAAGGGCTTCGCCATTATTTGAAAACGGCTGTTGAAATTGATGAAGATAAGCCTGTTTTAGTTGATAAATATATTATCGGCAAAGAAGTTGAAGTAGATGCAATTTGCGATGGATACGACGTGTTTGTTCCGGGGATTATGGAACTAGTTGAAAGAACAGGTATTCACTCGGGCGACAGCATTTCGGTTTATCCATCATTTTCTATTTCGGATAGGGTGAAAGGCACGATTTTGGAATACGCTAAAAAATTGGGACTTGGAATAGGCATACGTGGACTATATAATATACAGTTTATAGTAGATAAAAACGAAAAGGTATATATTATCGAAGTAAATCCACGTTCAAGTAGAACCGTTCCTTTTTTATCAAAGGCTACGGGATATAGTCTTGCTGATATAGCAACCGAAGTTATACTCGGTAAAACATTAAAAGAGCAAGGAATATTTGGTATTTATCCTGAAGAAAAGAAACGTTTTTACGTCAAAGTACCTGTATTCTCCTTTAACAAGATAAAGGCACTTGACGCATATCTTTCGCCTGAAATGAAGTCAACGGGTGAAGCGATAGGATATGACGATAAACTCAATCGTGCGTTATATAAAGCATTGCAGGCTTCGGGAACAAAACTTCAAAATTACGGAACGGTTTTTGCAACTATAGCCGATTCGGATAAGGACGAAGCTTTACCACTTATAAGAAGATTTTATAATTTGGGATTTAATATTGAAGCAACTTTAGGCACGGCAAAATTCTTAAAGGAGAACGGAATACGTACTCACGTGTTGCAAAAGATAAGCGACGGCAGTAACGAAATACGTGATTCTATCCGTCAAGGACATATTGCTTACGTTATAAATACGGGGAATGTCGGGGCAATGAACGTTCAAAGCGATGGTGTGGAAATAAGAAAATACGCAATAGAAAGTAACGTTACAATGTTTACTTCACTTGATACGGTGAGAGTTTTATTAGACGTTTTGGAAGAGACAACCCTTACTATTTCAACTATTGACGCTTAAAAAACGGAGATACAATGAAAAAAGTATTATTTACGATAAAAGAAAATTATGCTTTAACTGAAAACGTTTATAAAATGGTTTTGTCGGGAGATACGGAAGGAATTACGTCATCGGGACAGTTCGTCAATATTTTGATTGACGGCTTGTATTTAAGACGTCCCATTTCCGTTTGTGATTATGGTAAAGACTCTTTGACTTTAATATATAAAGTCGTCGGGAAAGGTACGGAAAAACTTTCCAAAATGAAAGTAGGAGAAAAATTAGACTTGCTTACGGGATTAGGCAACGGTTACGATTTAAGCCTTTCGGGAGATAAGCCGTTGCTTATCGGTGGAGGCGTAGGCGTTCCGCCTTTATATAATCTTGCAAAAAAACTTATATTACAAGGTAAATCGGTCAGCGTAATTCTCGGCTTTAACACTAAATCCGAAATTTTCTACGAACAGGAATTTAAAAATCTCGGTGTAAACGTTGTTGTAAGTACGGTTGACGGAAGTTATGGCGTTAAAGGGTTTGTAACCGATGCAATAAAAAGTGGATACACCTACTTTTACGTTTGTGGACCGGAACCCATGCTCAAAGCGGTATACAACAAAACCGAAACGGACGGGGAATTCAGTTTTGAAGAACGTATGGGTTGCGGTTTTGGTGCGTGCGTCGGTTGTTCTTGTAAAACACTTTACGGAACCAAACGTATTTGCAAGGACGGACCGGTATTAAAGAAGGGAGAAATTATATGGGAAAAATAGATACTACTGTAAATCTATGCGGAATAACTCTAGATAATCCCGTTATTCCCGCAAGCGGAACTTTTGGTTACGGCTATGAATTTGCCGAACTCTACGACATAAATATTTTAGGTACGTTTTCTTTTAAGGGAACGACAAGGGAAGAACGTTTTGGAAATCCAACACCGAGAATTTGTGAGTGTCCTTCGGGTATGTTAAATTCGGTGGGATTGCAAAACCCCGGCGTTGAAAAGGTTATAAATGAAGAATTGCCTAAATTAAAAAAGGTTTTTCATAAGAAAGTTATGGCAAACGTCAGTGGGTTTTCCGTTTCCGAATACGTGGAAACTTGTCGCCTTTTAGATAATGAAGAACAAATAGGGTGGATAGAACTTAACGTATCTTGTCCTAACGTTCACGGTGGCGGTTTGAGTTTCGGAACGGACGTAAACGCCGTAAACAGTGTTGTAAAAGGAGTAAAAGCGGTAACTCATAAACCGATAATCGTAAAGTTATCTCCAAACGTTACGGATATAGTTTCTATTGCTCGGTCGGCTGAAGATGCCGGTGCGGACGGAATTTCACTTATAAATACATTGCTCGGTATGAGAATAAATTTAAACACAAAAAAGCCGTTACTTAAAAACACGACGGGAGGGCTTTCCGGTCCTGCGGTATTTCCCGTGGCGATAAGATGTGTTTATCAAGTGGCAAAAGCCGTTAAAATTCCCATAATCGGTATAGGAGGAATAAGCACTGCGGAAAACGTTATAGAAATGATGCTTGCAGGTGCTACGGCAGTACAGGTCGGGGCAGTCAATTTAGTTAATCCTTACGCATCAAAGGAGATAATAGAAGACTTACCGAAAGTGATGCAAAAATATAAAATACAATCGCTTAAAGAAATTATAGGAGGGGCGTTATAATGGCAAAAGACGTAATAATCGCTTGCGATTTTGCAAGTGCAAAGCAAACATTTGAATTTTTGGATAAATTTACGGAAATTAAACCTTTTGTTAAAATAGGTATGGAACTGTTTTATGCAGAAGGTCCTTCCATAGTCAATGAGATAAAAAAGCGTGGGCATAAAATATTCCTAGACTTAAAACTGCACGATATACCAAACACCGTTAAAAAGACAATGGCGGTACTGTCTAAACTTGACGTAGATATGACGAATTTGCACGCATCGGGAACAGTTAATATGATGAAATCTGCACTTGAAGGGTTGACTAGAGAAGACGGTACAAGACCTATTCTTATTGCCGTAACGCAACTCACGTCGACAGACCAAGAAAGTATGGAAAAAGATTTATGGATAGAAAAACCTATTGACCAAGTAGTAATGCATTATGCTTTAAATTCAAAAAATTCGGGACTTGACGGCGTTGTTTGTTCGCCACAAGAAGCCGAGAAGGTTCATAACGTTTGCGGAAAAGATTTTATCACGGTAACTCCGGGCGTAAGATTTGCAGACGGCGATATGGGTGACCAAAAAAGAGTTATGACACCAAGTGAAGCGAGAAGAATAGGCTCAGATTATATAGTTGTCGGAAGACCTATAACTGCTTCTAATAATCCTGTCGAAGCGTATATGAGATGTGTTAAAGAATTTTTAGGAGAATAGTAAAGTTAGTTTAGTGTTTTTAGGTTTAGACTCAATATTTATAGTAAATGTTTGCAGTTTAAATTAAAAGTCGATTTATGTTTATTGTTTTTGTTGACTTTGATATCGTTATGTGTTATTATAAATGCAGTTAAAAGAAGTTTCTCTTTACTGACGGAATTAATGCAGATAACTGCGAAGGAAAAGAAACTTTTAAGCCGACCGTCTGGGCATACTAATATAAAGTTAGTGTGCCCTTTTTTAGTTAAATAACATAAAGGAGATTTGTATGAAAAAGGTTGCAATTATTATGGGGAGTGATAGTGATTTGCCCATAACGGAAAAAGCAATTCAAACGTTAAACGATTTTGGTGTTGAATACGAAGTTCACGTTTTTTCAGCACATAGGACTCCGAAACAAACGATTGATTTTGCCACAAAAGCAAATGAAAACGGTTTCGGGGCTATAATATGTGTGGCAGGAATGAGTGCTCACCTTGCCGGAATTGTTGCAGCAAATACGGTTTTGCCCGTTATCGGTATTCCTTGTAAGTCCGCAGTGTTAGACGGAATCGACGCACTCTTATCAACGGTTATGATGCCATCAGGTGTTCCCGTTGCTACCGTAGCCATTAACGGCGGGGTTAACGCCGCATTGCTTGCTATTGAAATTTTGGCAGTTGGTGACGAGAGATTATATAAGAAATTGATTGAAAAAAGAGAACAAGATGCCATAAAGGTTTTAGAAAAGGATAAAGCCGTTATGACAAAATTTAATAATAAAATATAGGAGAATTGTAGTTATGAAACTTGTTTACACGGGAAAGACAAAAGACGTTTTTGCATTGGACAACGGAAATTATTTGTTGAAGTTCAAAGATGATTGTACTGGAAAAGACGGGGTTTTTGACCCCGGCGAGAACTCGGTCGGACTTAAAATCGATGGGGTTGGCGACGTAAATTTGAGAATGTCCGTTTATTTTTTCGAAAAAGTAAATAAAGCAGGGATAAAAACACATTACGTAAAAGCAAACCTAAGCGATACCACGATGGAAGTGTTGCCGGCAAAAGTATTCGGTAAGGGTTTGGAAGTTATTTGCAGATACAGGGCAGTAGGCAGTTTCTATCGTAGATATAGCGATTATATAAATGAAGGAGCAATTCTTCCCGCATACGTTGAAACGACTTTTAAGAACGACGAAAAGGGAGACCCTTTGGTAACAAAAGACGGGCTTGTTGACTTAAATGTAATGACTGAAAATCAATACGACGATATTAAATCCATGACTCAAGCGATAACAAAAATCGTTGCGGACGATTTAAAAGAAAAGGGACTTGACCTTTACGACATAAAATTCGAATTCGGATATGATAAAGACGGTAAGGTTATGCTTATCGACGAAATAGCGTCGGGCAATATGCGTGTTTATAAAGACGGAAAGTATATCGATCCGATGACTTTATCTAAAATTTTCTTTGCGAAATAATTTTTATTTTACAATAATTCTTCGGGGTTTGGTTTTATGGGTGGTTTTTTTGGTATTGTAAGTAAAAAAAATAACGTAATGGCAGACGTGTTTTTAGGCACGGATTATCACTCTCATTTGGGAACAAAAAGTGCAGGAGTAGTTGCATTTAACGGAGAAGGTGGATTTCAACGTAAAATCCATAATATAACGAATTCACCTTTCAGAACGAAATTTGAAAACATTTTCGAAACGATTCAAGGGCCTTCCGCTATGGGATGCATCAATGATACAGACCCTCAACCTCTTTTAGTGCGTTCTAAGTTAGGAGTATATGCGATTTGTTTCGTCGGTATAATCAAAAACGTAAACGAAATAATAGAATCAAGTTTAAAAAAACACGACGTTCAATTTAACAGTCAGGCGTGCGGAACTGTTAATACAACGGAACTCGTTGCCTCTTTGATAAGTCAAAAATCGTCTTTTACGGAAGGAATTAAATACGCTCAAGATACGGTTGACGGAACAGTTTGTGTTTTAATTATAAAAGATGACGGCAAATTTATAGTAGCTAGAGATAAACGGGGAATATTACCCGTTCATATAGGTAAAGATAAAGACGGTATGGCAATTTCTTTTGAGTCTTTTGCCTATCAAAAACTTGGCTTTTCGGATTACTACGAATTAGGTGCGGGAGAAATCGTTGAAATATCCTGCGATAATGTTAAAGTATTAAGTAAAGCAAAAAATAAAATGAAAATTTGCTCGTTTCTTTGGAGTTATTACGGATATCCAACGTCAACGTATGAGAAATCAAACGTTGAAATAATGCGTTGCAAAAACGGTGAAATAATGGCGACTAACGACGCAAAAAACGGAAAGTTGCCTGACGTTGACTACGTTGCGGGAGTCCCCGATTCGGGAACGCCACACGCAATAGGGTACGCAAATAAAAGTAAAATACCGTTTGCACGACCGTTTATAAAATATACTCCGACTTGGTCAAGGTCGTTTACTTTTTCCGATAAGATTGAGAGAGATAAAGTTGCAAAGATGAAAATGATACCCGTTAAAGAGTTGATTGAAAACAAAAAGTTACTGTTTGTAGATGATTCTATCGTTCGAGGTACTCAAATAAGAGAAACTGTTGATTTTCTATATGAAAACGGTGCAAAATGTGTCCACGTACGTTCTGCTTGTCCGCCGATTATGTTTGGTTGTAAATATTTGAATTTTTCAAGGCAGACAAGCGATATGGAACTTATAACCCGTTCGACGATTTTGGAGATTGAAGGTGAAGAAGGCTTAAACCATATTGACGAATACATTGACAGAGAGTCCGAACGTTATAAAAAGTTAAACAAAGCCATGTGTGAAAAGTTACATTTGTCATCGCTTGATTTTCAGACCTTGGAAGGTGTTTGTAAGGCAATAGGTGTAAATAAGTGTAAATTATGTACATATTGTTGGAACGGAAAAGAATAATTTTTAATTTATAAAACGGAGAGAAAAATGAAAAATATTTCTAAATCTGATATATACACAAAAGCAGGCGTTGATATAACTGCTGGGTATAAGTCGGTTGAACTTATGAAAAAGCACATTGCGAAAACTAAGATAAAAGGAGTTTGTTCCGACATCGGTGGTTTTGGAGGATTATTCGAACTTGATTTATCAAATATAAAAAATCCCGTTTTGGTAAGTGGTACAGACGGAGTCGGTACAAAACTTAAAATTGCCTTTTTAATGAACAAGCATGACACCGTTGGTATAGATTGCGTTGCTATGTGTGTAAACGATATAATTTGTTCGGGTGCTAAACCGCTTTATTTTTTGGATTATATCGCATGCGGTAAAAATTACCCTGAAAAAATTGCCGATATAGTAAAAGGTGTTGCCGAAGGTTGCGTTATGTCAGGTTGTGCCTTAATAGGTGGCGAAACTGCCGAAATGCCGGGTTTTTATCCGATTGACGAATACGATTTGGCAGGGTATTCGACGGGTGTTGTAGATAAGTCGAAGATTATCGACAACAAAAAAATGAAGGAAGGTGACGTTATTATCGCACTTGCTTCAAGCGGTGTTCACTCAAACGGATTTTCGCTTGTCAGAAAAGTCTTGGACGTTGAAAATGCCGATTTAAATACTCCTCTTACCGAATTAGATAATAAATCTATCGGCGATACGCTTTTAACTCCGACAAAAATATACGTTAAATCTATATTAAAACTTTTAGATAACGTTGAAGTAAAAGGTATTTCTCATATTACGGGTGGCGGTTTTTACGAAAATATTCCGAGAAGTATTCCGAGTGGTTTATGTGCTGAAATTTGTAAGCAAAATGTAAAAATTTTACCCATATTTAAGTTTATTCAACAAAAAGGCAATATTGACGAAAGAGATATGTTCAATACGTTTAATATGGGTGTCGGTATGAGCGTTATCGTCGCAAAAGAAGATGCTGAAAAAGCGGTTGATATTTTAACGGAAAGCGGAGAAGACGCTTATATCATAGGAAAAATAATCAAAGGAAAAGAAAAGATATCATTTATATAAGATGAGAAATTGTTTTAATGCATTGTTAAAAGGTGTTTTTGCCGGAGTATTGATTTCAATAGGCGGGTCTGTTTACCTTGCGTCGGAGAATAAATATTGCGGAGCGGTTTTATTTTGTATAGCATTGATTTGTATATGCTATAAAAATTATTTTCTCTTTACGGGTAAAGTCGGCTTTTTGCCGGAAAATCATAAAAAAGAAGACTTTATTAATCTTTTTATGTGTTTAATCGGAAATGCAATAGGAACAATCGTTATTGGCGAAATGTTAAGATTTTGCATACCGCTTTATCAAGAAAACGCATATGCCATTTGCTCAAATAAATTAACAAATACATTTTGGCAATGGTTGGGAAAAGGCTTTATGTGCGGAATTCTTATGTATTTAGCGGTTAGCATTTATAAAGAGCATAATAAAAATATTGTAGGAATTATTTTTTGTATACCAACTTTCATAATTTGCGGATTTGAACACTCTATTGCCGATATGTATTATTTTGCGGTTTCCGGAATTATCGGGTGGAAAGCGGTTGCCTTTATTTTAACAGTAATTGTGGGCAATGCTTTGGGTGGAATATTGCTTCCTATGATGAGTAAACTCATCAAAGAAAATAAATAACAGGATTAAACTTATGGTAGAAAAAACAAACGTTGCCGTATTCGTTTCCGGTGGCGGAACGAATTTACAGGCACTTATAGACAGTGAGCGAAACGGACGGATTTTAAATGGTAAAATAGAACTTGTTGTGTCGAACAATAAAAATGCCTACGCCATACAAAGAGCGAAAGATAATAATATCCCGTATGTGGTCGTTGAAAAAAAACAAATCGGAACTCAGGAAGCCTTTGAGGAAAAAATCAAAGAAACTTTAAAACTTTATAAAATAGACTTAATAGTTTTAGCGGGGTTTTTATCTATATTATCAGAAAAATTCGTTAAAGATTATGATAAAAAGATAATCAACGTACATCCGTCGCTTATTCCGTCGTTTTGTGGAAAAGGATATTACGGATTAAAAGTTCATGAAGAAGTGTTGAAAAAAGGCGTTAAGATAACGGGTGCAACGGTTCATTACGTAAACGAAATACCCGACGACGGGGAAATAATATTACAAAAAGCGGTTAAAGTTTATAAAAATGATACACCGGAAAAATTACAAAAAAGGGTAATGCAACAGGCCGAATGGAAAATTCTTCCGAAAGCCGTTGAGATAGTCAGTAAAAAAATATTAAAGGAGAAAAATTATGGATATTTACAAGATTAACGACATCTACGAACTCATTAAAGAGAATCCTTACGTTGGTAGGGGTATTGTCGTTGGCAAAACTCAAGACGGATTAAACGCCGTTTCCGCATATTTTATTATGGGGAGAAGCGTTAATAGTCGTAACAGGATTTTTACTATGAAGGATAACGTGTTATATACCGAGCCTTATGACGTCAGTAAGGTTTTAGACCCGAGTTTAATAATATACTCCGCCGTAAGGGAAAACGGTAATAACCTTATCGTTACGAACGGTAATCAAACGGACACGATATACAACGGATTAAATGACGGAAAATGCTTTGCGTCTTCGTTAAAGACAAGAGAGTTTGAACCTGACGGACCTAATTTTACCCCGAGAATAAGTGCGATGTTGACGTTTAAAAATAATGATTTCAGTTATAAAATGAGTATATTAAAGAGTGCTGACGAGAAAGGAACCGCATGCAATCGTTATACTTTCGATTATGAATCGTTAAACGGATTGGGACATTTTATACATACGTATGTAACCGACGGCAATCCTATCCCGACGTTTATCGGAGAACCCGAAAGAGTTGCGATTCCCAACGATATAGACGAATTTACAAATAAACTTTGGAACGGATTAAACGAAGATAATAAAATATCGCTTTTCGTGAGATACACGAACTTAATAACCGCCGAAAAAACCGATAGAATAATAAATAAAAATAAATAAGAGGAATAATATGAAAGAATTCGAATTGAAATACGGATGTAATCCAAATCAAAAACCCGCAAAAATTTTTATGAAAAACGGCAAAGATTTACCTATAGAAATATTAAACGGAAGACCGGGATACATAAATTTTTTAGATGCATTTAACAGTTGGCAATTAGTAAAAGAATTAAAAGAAGCCACAAATCTCCCTTCGGCAACGTCGTTTAAGCACGTTAGCCCAACTTCCGCCGCAGTGGGACTTCCGTTATCGGAAAAACTTAAAAGAGCAAGTTTTGTAGATGATATCGAAGGTTTAGACAATTCCCCGATTGCTTGTGCATTTGCAAGAGCAAGGGGAACCGATAGAATGTGTTCTTTCGGCGACTGGATTGCTTTATCCGATGAGTGTGATGAAATAACAGCAAAAATGATTGCAAGGGAAGTATCCGACGGAATAATCGCTCCGTCTTTTTCAGATAAAGCTCTTGAAATATTAAAGGCGAAGAGAAAAGGTAACTATAACATAGTTAAAATCGATCCAAACTACGTTCCCGAAGAAAAGGAAAATAAAGACGTTTTCGGTATTACTTTCGAACAGGGAAGAAATAATTTTAAAATAAATAGAGAATTGTTGTCTAATATTGTTACAAAAAATAACAATTTACCTGAAAATGCCGTGATTGATTTGATTATTTCATTAATAACTCTTAAATACACGCAATCCAATTCGGTTTGTTATGCTTATCAAGGACAAGCGATAGGCGTCGGTGCGGGACAGCAATCGAGAATTCACTGCACACGTCTTGCCGGAACTAAAGCAGACACGTGGTTTTTACGTCAGCACGATAAAGTTCTAAATTTGCCGTTTAGAAGCGATATCGGTAGACCTGATAGAGATAATGCCGTTGACGGTTATATAAACAAAAACGAAATTGACGTTTGTGCCGAAGGCGTTTGGCAAAATTATTTTACAAAACGCCCCGAACTTTTTACGGAAAAAGAGATGAAGGAATATCTTGCAACGATAGACGGTGTGTCTTTAGGTTCAGACGCATTTTTTCCGTTCTTCGATAATATAGACAGGGCTAAGAAAAGCGGTGTTAAATACGTTGCCGAGCCGGGTGGTTCCGTCAGAGACGATTTGGTTATTGACCGTGCAGACGAATACGGTATGGTTATGGCATTTACCGGTATGAGATTGTTCCATCATTGATATCCGACAGGTGAATAAATGAAGGTAATTGTTGTTGGTAGCGGTGGGAGAGAACACGCTATAATAAAGAAATTAAAAGAAAATCAAAGTATAACCAAGATATATGCTATAAACGGTAACGGCGGGATAAGTTTCGACGCCGAGTGCGTAGACATTAAACCTACCGATATAGAATCTATTTGTGAGTTTGCAGTAAAGAATAAAATAGACTATGCCGTTGTAGCACCTGATGACCCTTTGGTTTTAGGACTTGTCGATAAGTTAAACGAAAAAGGAATAGCCTGTTTCGGTCCGACGAAAAATGCGGCGATTATCGAAGGCAGTAAAGTTTTTTCGAAAAATTTAATGAAGAAGTACGGTATTCCAACAGCAAGCTACGAAGTGTTTACAAATGAGAAAGATGCCTTGGAATACGTAAAAAAATGTCCTATCCCGACCGTGGTAAAAGCCGACGGCTTGGCTTTAGGAAAAGGCGTTGTCGTTGCTTTCACGAGAGAGGAAGCAATAGATGCGATTAAACGTATTATGTGCGATAAGGCTTTCGGAAAATCCGGTGAGCAAATTGTTATAGAAGAATATTTAACGGGACCCGAAGTTTCAGTCTTATCGTTTACGGACGGCAAAGTGGTTCTTCCTATGATTTCATCAATGGACCACAAGAGAATCGGAGATAAAGATACCGGATTAAATACTGGCGGTATGGGTACTATTGCACCTAATCCGTTTTATACGGAAGATATCGCAAAAGAATGTATGGAGAAAATCTTTATTCCCACAATTAACGCAATGAATAATGAAGGCAGAACGTTTAAGGGGTGTCTGTATTTCGGGCTTATGTTGACAAAAGACGGCCCGAAAGTTATTGAATATAATTGCCGATTCGGAGACCCCGAAACACAGGTCGTTTTGCCTTTATTAAAAACGGATTTGTTGTCAGTTATGATGGCAACGACAAACGGAACGTTAAGTGATATAAAAATCGAATTTATAAACAAATGTGCGTGCTGTGTAATAATGGCAAGCGAAGGTTATCCTGTATCTTATAAAAAAGGATTTGATATTTCAGTTCCGAAAAACGTTCTTAACAGGGTTTATTTTGCAGGTGCAAAAATTGAGGACGGCAGGCTTTTAACAAATGGCGGTAGAGTTTTGGGGGTAACAAATATTGCGGATACTTTTGAAGACGCAATAGAATTATCTTATAAAGACGTAGAAAAAATACATTTTGACGGTGCATATTATAGACACGATATAGGTCAGAAGGCATTGAATAAAGATAACTAAACAGGTGATAAAATGGTTTATAGGGTTTATATTGAAAAAAAACAAGGACTTACAAACGAAGCAAACGCATTGTATTCGGATATTGTTTCGCTGTTAAATATCAAATCCGTAAAAAAAGTTAGGGTTTTAAATAGATACGACGTTCAAAACATTACTGAAGAATTATTTGAATATGCAACAAAAACCGTGTTCTCGGAACCTCAACTTGATAATGTTTATAGTGAATTGAACTTGGAAAACGAAAAGGTTTTCGGTGTGGAATATTTACCGGGACAATTTGACCAAAGAGCGGACAGTGCAAGTCAATGTATACAAATTATTTCGCAGGGCGATAGACCCTTAATAAAAACGGCTCGTATTTATATCATAGAAGGGGATATTAGCGAAAGCGAACTCAATTTAATAAAAAAATACGTTATAAATCCGGTCGAGGCAAGGGAGGCCGAATTGGAATTACCGGATACTCTCGTTTCAAACTATAATATACCCACCGAAGTTGAAACGCTTGACGGTTTTATAGACTTATCTCAAAAAGATTTGGAACAGCTTATTGTCAAATTGAATTTGGCAATGGATTTGGGAGATATAACTTTTTGTCAAAAGTATTTTAAAAACGAGAAAAGAAATCCGACGATTACGGAAATACGTATGATTGATACGTACTGGTCAGACCATTGTAGGCACACAACTTTTTTGACTATCATCGATAACGTCGAATTTAACGATAAATTATTACAAGATGCTTTTAACGAATATATCAAAACGAGAAAAGAATTAAATAGAACAAAGCCCGTTTGTTTAATGGATTTAGCAACTATTGCCGTTAAGTATTTAAGGAAAAACGGAAAGTTGGATAAATTAGACGAGTCCGAAGAAATTAACGCCTGTACTGTTAAAGTCAATATCGAAGTTGACGGAAAAAAAGAACCGTGGCTGTTATTATTTAAAAACGAAACTCATAATCACCCAACGGAAATCGAACCTTTCGGTGGTGCCGCAACTTGTATCGGCGGGGCTATAAGAGACCCTCTTTCAGGTAGAAGTTACGTTTATGGTGCAATGCGTATTACCGGTGCGGGTGACCCGACGGTTCCCGTTTCGCAAACGCTAACGGGTAAACTGCCACAAAGAAAAATTGTTCAAACAGCAGCGGCTGGCTATTCGTCTTACGGCAATCAGATAGGGCTTGCGACAGGTATCGTAGATGAAATTTATCATAGCGGATACGTTGCCAAACGTATGGAAATAGGGGCTGTTATTGCTGCTACGCCGGAAGAAAATGTCAGGAGAGAAGTTCCTGTTGCGGGCGACGTTGTTATTCTTTTGGGCGGTAGTACAGGACGTGACGGTTGTGGCGGTGCAACGGGTTCGAGTAAATCACACAACGTCAATTCGATTTCTACGTGCGGTGCAGAAGTTCAAAAGGGAAATGCACCCGAAGAAAGGAAGTTGCAAAGATTATTCAGAAATCCCGAAGCGTCTAAACTTATAAAAAGATGCAACGATTTCGGTGCCGGAGGCGTTTCCGTGGCAATCGGAGAACTTGCCGACGGATTAGATATAAATCTCAATGCCGTACCTAAAAAATATGACGGACTTGACGGGACGGAACTTGCTATTTCCGAATCTCAAGAACGTATGGCAGTCGTTGTTTGCCGTAATGACGAAAAGAGATTTCTCGAACTTGCGAACAGTGAAAATTTGCAAGCCGTAAAAGTCGCAACAGTTAAGGCAGAACCTAAACTTACTATGACGTGGAACGGCAAAACTATAGTTGATATCAACAGGAGTTTCCTTAACTCCAACGGGGCGGAAAAACACGTCGACGTTGTCGTGCCGAAAATAACGGATTACGAAAAACCGCTTCCCAAAGATTTTTCAAACGGATATAAAACGCTTGTTTCCGACCTTAACGTATGCTCAAAGCGTGGTTTGTCGGAAAGGTTTGATTCGACGATAGGGGCGGGAACTGTTTTAATGCCGTTTGGCGGTAAAAATCAAAAAACACCTATTCAAGCAATGGTGCAGAAGATTTCCGTGGAAAAAAAGCATACTGACAGTTGTTCGCTGATGAGTTGGGGATATAACCCGTTTATTTCAGAAAAGAGTCAGTATCACGGGGCATATCTTGCCGTCGTCGAATCCGTATGTAAACTTATTGCGTGCGGAGCAACGTTTAGTGATGTTTATTTGACGTTTCAAGAGTACTTTGAAAGACTGAATAAAGATAAATACCGCTGGGGAAAACCGTTATCCGCATTGCTGGGTGCGTTTATTGCACAAAAAGAGTTGGGTATAGGTGCTATCGGAGGAAAAGATTCTATGAGCGGTTCATTCGAAGATATTTCCGTTCCGCCGACGCTTGTTTCTTTTGCGGTTACAACCGCATTGACTAATGACATTGTTTCACCCGAATTCAAAAAGGCAGGGAATAAAGTTTATTTATTAAAATCTGAATTTAACGAGAATAATTTACCAGAGACGGAATCATTGATTGATTTGTTTAGAAAAGTAAACGAACTGATGAAGAAAAAAGTTGTCGTTTCTTGTTATACGCCTACCTATGGCGGGGTTGCAGAAGCAATATACAAAATGTGTATAGGAAACGGCTTTGGGTTTATTTATAATGAAAAACTTTCAATAAAGGATATTTTTGGTTATAATTACGCTTCGTTTATAGTCGAAACAGAAGAAGATGTTGATGGAATATATTTAGGCGAAGTAAGTGATAAGCAGTGTATAAAGTACGGGGTAACGGAATTAGATTTGTCCGTTTTAAATGAACTGTACGAAAATAAACTAGAAAACGTATATCCGTGCAATATCAAAGTCGAAAATAAAAATATAGAAAATTTTAATTTCGTTGACGAAAATAAATATTGTGCTAATATAAAAGTAGGGAAACCGAAAATTATTATTCCGGCTTTCCCGGGAACTAATTGCGAATATGACAGTTTAAAGGCATGTGAAGATGCTGGAGCAAAGGGTAAAATAATAGTTATCAATAATCTAACGGCAGACGGTATAACGAAAAGTATCGATGAGTTTTACAAGGAATTAAAGACCTCGCAAGCGATATTTATACCGGGTGGTTTTTCCGGTGGGGATGAACCCGACGGAAGTGGTAAGTTTATTACGGCGTTTTTCAGAAACAATCTTATTAAAGAAGGAGTCAGCGATTTATTGGATAATAGAGACGGTCTTATGTGTGGCATTTGTAACGGTTTTCAGGCACTTATAAAACTTGGGCTTGTTCCGTACGGGAAAATTATCGATACCGACGAAAGTTGTCCCACCTTGACGTATAATACAATTTCACGACATCAATCGAAAATCGTTAGAACTCGTATCGCTTCGAATAAATCCCCATGGCTTAAAGGTGTAAAAGTAGGCGATATAATAAGCGTTCCGATTTCACACGGAGAAGGTAGATTTTTGGCGGATGAAAATCTTATAAAAAATCTTGCCGAAAACGGGCAAATTGCTACGCAGTACGTAGATTTAAATGGTAACGCAACTTATGATATACAATATAATCCGAATAACTCTATGTATGCTATTGAAGGTATAACGTCACCGGACGGAAGAGTTTTCGGTAAAATGGGACACAGTGAAAGAGTAGGAAATGGATTGTATAAAAACGTTGTTGGCGAATATGATATAAAAATGTTCGAATCAGCCGTAAAATATTTTAAGAAATAAAGTTGGTTAAATGAAAACGGATATTGAAATTAAACCAGATTGCGAAAGGATAATATACCGAAGAAAGAAAAAACAAGAATATAATAGATGCGTCAAAGAATTTTTAGGAGAACAATTATGGAAAAAATAGAGCGACTTATTGCAAAAGATTTACTTTCTATAAAGGCGGTGTTCTTTCGCCCAAGCGAACCATTTACTTGGGCAAGCGGAATTAAAAGTCCCGTGTATTGCGACAACAGATTAACTCTCACAGCTCCGAGCGTTAGGCTTGATATAGAAACTTCGCTTAAAGAATTGGTAGAAAAATATTATCCGGAAGCAGAAGTTCTAATGGGAACTTCCACCGCAGGTATAGCACACGCCGCAATAGTCGGGCATTTAATGAATTTGCCTATGGGTTACGTAAGATCTACTGCAAAGGACCACGGAAGACAAAATCAAATAGAAGGAAAACTCGAAAAAGGTCAAAAAGTAGTAGTCGTTGAAGATTTAATTTCAACGGGCGGAAGTGTAATAGAAGTTGTAAACATATTGAGAGAAGCGGGTGCAAAAGTTTTGGGTGTTGTAAGTATTTTTACCTATGGAATGAAAAAAGGATTAGAAAGATTGAATGAAGCAAACATTAAAAACGTTTCACTTACTAATTTTGATGTTATAACAAAAGTTGCGGTTGAGGACGGATATATAGAAGCCGAAGATGAAAAGAAACTTTTGGCATTTAGAAATAATCCGTCAGACGACAGCTGGATTAATAAGTAAGGAGACTATAATGAGAAGCGTAATAGATATTGTTGATTTAAGCGTTCAGGAAATAGACGAACTTATTAAAATAGCGTTGGACATTATAAAGAATCCGGAAAATTATTCCGAAAAGTGTAAAGGTAAAAAACTAGCCACGTTATTTTTTGAACCGTCGACTCGCACAAGATTATCTTTTACTGCGGCAATGATGGAACTCGGCGGAAACGTTTTGGGCTTTTCTGAAATGAGCAGTTCTTCGGCAACAAAGGGCGAAAGTTTTGCAGATACTGCAAAAGTAGTATCTTGTTATGCTGATATAATTGCGATAAGAACTCCTAATGAAGGGGCTGCACTTGTGGTTTCCGAAAATGCAAAAATTCCCGTAATAAACGCAGGAGACGGCGGGCATTGTCACCCCACGCAAACCCTTGCGGACCTCCTTACGATTTATAGAGAAAAAGGTTCGTTTAATAATCTTACGGTGGGCTTTTGCGGGGATTTAAAATACGGAAGAACAGTTCATTCGTTAATCGGAGCATTATCAAGATATTCGGGCATAAAATTCGTGCTTATTTCTCCCGAAGAACTTAAAATTCCGTCTTATGTCAAAACTGAAATCCTCGATAAAAATAAAATGGACTATGTTGAAACGACAGATTTAGAAAATAACATTCCTTCGCTTGACGTTTTGTATATGACGAGAATACAAAGAGAACGTTTCACTGATAAAGATGAATATGAAAGACTAAAAGATAGCTATATATTAACGGTCGATAAACTGAAAAATGCAAAAAACGATATGTGTATATTACATCCGCTTCCAAGAGTGAACGAAATAAGCGTTAAGGTTGATAACGATAAACGTGCATGTTACTTTAAGCAAGTTGAAAACGGTAAATATATTCGTATGGCACTTATACTTAAACTGCTTGAAATTGCCAAAGAAAATCAAGAAAGACAAAAACGTTTCGTAGGGAAAAAACTTGAATATAATAAATACGTATGTTCTAATCCTAAGTGTGTATCAAAAACCGAACAAGAACTTGAACAAATTTTTGTTATAGGTGAAAACGACAATGTAAGGCGTTGTATATATTGTGATAAAGAAAACTAGGCTTGCTCTTCTTATTCAGATAAAAAATAATTGCATTTTATTATTTTTATGTTCTAAACAAAAAGGCGAACCCGTCTCCTAAGAGAAAAGGGTTCGTCTTTTTTGATTGTGGTAGCCCCTTTCGAGAATCTCCTCTTGTGCTTTGTCAAACAATAAGTAAAACACGAATTATGTTTGCCAAAGCACTTCGGTCAGCCGCTAAAAACAGTGGGTGTCCACTGTTTTTACCCTTACGGGTCGCTTTAAGTTCGATTCTCGTCATTAAATAACTAAGCATAAAAAAAGAACACTATTAAGTGTTCTTCTTTTTATGGTAGCCCCAACGAGAATCGAACTCGTGATTCAGCCTTGAGAGGGCTGCGTCTTAACCGCTTGACCATGAGGCCGTTATTATTTTCCTAACGCTTGTATATTCTACCATAAAACAACATATAACGCAACAAAAATATTATAAAAAAATAAAAACCTTCCTCGGCCGACGAAAAAGAAAATAATAACCCGGTATGTTAACGGGTGAATGCCTAGTGCATTTTCTCTGCATCTTTCTTTTTTGACCGTACATAGACAAGTCGAAAGCTCCGCTTGAAAACACTGACCACGGCTTTCTTTATATTATTATTGTGGATTTTTTTCGCTTTTCCTATCGCACCGTGAAGGCTACTTCTATTATAACAAAAATCACACCGTTTTACAACGATAATATTGACTTTTATCTTAATTTCGGTTAATATTTAGTCGAATATCTATTTATTATCTGTTACAAATGAAAAAGTTAAATAAAATTTTTAATTTCAGACCTTTACTTATTATTGCCATAAGTCTTATATTTGGTATTTTATCGGCATATTTTTTCGTTTTAGGAAATATCTTTTTCGCTATATGCTCTGTCGTAGCATTTTTAATCGTTAGCGTTCTATCTTTACTGTTTTCCGATAAGATGTCATTAAAATCGGCATTATCTTTCGGGTGTATATTTTTAGCCTTCTTTTTAATAGGAAACGGGCTTTTTTCTTTGAATATAAAAAATTATCAAGATGCCGATTTAGATAATCATTATTTTACGGTGGAGGGGAAAATAAAGGAATTTTCCGAAATCGATGAAGGTTATAAAATTATTCTTACCGACGTTACTCTATACGGAATAGAACGTGGCAAAACCGATTATAATATTGCTCTTTATTCTTACGGAGAACTTATCGGCGACGTTGGGGACGTTATAAAATTTAATTCCCTTTTGATTGATAAAGATATAATTTACGACGGAAAATTTTCCGCATACGATATAGAAAGAAAAATTAAGTATATAGCGACTTTAAATTCCGAAGATATATATTTAACGGGCAACAAAAAAAGTGTTTTCGACACAATCAATCTTGCTATAAGAGATACGTTAAAAGAGGGTTTAGACCAACAAGAATTCACTATCGCTTACGCTCTTTTGACGGGTAATTCCGAATATATGGATTTTGAAACTATGAATAATTTTAGGGGTGCAGGCGTTTCTCATATCTTTGCGGTTTCGGGATTACACATAGGTTTTTTGGCGTTTTTTCTAAATTTAATATTTAAAAAGACAAAAATGAACAAAGTTGTTAAGTTTATAATAATTGCTTTTATTTTGTTCTTTTATTGTGGGATATGCGGATTTTCGGCTTCTTCTTTAAGAGCGTTTATAATGTGCTTAATATCTCTTCTACTCGATATGATTTTCGAACGATACGACGGACTTTCCGCTCTATCCATCTCTGCAATAATTATACTTTTAATTTCTCCCGTACAACTTTTTTGCGTAGGCTTTCAACTTTCTTTTTCGGTAGTTTTTGCTATTTTAACAATCGCTCCGGTCATATCGAGAGTTTTAAGGTTTTTGCCAAAGAAAATAAGCGATTCGTTAGGTGTCGTTCTTTCTGCATTTATAATAAGTGTGCCTATATTGTTATCTGCTTTTGGGGAATTTTCTTTCTTTTCGGTTGTTGTAAATTTAATATTCGTACCTATAATAGGGATAATATTTATACTTCTTTTTATACTTACTTTCGTATCAATGTTAATATCCCCGTCGGTTATACTTTTCGTGATAAATTATATTTTAAAAGGCGTTAACTTTTTCATATCTTTAATAGATTATACCGTTTTTTCGGTAGGTGGATTTTCTTTCGGTGCGTTATCTATTTTATATTATTTAACCTGCATAGTAGACGGGGAAACTATAAATCTAAAAAGAATTTATAAAATCGTAATCACTTCCGCTTTAAGTTTAATAATTGTTATAGGCGGTATTTTTTATAACGTACAAGAAAAGAACAAGACGGAAGCCTTTGTTTGCGGTGCGGAAAATTTTTCTTTCACGATGTTGTCTTCAAAAAACGAAAACGTACTTATAGTGAGTGCCAGTGAGTATAATTTTTCGCTTTCACGCCTAAAAAAAGTTATGAACTTAAAAAATATCGATAAAGTAAACTATTTAATTATTTTAGAGGGTAAAAACACAAGAAAAGACGTAATTTTAACTAGAATTTATAGAGAGATAGATATAGACAACGTCTTATATTACGGCGAAAGAGATTTAACGTTAGAAAGCGTTGCGTCTACTTTTAAAGGGGTTTGTGCTTATTCGTTTTTAGACTTACAAGAAATGAATTTGAAACATTTTGCTTGTCAATTCGTTTTATCGGGATATGCTATAAAAACGAATATTTTAAACGATACTGTTTTGGTGTTCTCGAGACTTGGAAATAATTATTCAAAGTATTTTGGATTAAGCGGTAATTTCGATACGATAATCGCTTACGATTACTACGAAAAAATATTCGACGAATATAATCCGAATTTCAAAATATGTTACCGTGGAGGTTCGGGATACAAAAACGGTGAAAGCAACGGAATTTTAAGGCTGGTTTTTGATTAAAAATAAAGTAAAAGTATGGGTTTTATGTTGCAAAACGCATTAAAATATGATAAAATTTTATAAAAAGGTAAGTAATTTTGAAATTCACGGAATTTAAAAGGGAATTAGAAGACAAAAAAGAGTCTTTGGCATATTTATTCGAAGGTGAAGACGCTTATTTTTTAGAGCGTGGACTTTGTCTTTTAAAAGAAAAATTTTTGAAAGAAGAATCTCTCAATTTTGCTTCTTTTGACGGGGAGTCGTGCCAAGTTTCAGATATGATTTCTTCTCTTGAAAGTTATCCGTTTATGGCGGATAAAAGACTTGTAAAAGTAACGGAATTTTATCCTAAATCAGATTCTCTAAAACAACTTTTAGATTATTTTAAGAATCCGAATCCTACGAGCATTTTGATAGTATTAAATTCCAAGCCTTTTGAAGGTTTTAAAAAATGCGAGTTTTTTACCTTTATAGATTGTAATAAACAAGACGGAATAATTATTGCGAAATGGATAAAAGCACGGTTTTTAGAAAGTGAAATTTCAATAGATATGGAAACGGCTAAACGTTTTGCGGAATTTTGTTCTTGCGATATGGTAAGGATACAAAACGAAACCGAAAAACTTATTTCTTATATCGGTCGTGGCGGGGAAATTCTTTTAAATGATATTGAAGATAACGTCGTATCTTCTACCGAATATAAAATTTATGAAATGACTGATTATATCGCCAAAAAGAATTTCGACCTTGCCGTTTATACAATTAAAGATATGTTAAGCCGTGGGGAAACTCCTCAAAGACTTATACTCAGTATTTATAACTATTTTAGGAGATTGCTTCACGCTTCTATAAGCGATATGAGTTTAAATGAATTGGCAACATATTTTAACGTTAAGGAATTTGCCGTAAAAAAAATCAAAGAGCAATCTTCTTTATTTAAAAAGAAGTCGCTTAAAAACGCAGTCGATATGTTGTCTGACGCCGATTATAAAATTAAGTGCGGGCTTATTGACCCCGACGAAGTATTTTGGCTTTCGGTTTTTAAAATAATGTGTAGTTAAGGAGGAATATATGGTAGTAGAAAGATTTTCCGTGTTTTGGCAAAATTTTACACAAACACCGTTAAGTGTTATTTCGGTATTGCTTTCGATAATAGCCTTTTCGGTTATTTATTATTTCGTAATAAGATTTTTGCTTGAAAACGAATCGGATTTTTTGGTAATAATTTTTACTGTCGTTATGGTTTTAGGAGCGTTGTGTACCGTGTTCTTTACTGCGGTTAACGGTTTTGTGTTCTTATTTGTACCTGCGATTTGTTTAATTGTATTCGTGTGCATATATTCGGTAGAAATTAAAAGATTGGTTTGGAATATCACGAGTTCAAAAGTCGTTGACATCAAGCAAGAAGGTAATTTTTTAGATGCCAAAAAGGTTCAAAACAGTATAGACGAAATCATTAAAGCACTTCAAAATATGTCTAAAAACGACATCGGTGCTATTATCGTATTGTCTAACGGCAACATGCCTTCGCAAATACTCGATAGCGGTACTTTGGTAGACGCAGAAGTTTCAAGTCAACTTATAGAGAGTATATTTTTTCCGAAAACTCCGCTTCACGACGGTGCTATGATTTTGAACGGTACCAAAATAGAAGCGGCAGGTTGCTTTTTACCCCTTAGTCAAAAAGATAATATATCAAAAGATTTGGGGTCAAGACACCGTGCGGGAATAGGCGTTACCGAAGTTTTGGACGTCGAAACTATTATCGTTTCCGAAGAAACGGGTATTATCTCTACCGTTAAGGCGGGAAAAATTACGAGATACGTCGATACCGAAGGCTTGAAAAAGGTTTTAAGTAAATATTATTGGCAAGAAACCGAAAGTTCTAAAAAATAGGTGGTAAAATGAAAGAAGATAGAAGTTTTCAAAAAAAATCAATAAAACAGGACGAACAATCTAAATCAAAAGATTTTTGGAAAAAGTTTGGGATTATTTCTCTTTCCGTCGTGCTTGCAATAATAACGGTAGTCGTTATGAATTTAGGATAAAGTTATGTTTAATACCGGATTTTCACCTGCAAAAATTTTATTACCCAACGTGTTAGATATGCAAACTTGGTCAGTTATTGCTTGCGACCAGTTTGAAGCAGAAAAAGATTACTGGGAAGAATTAAGAAAAAAAGTGGGGGATTCTAAATCTACTTTAAATCTTATTCTCCCCGAAATTTATTTAAACGACGATGCCGACGGCAGAATAAAAAAAATAAATGCCACAATGAAAGAATACTTGCTTTCGAATACTTTTACTGAACTTGAAGAGGGATTTATTTTGACGGTAAGAAAAACTGCCTATAAAGACAGACGTATAGGTCTTATCGGGAAGATAGATTTAGAAAATTACGAGTATTCGGATAAAAGCGAAGCGTTAATCCGTTCTACCGAAAAAACGATAGAAGAAAGGATTCCGCCAAGACTTAAAGTGAGAAAGGATGCGGATATAGAATTTCCGCACATAATGATTCTTTTCGACGACGAAAAAAGAGAAATCAACGAAGAATTGTATAAAAACCGTAATTCTTTTAAAAAGGTATACGACTTTGAACTTAATATGGAAGGCGGGCATATAGAGGGGTATTTTATATCGAAAACCGATGAGATTATGCAAAAATTTTCTTCACTTTTGGAAGATAAAAGGCTTATAAGTAAATATGGTAAGTCTGACAAGTTTGCTTTTGCGGTAGGCGACGGAAATCATTCTTTGGCGACGGCAAAAGCACATTGGAACAACGTAAAGAAAAATCTTACCGAAGAGAAAAGAAAAGTTCACCCCGCAAGATTTGCTTTGGTTGAAGCCGTTAATATTTATGACGACGGAATATATTTTGAACCCATATATAGATTTGTTTCTAAAATAGACGTGGATAAGTTTATTTCACTATTAAAAGATAAAGATTTCGGCGACGTTAAACTTTATTATAAGGGTAAAGAGCAAGATTTTTTAGGTAAAAAGTCCTTACCCGAAGGAATAAAAGAAGCCGATGCTTTTATTAAAGATTATATAGATAAATTCGGCGGAAAAATCGAGTACGTTCACGGAGATAAAAGCGTTAAGGCGTTAGCGGATAAAACCGAAGGCTCTATCGCTATATTATTTAAAAAATTAAAGAAGGAAGATTTATTCAAGTTCGTTTCGGAAAAAGGCTCTCTTCCGAGAAAAACCTTCTCAATGGGCGAAGCGAGAGAAAAAAGATATTATCTTGAAGGAAGGAAAATAAAATGATTAAAGTTTGTAAATTCGGTGGAACTTCTATGGCGGACGCTAATGCAATGCGTCAGGTAAAATCTATTATAGAAAGCGATAAAGATAGAAAATTTATCGTCGTTTCCGCTCCCGGTAAAAGAAATAAAACGGATATAAAAATTACCGATACGTTATATAAATGTAACGAAGAAGCGATAAAGGACGGTTCTTGTAAAAAAACCTTTTCTTTGGTAAAGGATAGATTTATAGAAATAGTTAAAGACTTACATATAGATTTGGATATTCAAAGCGTTTTGGATAGAACCGAAAAAGAAATAGACCAAAAAAAGAGTGCTGATTTTGCGGCTTCTAGAGGTGAATATTTAAGTGCTTTCGTAATGGCAAAATTTTTGGGCTTTGAATTTGTAGACGCTTACGATATGATAAGGTTTGACAGTCACGAAAAATTAAATGAAGATTATACCGACGATAAAGTGGGTTTAAGATTGAAAGACGTAGATTATGCGGTTATTCCGGGGTTTTACGGTAAAGACTTTGCGGGAAACGTAAAAACTTTCAGCCGTGGCGGAAGCGATATAACGGGTTCTATAATCGCTAGGGGAGTTAAGGCGGACTTGTATGAAAATTGGACCGACGTTAGCGGATTTTTGACTTGTGACCCGAGAATTGTTCCGGACGCTAAAACAATTTCTCAAATCACTTATAAGGAATTGAGAGAACTTTCTTATATGGGGGCTTCCGTTCTTCACTCTGAGGCGATATTCCCTGTAATGAAAAGGAAAATTCCCATAAACATAAAAAATACTTTTAAGCCCGAAGATAAAGGAACGATGATTGTTCCAAACGAAATGTATAACGTAGACGATTCGAATAGTGTTATCACGGGTATTGCAGGAAAGAAAAACTTTACCGTTCTTTTAATAGAAAAATCGCTTATGAATTCCGAAGTAGGCTTTATAAGAAAAGTTTTGTCGGTAGTTGAACACTATGGACTTCAAGTAGAACATTTACCGTCAGGAATAGATACTCTTTCCGTAGTAATAGAATCCGAACAGTTGACTGACGGAGTGTTGACGGATTTAGTAAACGATATAAGAGAGGCGGTAAGCCCCGATTACGTTCACGTTATAGAGAATATTTCTTTAATAGCGACCGTTGGACACGGTATGGCAAGGCGTATGGGAACGGCTGCAAAACTCTTTAAGGCTTTGGCTGATGCGGGTATAAATATTCGTATGATAGACCAAGGTTCTAGCGAGCTTAATATCATTATAGGAGTTGCCAATTCCGATTACGAAAATTGCATCAAGGCTATATATAACGCTTTCTAATATAAAAAATAAAAACTGTTTCGTTCCGTATAAAGTAATTTTTGTATGGAACTTTTTATAAATGACAATATGCTGAAAAAGGGATAGTTTTTGCGGAAAAATCGGAAGACAAAAAATTTTTACTGTGCTAAACTTATAGATAATTTGTGGTTTTAAGAAGGAAATTGATTTATGAAAAAATTAGACGTCAATCTTTTAGAACAAAAAATCGGCAAAAGAGCGGAGTCCGATATAAAAAAAGGAATAATTTTGGGGGCTAACGTTGCGGTTGTTCAAAAAGGCAAAACGGTTTTATGTAAGTCTTACGGATATAAAAACGTGGAAAAAACCGAAAAGTTAGATTCTAATTGTACTTTTAGAATTGCTTCTATGACTAAACCTATAACTGCAGTTAGCGTATTAAGAGAAATAGAAAAAGGGAGAATAGACCTTTTCGATACGGTTGAAAAATTTATTCCCGAATTTTCTAATTTAAAAATCGGTGAAGTTAAGGACGGCAAAATAAATATAGTTTCAAAAGCGGTAACTAAACCAAGAATAATTCATTTGTTAACGCACACGAGTGGAATAGGTTCTTTAAGTTTGGGAGACTTTGAGGCTAATAAAATGCCTAAAAAGTATAACGTAGATTTAAAATCTACCGTGTCTTATTATGCTCGTCAGCCCATAGCTTTCGAGCCTTATACAAAAGTTTGTTATAGTCCTACCGTGGCTTTTGACGTTTTGGCAAGAATCGTCGAAATAGTTTCGGGAAAATCTTTTGATAAATATTTAAAAGAGGAAATTTTCAAACCTCTCGAAATGAAAGATACTACTTTTTGCCCTAACCATTCACAGTGGAACAGGTTAGTTGATATGCAAGACTTAAAAGACGGTAAAGTATTAAAGTATGAAATGCCCAAAGATTGTGTGTTTTTCAATATTCCGACTACTCATTTTTGCGGTGGGGCGGGACTTGTTTCGACTATAAACGATTATATAAATTTTGCAAAGATGCTTCTAAATAAAGGCGAATTTAACGGAAAAAGAATTTTATCTGAATATTTGGTCAATTCTATGGCTATTCCTCACGTTCCGGAAAATATTTGTGATGGCTATTTTTGGGGGTTAGGGGTTAGAGTTGTAACTAAAAAAGAATATAAAATTCTTCCCGTCGGAAGCTTTGGGTGGAGCGGTGCTTTCGGTACGCATTTTTGGATAGACCCAGAAAACGAAGTTTCGGGGATTTATATGAGAAATTCCGTATTTGCAGGAGGTTCTGAAGCTATAACCGCTCGGAATTTCGAACAAGACTTATTTGATTCTTTTAATAAATAATTAAGGTGGGTATATTATGAAAAATTTTACTTTTAGTCCTTTTTGGAACAGCAATTTAATGAAGGAAGAAACAGTGGCTTTTATCGAAGGCGATATGTCTGCAAACCTTTTGTTTGCTCCTGCCAAAATTTTATCCGTTACGAGTTACGATTATACTAAAAAGTACGTAGAGGATAAAGATTTTACTATTTCGGGTAATAAAATAACTTTAACCGATAACACGACCATTCCTTTTTGGAAGAAAGAAGTATTATATGGTGAAAAGTCTAATTCTGAAGAAGTGTTTTTACCCGTTAAAGATAAATTTTTATTTTTTTCTTCGCATATTCCTAACGATTATCAAATAAGGGTAACGTATGAGCATACGTCGAAATGGAATAAATTTATCCCTCAATGTAAGTCCGAAAACTTGCCTATAACTATGTCTAAATTAAAAAACAGACAAGAATTGAAAATAGGGTTTTTCGGCGACAGCATAACCGAAGGATACGGTTCGAGTAAAAAAGAAAATATAGCACCGTTTAATAAACCATATACGGAAATATTTATGGATATGCTACAAAATAAATTTAATAGTAAGGTTACTTGTGAAAACGTTGCACTTGCAGGGATGAATTCGGTTTGGGGCTCAGAACATACCGATAGATTTACTATCGTTCCCGATTTGGCGATTATTGCTTTCGGTATGAACGACGGTTGCGAAAAAGAAGAGTTTATCTCTTTAATGCAAACGATATTGAATAAAATGCGTGAAAAAAATAAGGATATGGAATTTATATTTATCTCCGCAATGACTTCTAATCCCGAAGTGGAAAGTTGGCTTTGGCATAAAAACGAATTCGAAAAAGCACTTTACGATTTTGCCGATAAAAATAAAGGCATTGTAATTTCGCCTATGAATTCTATGAGTTTATCTTTATATGAACAGGGTAAAAAGTTTATCGACATAAATTCAAACAACATAAATCACCCTAATGATTTTTTACATAAAATATATGCCGACGTCTTATTCCAAACGGCTTTTAACAGTTAAAATAAACGTATAGGCTTTATAAACGCTAACGTTTTAGTTGTATTAGGCATTATGAGTAAGAGGGTGAAATTTTTTAAAATGTATTAAAAAACGTTGCTTTTTTAATTTGAAAATGTTATTATATTGACGCTGTTAAAAAACGGTGTCAATTTAATACTATAAGTAAAATCGGGGTGTAGCGCAGTTGGTAGCGCGCTTGGTTCGGGACCAAGAGGCCGTGGGTTCAAATCCCGTCACTCCGACCAAAAAAAATAGGGCAGATGTTTCTACCCTATTTTTTTTGCCTATAATTGCAGACGGGATTTGAATAGGGAGCCGACTTGCTTGCAAGTCGCTTTTGCCGAGCAAAAGTAAACAGTCCAGTGGACTGTTTAGCGGGTAGGTCGCCACAGGGCGAAAATCCCGTCACTCCGACCAAAAAAAATAGGGGAGATGTTTCTACCCTATTTTTATTACTGTTACAACGTTGTTTTTAACCAAAAATTTTACGTTAAAGTCGTAGAATTTAAGCCCGTAAATTTTGCCGTCTTCTTGATAAGAAGGTCTGGGGTCTTCTTTTAGTATTTCGGTTAAAGTTTTTAACTTTTCGTTCGAAAGTAAAGATTTTAATTCTTTGGGAATAAGAACTTTTAATTTATGAGATTTTTCTTTTTCTGCGTATCCGCATTTTGCTTTTGGGTGGCAATCGGTAAAAGTAAGATAGGGTTTTATATCGAATATGGGAGTATTGTCTAATAAATCAACGCCTGAAACAATCAGTTGAATACCGTTAGCCGTTTTCTCTATTTTTTCGAGTTTAACCGAAGATAAACCTAAACTGTTTGGTCTAAACGGGGAACGGCTTGCAAAAACTCCGACTTTTTTATTTCCGCCAAGCCTTGGAGGTCTTACCATAGGTTGCCATTTTTCGGTATGTGATAAAGAAAAATCGAATATAAGCCATAAATGGGAAAAACCGTCTATTTCTTTTAAGGCGTCGGGATTTCGAAATTCCGGATAAAAAACAATTCTTCCCATAGAAGATTTTGCCTTTCCACTTTGGCGAGGTATTCCGAACTTTTCTTTAAAATCCGTTTTTATATAGGCAATAGGTTTTATTGTATAAAAGTTATCGTTATTCATAATGGATAAATTTTATCATAATAAAGAATAAAAATCAACTTTACATTACGTAAGGTTTGTGATAAAATAATACGTAATTTATTTTAAGGAGAGAGTTATGTTGAATAAATATCAAGTTTTAAATACTATCGGTAAAGAAAAAATAATGGCGGTAGTAAGGCTTGATGAAGAGGAAAAAGCAATAAATATCGTAAGGGCGTTAATTTTAGGCGGAATAAAAGTTATAGAATTTCCCTTTACTTGTTATACTCATACCATACTAGAAAGGATAACTAAGGAATTTAAAGGACAAGCGACTTTTGGTGCAGGAACGGTTTTGGATACCGAAACTGCAAGGCTTGCGATTTTATCGGGGGCACAATTTTTGGTTACGCCGACGCTGAACGTAGACGTAGTTAAATTGTGTAATAGATATTCCGTTCCGTGTTTAACGGGAGTTTATACGCCAACCGAAGCACTTTTAGCCGTAGAAAACGGAGTAGATGTTGTTAAACTTTTCCCTGCGACGGAATTTAAGCCGTCATTTATAAAAGACTTAAAAGGTCCTTTTCCTAATATGGAAATAATGCCTATGGGCGGAATAACTTTACGAAATGCAAAAGAGTGGATAGACGGCGGAGCATTCGCTGTCGGAGTAGGTAAAGAACTTACTAAGGATATTAAAGGGAACGATTTTAAAAGCGTAACAGAAACTGCACAAAAATTCATTAATCTTATAAAATAAAAAAACTGCGAAAAAATTTTTGAAGTGCACCCCAAAAGTTGGACACAAAATGTGAAAAACTTTTGGAGGTGCATTTTTTATGGCAAAAAAAGGACAAGTATTTAAAAAATACTCGCCAGAGTTCAAACTTAATGTTATACTAGATATGCGTAACAACCATT
>JAZLMI010000002.1:0-26725 GCA_045598545.1 Christensenellaceae bacterium | reverse complement strand
ATTTATTACTACAATAATGAGAGAATATCTCTTAAATTGAAAATGAGTCCGGTAAAATACCGAACTCAATCTCAAATAATTTAATTTAATTTTTTGTCTAAACTTTTGGGTTCACATCACAATGGGTGGATGCTTTTTAGTTTTTTAGCTTTTTAATTCTTTAATTTTTTAATTCTTCTATTCTCTTTATGAGTTTACCTCTCATATCGATATATTTATTAAGTTTTTCTCTTTCTATATCTACCAAAGATTTAGGTGCTTTTCCCAAGAACCCGTTATTTGACAGTTTTCCGTTTGCTCTTTTTATTTCGTTTTCAACGTTTTCAAGTTCTTTATTAAGCCTTAGTACCTCTTCTTCCATATTTACAAGTTCGCCAAGAGGAACAAAAATTTCCGCACCGTCTAAAACTTGCGATACTACTTTATCCTTTAATTCATTTTTATCGGATATAAATTGTATATCGGAAACACCCGCAAGTTTTTCTATATACATAGAGCCACTCTTATACGGCTTTTTGTTTTCCGTCTTAATAAACAGCGTTACCTTTTTGGAAGGTGCCGCACCGAGTTTAGCCTTTACGTTTCTTATTGTCTTTATCAGTTCTTTTATCGGTTCAATATCCTTTACGTTAGAAGAATACGAAATTTTAGAATTATATCTCGGGAATTCTTCAAGCATCAAAGGTCCTTTTTCGTTTGGAATATCTTTATATATTTTTTCGGTTATAAACGGTACGAAAGGATGCAACAATTTAAGAGTTTCTCTCAAAACGTAAACTAAAACCGAAATAGTATCCGCACGTTTTACTTCGTCTTCTCCATACAAAACCGGCTTTGTAAATTCTATATACCAATCACAGAATTCACTCCATACGAAATCATAAAGTATTGCAAGAGCAACCCCCATTTCGTATTTTTCCATATTTAACGTAACTTCTTTTACGGTCTTATTTAATTTTGCTATTATCCATTTATCCGCAGGAGATAACTTACATTCGGAAATTTCTTTTATGTTTTTCCCTTCCGCATTTAACAAAACGAATCTAGAAGCGTTCCAAATTTTATTCATAAAATTCCTTGCACCTTCTATCTTTTCGTCCGAAAATCTCATATCGCTACCGGCAGCAACTCCGTTTATAAGCGAAAATCTCAACGTGTCCGCACCGTATTTACCTATAATCTCAGTCGGGTCTATACCGTTACCTAAAGACTTACTCATTTTCCTGCCTTGAGAATCTCTCACAAGTCCGTGAATTAAAACGTCTTTAAACGGTATTCTCTTCATGTGTTCTAACCCTGAAAATATCATTCTGGCAACCCAGAAGAATATTATATCATAGCCCGTAACCAAAACGTCGGTAGGATAGAAATATTTTAAATCCTCGGTCATATCAGGATATCCTAGGGTAGAAAACGGCCACAATGCGGATGAAAACCAAGTATCTAAAACGTCTTCGTCTTGCTTTATATTTTTACTACCGCATTTAGAACAAACTTTAACGTCTTCTTTACTTATCATCATTTCGCCACAATCTTGACAATAGTAAGCCGGAATTCTATGACCCCACCAAAGTTGACGTGAGATACACCAATCCCTTACGTTCTCCATCCAATTGAAATATATTTTAGAAAATCTTTCGGGAATAAATTTTACCTTTTTATTCCTTACAACATCTATAGCGGGTTTTGCCAAAGGTTCCATTTTTACAAACCATTGCTTACTTACTATCGGTTCAACGGTATGATGGCACCTATAACAATGTCCTACGTTATGGTGTAAAGGTTCTATCTTTTCAAGAACGCCTAATTCCTTCAATTCTTCTACGATTTTTTCTCTACATTCTAAGGCCGGCATACCGCAGTACTTACCCGCCTTTTCGTTCATAGTTCCGTCGTCATTTAAAACTTTTATAACTTCGAGATTATGACGAATACCTACCTCAAAGTCGTTGGGGTCATGAGCAGGCGTAATCTTAACCGCTCCCGTTCCGAACTCTAATTCTACATAATCATCGTATACTATGGGAATTTCTTTATTTATAATAGGCAAAACAAGAGTCTTACCTTCCATTCCTTTATATCTCTTATCTTTGGGATTTACCGCAACCGCAGTATCGCCGAGCATTGTCTCCGGTCTTGACGTTGCAACGGTTACGTATCCGCTACCGTCTTTAAATGGATATTTTATATACCATAAATGACTGTCTTCTTCAACGTATTCTACTTCCGCATCGGAAAGTGCCGTCTTACAATCAGGACACCAGTTTATTATTCTATCTCCACGATAAATAAGTCCTTTATCATATAAATTTACGAAAACCTCCTTAACCGCTCTAGAACATTTTTCGTCCATCGTAAACGCAAGTCTAGACCAATCGCAAGAAGAACCTAACGTCTTTAATTGCTCAACTATTCTCCCGCCGTATTTTTCTTTCCAAGCCCAAGCACGTTCCAAAAAACCTTCCCTGCCGATATCTTTTTTGGTAAGTCCCTCTTTAGCCATTTGTTCGACTATTTTTACCTCGGTAGCAATAGATGCGTGGTCGGTTCCGGGTAGCCACAACGCAGAATAACCCTGCATTCTCTTAAATCTTATAAGAGTATCCTGCAAGGTTTCGTCAAGTGCATGCCCCATATGAAGTTGCCCCGTAATATTAGGTGGCGGTATAACTATCGTAAACGGTAATTTATTTGCATCTACCGTCGCTTTAAAGTATCCGTTATTTTCCCACTCTTCGTAAATATCCTTTTCGAATTCAGAAGGGTTATAGGTTTTTGCCATATCCATAGGCTATATTCTCCTTTTTATACCGAATTATTATACTTTATAAATCGAATAATGTCAAATAATATAACGCTTAAATTATCAAAACTGAATTCATTTTCATAAAATAAGATATATAAAAAATTTTATCATCGGAGAATAAAATGCTATGAAAAAATTATTAACTCTTATTTTGGCTCTCGTTATGATTGTAATTCCGTTCTCGGGTTGCAATAAAGATTCTAAAACGATAGAAATTAACGAAGTTACACACTCCGTTTTCTATGCCCCATTATATTTAGCCATAGAAAAAGGATATTTTAAGGAAGAAGGTATAAAAGTTAATTTAACTAACGGTGGCGGTGCAGACAATTCTATGACCGCAGTACTTTCTAAAAGTGCAGATATCGGACTTATGGGACCGGAAACAGTTATTTACGTATATAATCAAAACAAAAAAGATTACCCGAAAGTCTTTGGGCAATTAACCCAAAAAGACGGTTCGTTCTTGGTTTCTAGAAACGAAGAGCCGTCTTTTACCCTAACCGACTTAAAAAACAAAGAAATATTAGCAGGAAGACGTGGCGGAGTTCCGGCAATGTCTTTTGAATACGTACTAAATCAATTAGATATGGAGGACGGAAGAGACTTTACCTTAAATTACGACGTACAATTTAATCTTATGACCAGTGCTTTTCTGTCAGGCACGGCAGACTATTGTACGGTATTTGAACCTACCGCTTCAGAGTACGAAGAACAAGGCAAGTGGCATATCGTCGCTTCCGTCGGAGAACAAAGCGGAGAAATACCTTATACTTCCTTTATCGCTTTAAGTTCGTACCTTAAAAACAACAAAGAAACGGTAAAATCTTTCTTAAAAGGACTTAAAAAAGCTATGGATTATTTAAATTCTCACACCGAATACGAAGTCGCAGAAAGTATTGTAAAACAATTCCCGTCGACTACTATTAAGTCGATAGAAACTTCTATTAAAAATTACAAAAAAATAGACGCTTGGAAACAAAATTTACAAACGACAGAAAGCAGTTTTACTAGGCTTCAAGACATAATGGAAAATGCGGGAGAATTATCAAAGAGAGTACCTTTTGTAGATGCTGTAGACACTTCTCTTGCAAAAGAAATATTCGGATAAAAAATATTTTTTACGGCGGATAAAATTATGAAAAAATTGCTTGAATTAAAGGACGTTTCTTTAACATATCAAACTTTAACGGAAGAAATAAAAGCCATAAACCAATTAAGTTTTTCGGTAAACGAGGGCGAATTTATATCTATTATAGGACCTTCGGGCTGTGGCAAAACAACTGTTCTATCTTTGATAGCGGGGTTATTACAACAAACCTCGGGAGAAATATTTATCGACGGCAAAAAATCAGAAACAAGGAATAAAGACCTAGGATATATGCTTCAAAAAGACCAGTTATTCCCTTGGCGTACCATAGAAAAAAATATATTTCTCCCGCTTGAAATAAGAAAAATAAACACTAAAAGCAATAGAGAGTACGCTCTTTCTTTATTGAAAAAATACGGTTTATACGAATTTAGAAAAAGATACCCAGACCAACTGTCGGGCGGAATGCGACAAAGAACCGCTTTAATAAGGACGTTAGCGTCCTCACCAAAACTTTTGCTGTTAGACGAACCTTTTTCCGCCTTAGATTATCAAACAAGATTAGCCGTTTGCGACGACGTTTACGATATTATAAAAAAAGAAGAAAAAACGGCAATATTAGTAACGCACGATATATCGGAAGCGATATCTATGTCGGATAAAATAATAGTGCTAACCGAAAGACCTGCAAAATTAAAATCAACCTTTTTCCCGAATCTTTCGGGAACGCCGTTAAAACGGCGTGAAAGTCCCGAATTCGGAAAGTGGTTCGAAAAAATATGGAAGGAACTTAACAAATGAAATCAAACGATAAATTTTCCAAAAGCCATACGCTTTTCGTAAAAAGAAATAAAACAGAAACTGCTATAGTATGGATATTAAGGATATCAATAATGATATTGGGGCTGTTTTTGTGGGAAATCTTGGCAAAAGCCGAAATAATAGACTCTTTTATTTCGAGTTGCCCCTCTAAAATCATAATGACGCTTAAAGGACTGATAACCGACGGAAACTTATTTTTCCACATAGGAATAACTTTGTACGAAACAATAGCGGGATTTTTAATAGCGGTGATAGGCGGATATCTTATAGCATTGATATTATGGTGGTCAGAAAGAGCAAGAAAAGTTTTAGAACCTTATATAGTAGTGCTAAACAGTTTACCTAAAATCGCATTAGGCCCTATCATAATAGTATGGTTCGGAAGCAGTGAAAAAGCAATTATATTTATGGCTGTTTTAGTAGGAATAATAGTTGCGGTAATTTCAATGCTTAACGGGTTTATGGCTACCGATAAAGAAAAAATTTTACTACTAAAATCAATGGGTGCAAACAAATTTCAAATAATGATTAAACTCGTTATCCCAGGAAGTTTACCAACCTTTATAAGTATGCTGAAAATCAGCGTAGGTATGGCTTGGATTGGGTCTATTATGGGAGAATATTTAGTATCGAGAGCAGGACTTGGATACTTAATAGTATACGGCGGTCAGGTATTCAAATTAGACCTTGTAATGAGTGCTACCGTGATATTATGTGTTCTAGCCGCATTGATGTACGGAATAGTTACTCTATTAGAAAAATGTATAATAAAATATAAATAATCTAAAAGGCTTTTGGGTTCAAACCTAAAAGCCTTTTACTCTAAATACTTTTTATATAATGTAAACGCATAGAATTTAAAATGGTAAGTATCATTACACCAACGTCTGAAAATACGGCAAGCCATACGGGAAGTTTTGTTATCAAACTTAAAACCATTACTAAAAGTTTAACTAAAATGGAAAAAACTATATTTTCTTTTACGATTTTTTCTGTTTTTTTAGAATGTTTTATAGCAAGCGGTATTTTATTTAAATCGTCGTTCATTATAACTACGTCGCTGGTTTCTATGGCGATATCGCTACCGATTTTTCCCATACTTACCCCTACGTCAGAAAGAGCAATACAAGGGCTATCGTTTATACCGTCCCCAACGAACATTACCTTGTTTTTTCCGTCTATATATTTTTTAAGTTTTTCCGTTTTTTCTTCGGGTAAAAGTCCGTAACACGCTTTATCTATGCCCACTGTTTCGCATACTCTTTCCACGTTTTCTTTTCTATCTCCCGATAAAACGACGCTTTCTTTAACCCCTAACTTTTTAAGAGATAAAACCACTTTCAAAGCATCTCTTTTTATTTCGTCTATCAAAAATATTTTACCCATCAAAACGCCGTTCATTTTAACAGTAACAACTATAAAACCATCATTTTTAGGACAGTCTAAATTACTACTCTTTCCAACAAAAACATCGTTTTCATTAACTATTCCCTCTATCCCTTTTCCTACAATCTCTTTTATGTCTTTTGCAGTAAAACTGCTGTTTTTACCGTAACTTACTATAGCCTTTGCTATCGGGTGAGAAGAAAATTTTTCCAAAGCACAAGCGTAATTTATTACGTCGCTTTCATCATAACCCTCTTCGGCTATAATTTTTTCAACGGTTAGTTTTCCGACTGTTAAAGTTCCCGTTTTGTCAAAAACAACGGTTTTTACTTTGGACAAAACGTCTATATAATTCCCGCCTTTTACCAATACACCTTTTTTAGCCAACGTTCCTATCCCGATAAAAAAACTTAACGGCACTGATATAACCAATGCACAAGGACAAGAAATAACTAAAAAAGAAAGTGCTTTATAAATCCAAAACTCCCACTCCCCGCTAAATATACCGACTACCCCTATAAAAACAGCAATTAAAACCACTATGGGAGTATAGATTTTAGAAAAATAAGATATAAAATTTTGACTTTTAGATTTTTTTGCGGTAGCACTTTCTACTAAAGAAACTATTTTTTCTACGGTACTGTCTTTATATAAAGTTGTGGCTCTTATACATACGGGGTTAAAGACGTTTATCGCTCCACTATACACCCTATCCCCTTTTTTTAATAAACAAGTTTCACTCTCTCCAGTTACCGTTTTAAAATCAAATTCTCCGAATTCGTCTTCTAATACGCCGTCTATACTTAAAGATTCACCCATTTTAAGGTATAATAAATCGCCCACCTTTATATTAGAAGGGTTAACTTCTTCAATAGTATTGCCTATTTTTATATGAGAAATATTCTGCTTTAATTTTGAAAGGCTTTCCACTTTTTTACGAGAACTGTCCGTCGCTATATCTTCAAGTGTTTCTCCTAAACAAAATAACGATAATATTATCACGCTTTCAAAATATTCCCCTAAAACAAATGCCGTAACGGACGCTATTAACATTAAAGTGTTTTCATTTAACACGTTACCACGAATAACGTTTTTTACGCAATCTATTACCGTTTCATAACCTACTAAGACTAAACCAATAAGAGAAATCAGCATTTTAATTCTCTCTTCTTCTATAAAAATTTTAACGGTTAAAATCAATAAAAACGAAAGGGCAATCTTTAACCACTTAAACCACAAACTATCTAAAAACTCTAACTTTTTATTCATACTTTCTCCATACGTATCCACGCCAAATAAATTCGTATATTATTATATACTAATATACTACGTCTTATTAAAGGCAATAAAAATTATTGCCTTTAATGTAATTGTTTATATTTTACATTCTCTATGTTCTAACACCGTATTCACGATAGTCGATATGTGTTTATCCGCAATAGAATACAAAACCTGATTGCCTTCTTTTCTAGATTTTACTATATGACTGTCTTTTAACTTCCTTAAATGTTGAGAAACCGAAGACTGCCCGCCACCTATTATTTCGCATATATGATAAACGCACAACTCGCCTTGCATAAGAGCAAGAATTATTTTCATTCTGTTAGGTTCACCTAAAAGAGAAAAAATTTTACTTGCATCTTCCACCTCTTGACAATACTTTTCCGAATGCGAAAGTCTTTTACGAATATTTTCGTGTTCACACGTTACACAATTCATATCAACCACCTATATTAGTATTTACTAATATAGTTTAACATTAAACAGAAGTCTTGTCAAGAGTTTTTACAAAAGAATACAAATAACTCCGCCACGGTTTTCGTTAACTATTCTTGAAACTGTTTTTCTCATTTTGTTTCTTGCGTCAATCGGCATATTATTAAGTTTTCCTGAAAGCCCTTCGTTTACCAAATCGTGTAAAGGTTTCCCAAACATATCGGTATTCCAAAGCCCTGCGGGATTATCTTCAAACTTATTCATAATAAAATTAGCCATATCTTCGCCCTGTTTTTCGCTTCCGACTATGGGAGAAACCTCTGTTTCTACGTTTACTTTCATTATATGTAAACTCGGTGCAGACGCTTTAAGTTTTACACCGTATCTCCCGTTTTTCTTTACAATAGAAGGCTCTTCCAATTCCATTTCGTCTACCGTCGGGAACACAACGCCGTAACCGTTTGTTTCGGCATCGTTTAACGCATCTTTTATTTTTGAAAATTTCTTTTTCGCTTCCGAAAAATCTTTTATATAACTCATAAGAGTGTAATCGTCGTTTATCTCTTCCCCGCACTCGTCTGAAATAACTTTAAAAAATAGCCCTTCTTTTGCCGACAAATCGTAAATAGGAGTACCCTCGTCTAATTTTAATTCCTTTAAAGAAAGCGGATTAAATTCTTCGCTATCCGAAAACACTTCTCCTATCTCTGAAAAATCTCTCATCTTGGTCATATTCAAAGAACAATTTTTAAGTTTTTCGGTAACTTCACAGATAATCTTACTGTTTTGTGGCAATGCTCTCATCCATTTTGGAATATTTACGTGAAACCCGTTAACGGGGAATTCCATTAAAATCTTTTCCATTATTGAATTTATATCGCCTTCTTGCATTTCTACCGCATTTACCGTTATTACGGGAACGCCGTACTTATCTTCTAAATTTTGGCTTAAATTTAACGTTTGTTCGGACTGCGGATTTTTAGAATTCAATACTATTACGAACGGCTTTGAAGTGTTTTTTAACTCTTCCACAATTTTTTCTTCGGCAAAAGCGTAATTTTCCCTGCCTATCTCCCCAATACTACCGTCAGTTGTTACAAGTATTCCTATCGTCGAATATTCGTTTATGACTTTTTTAGTTCCGAATTCGGCAGCACTTTCAAGAGTCATTTCCTTATCACTCCACGGAGTCTTTACAAGACGAGGTTTATCGTCTTCTTCGCTTCCGAAAGCACCGTCTACAAAATAACCGACGCAATCTATAAGCCTTACGTTCGCCGTCGCTTTATTTTTAAACTGCACCTTAACCGAGTTTGCCGGAACGAATTTCGGTTGAGTAGTCATTATAGTTCTACCTTCAGCCGACTGTGGCATTTCGTCAGTCGCAATTTGCTTTTGAAACTTATTACTAATATTTGGCAAAACCAACTTCTCCATAAATTTCGTTATAAAAGTAGACTTACCGGTTCTTACCGGTCCCACAACGCCTATATAAATATCTCCGTTTGTTCTTGCCGATATATCTTTATAGATATCGTATTTCTCCATAAAAAAACCTCCCATAGATTACACAAGTAATATATGAGAGATTATTTTCGGTTATGAAAGATTTTTATTCCTTTTTTATTTTTTGCCGTTATTTTGTTTCTTCGCTTTTAATTTAACCACCATTTCTTTAATCGAAGTCGGGTGTTCTTCACCTGCCAGCATCCTTTCTATGTTCTTTCTATGAGCAAACCAAGTGAAAAAACATATTGCCAAAATCAACATATTGGATACGATATGAAATGCAATGCACGTACTATCGGTTATTTTAGCATAAGTTAAATACATTCTTATGCAACCGCTTACTGCGGGAGGCGTTATTGCGATAAAAGACCCCATTGCTCCAAATTCTGTAAAATATATAAACACGGCGGCAGCGACTATAGCCATAATGGCAACGGAAGCCCAGCCTATTCCGTGTACAGATTCGCAAGTTAAAAACACACCTATCGTGGAAGCAATTCCTTTTCCGCCTTTAAATTTAAAGTATATGGGATAAATATGCCCTATAACTGCACAAAATCCACATAAATAAGTGGCAAAATCGCTTATATAAAAATACGAGTCGTCAAACTTTTGTCCCTTAAACACAAAAAAGGATACGAGAGTAGGTATAACCCCCTTCATTATGTCTAGAAAAAAAGTCAAAAGCCCTATTCCCAACCCGAAATTTCTACTCATATTAAGAGTACCGGGGTTTCCGCTTCCCATTTTTCTTATATCTTTTTTCTTAAACCTGGATATTAAAAGAGCCCAATTTAAACTGCCAAACAAATAACTTAAAACCGAAAGTAAGATTAATAGAAAAATATTTAACCTACTCATCTTCTTTTTCCCTTACAACAATTTTGATAGGCGTACCCGAAAAATCAAAAGCATCTCTTATACGGTTTTCGAGATATCTTCTATACGAAAAATGCATTAGTGAAGAATCGTTTGCAAAAAGCACGAAAGTAGGCGGAGTTACGGAAGTTTGAGTCGCATACATAATCTTCAATTTTCTACCATTATACGAAGGCGGTTCACTAATCCTAACTGAATCCAAAATAAGGTCGTTTAATTGCCCCGTACTTATTCTTCTATTGGCATTTTCATACACTCCACAAGCGGTATCTAATATCTTATCGGTACGAAGTCCGGTTTTTGCAGAAACATACATCGGCTTTATGTAATCCATAAATTTTAACTGTTCCGCAATATCTTTATTGAATTTATTGACGGTATTGGTATCTTTCTCTATTAAATCCCACTTATTCATAACGACTATCGAAGGCTTACCCTGTTCGTGAATATATCCGCAAATTTTCACGTCTTGTTCGGTAATCCCCTCGTTTGCGTCTATCATCATTATACAAACGTCGGCTCTTCTTATCGCTCCCAAAGCCCTTATAACGCTATAATATTCAAGGTCTTCATCTACACTCTTTTTCTTTCTTATCCCTGCTGTATCTATAAGGGTAAATTTCCTGTCTTTATATGAAAAAAGCGTATCGATAGCATCTCTCGTAGTTCCAGCAACGTCGGAAACTATGGTCCTATCAAACCCCAAAAGTTTATTACACAAACTAGACTTACCGGCATTAGGCTTACCTACTACCGCAAGTTTTAAAGAATCGTCTTCTTCTTTTTCGCCTTCGGTTTTAAACTTACTTACAATTTCGTCTAAAATATCCCCAATACCCGTACTTTGTTCCGCAGAAAGTCCAAACGGTTCGCCAAGCCCCAGTTCATAAAACTCAAACAATTTCTCTTGTTTATAATTATCCAATTTATTCACGGCAAGAACTACAGGCTTTCCTGATTTTCTTAACTTATCCGCTACGTCTATATCAGAAGAAGTAAGCCCAGTCTTAGCATCGGTAAAAAGCACTATAACGTCAGCCGTTTCTATCGCTATCTCCGCTTGTGCTTGAATATGCTTCCACATTTTATCGGTCGATTTTAATTCTAATCCCCCCGTATCGACCATAGTAAAGTACCGTCCGCACCATTCTGCGTCGGCATAAATCCTATCCCTTGTAACTCCGGGGAAGTCTTCTACTATTGATATTTTTTTTCCGACTACTTTATTAAAAAAAGTAGATTTACCAACGTTAGGTCTTCCAACTATTGCAACTATCGGTTTCGCCACTTTATACACCTTACTTTATCCAAATAAATATCACGCCTAACGCAAACAATGCTACGGCTATCCAAAAAATTATCTTAAACGCTTTGTGTTTGTTTTTAGTAAACCTATATGCAGATATGCCTATCACTATAAGGGTAAAAATCTTTTCAATCGTTTCTAAAACAACGAAAAACGTTCCCGTAGTATCTATCCCTACAATCGGTAAAAAGTTGTTTACCACTATAAGTAAAGCAACTATCATAAGTATCGCATAGGACAATAAATTTAATACACTTTTGTTACTGTTATTATCTGATTCCGACATTTTCTCTCTCCTAATTTTTTTTCAATTTATGTAAGATATCTTCAAAGTATTTCGGTAATGCCACCGAAAAACTGACCTTTTCATTTGTAGACGGGTGTATAAACTCCAAAGTTTTTGCGTGCAAAAGTTGACCTTCCAAATTAAACTTTTGATTTTTATAACCGTATTCTTTATCACCGACTATCGGATGCCCCATATATTTTGCGTGAACCCTTATTTGATGAGTCCTTCCCGTCTTTAAAGAAAATTCACACAAAGTATATCCGTCAAATCTTTCTAAAACCTTAAATTCCGTTATCGCTTTTCTACCCGACTTTACAACCGCCATTTTTGTTCTGTCTTTTGGATTTCTACCTATATAAGTTTCTATTCTACCCGAATCCTCTTTTAAATTACCTTCCAAAAGTGCTACGTAAATTCTATGGCAAGTTTTATCTTCAAGTTGTTTAGACAGTTTTATATGTGCGTTATCATTTTTAGCAACGACTAATAGTCCTGAGGTGTTTTTATCTATTCTATGAACTATCCCCGGTCTTATCACTCCGTTAATTCCGGACAAGTTATCTAAATGATACAAAAGAGCGTTTACCAAGGTAGAACCGTTCGTACCGTTTCCTGCGTGAACAGTCATTCCTTGCGGTTTATTTATTATTGCCAAATCGTTATCTTGATAAACTATATCTATAGGTATATTTTCAGGAACTATATCCAAATTTTTCTCTTCCGGAATAAAAAAGGAAATTTCGTCGTTTACCTTTAAAATTCTATTCGGTTTACAAACAACACCGTTTACCGACACGTTACCTTCATCACACAATTTCTTTATGTGAGAACGGGAAAAATCGGTGTTTTCCGAGAGAAAAGTATCGAGTCTATTACACTCTACATTAGTTACCGTTATCTTCTTTATCATTTTTCTTCTTAAATAATGCGTTTTTATCTAAAAACAACAAATGTATTATCGCCAAAATCGCCCCAATCGTTAAAGCAAAATCCGCCACGTTAAAAGACGCAAAAGGCACAAAACCGTTTATATTTATACATAAAAAGTCAGTTACCTCGTTAAAAGCAACCCTATCTATATAATTTCCCAACGTACCACTTATTATTAGCGATAAGGCAACGCTTAACGTAACATAACCGTTTTTTACGGCATACGCTAAAACGAAAATAAACACCAAACAAACGATAGGAGTTAAAATTTTAAAAAAAGTTAAAGCCCAACTAAAACCCGACAATAGTCCGTAAGCCATTCCCGTATTAGTAGTATAAACAAAATAAAAAAATCCGTCTATAACAGAATGAACGTCGCCTTCCGTATAATTATTTTTTATCAACGATTTTGAAATCTGGTCTAAACCTATAAAAGCCCCAATCAATATTACGGAAAGAATAATAAGAGTTATTTTTCTTCTATTAGCCCTAATTCCCTGCATAACTCCTCCAATTCCAATTTGCCTGGATTTAAAACTTCGTCTAAATTAAAGCCGTTATTCCCCGTTGCCACTATATACTCGTTTATTTTTGCCTTAGGGTCAAAAACCTCACCGCTTTTCGGAAGGTCATATTCTTTTATCTCTTGCAAAATCTTATTTAATTTTTCTTTCAACAACCCTATATCGGTTAAAACTTTTTCAGACGGATATTTGTCGCTTATTTGAGCAAAATAACTCTCTAACTTTTCCGAAAAACCATAAAATTCTTTAACGGCAAGTTCGTACCTTAATTTAGAGCAGTATTCTATCTCGTGAGCTTTATCTTCGGCATCTTTTAAAGTGTCCAAAATTTGCCCGTCTTTTTGTTTATAAGAATTCAGTTCCGTCTTAACCTTATTCAAGTCAAACAACAATTCTTCTATTCTTTCCCTCTGCTCACGCAATTTATCTTCGTAAGAAGAAGTTATTTCTTTAACTATTTGTTCGACCTCTTTTTGTTTATATTTCCTTTTAAATAAATCCACAAAAACCCCTTTTATTGAACAGAATTATTTTCCCCTCGAATTTTCTCTATCATACTTTTTTTCAACTCATATAACTTGTCCGATAAATCCACCTTATAAACGTGAGGTCTATCCAATCTCTTATATTCATCCCAAAAAGAATCCAATTCTTTTTCGGCATAAACTTTTATTTCTTTAAGAGTCGGCAATTTATAAACTAATTCGCCATTTCTAATAATATCTTTTTGCAAATACTTTAACTCATAATTATCAAAAGTTATTTGTTTCCATCTTTCCGTCGGATGCGTTAAAGTTAAAGGTTTCGACTCGTCTATTTTTTCTTCTCTTAAAAAGATGAAATCCGCTTCCGCTTTACCCGTGTTTTTATCATATACACGGCAAATATTTTTAAAGCCCGGATTAGTAATCTTCTCCGAATTGTCCGAAAGTTTTATTTTAGGAGTTACAGACCCGTCCTCATTTACTATTGCGGAAAGTTTATACACACCGCCTAACGCAGGCATATCGGCACTGGTAATAAGTCTAGTTCCCACACCCCAAAAATCTATTTTAGCACCTTGTTGTTTTAAGGAATTGATAGAGTATTCGTCCAAATCCCCCGAGGCACAAATTTTTGCGTCGGGATATCCCGCCTCGTCTAACATATTTCTCGCTTTTTTAGAAAGATACGCAATATCTCCGGAATCTAACCTTATCCCTTTAGGTTTATACCCTTTTGCTTTTAACTCGTCAAAAACCTTTATAGCGTTGGGAATACCTTGCTTTAACGTATCGTAAGTATCAACCAACAATAACGCATTGTCCGGATACGCTTCCGCATATTTTTTAAACGCAGTATACTCGTCCTTAAAATTCATAACCCAACTGTGAGCGTGAGTTCCTGCGACGGGTATATCAAACATTTTCCCTGCTAAAACGTTAGAAGTAGATTGGCACCCGCCTATAACCGCAGCCCTTGCTCCGTAAATACCGGCATCCGGTGCTTGGGCTCTTCTAAGCCCGAATTCCATTATAACGTCGCCTTTTGCCACATAATTAATTTTAGCCGACTTTGAAGCAATTAACGTTTGGAAGTTCATCATATTTAAAATTGCCGTTTCAATAAGTTGGGCTTGCATTATAGGTGCTTTTACCGTAAGTATGGGTTCTCCCGGAAACACCACCGTCCCTTCCGGCACGGCAAAAATATCTCCTGTAAATTTAAAATCTTTAAGATAGTCTAAAAATTCTTCGGAAAATATTTTTAACCCGCTTAAATACTCTATTTCTTCTTCCCCAAAATGCAAGTTCAATATATAATCTATGACCTGTTCAAGCCCACAAGCCAAAGAATACGTTATCATTCCGTTTTGTCTGAAAAACACGTCAAAAACAGCAACTTCGTCTTTCTTTCCTTCTTTCAAATACCCGTTCATCATAGTTAATTGATAAAGGTCTGTTAAAAGAGTGAGATTCCTTCCATCCATAGTAATTATATGTCCTTATAAATTTTATTTGAAAGATTTTATTTTCGGAAGTTCTTTCTTTTCGCCATTATCTTCCGAATTTTTCTCTTCTTTTTTTCTTGTTTTATAATCTTTATAGTCAGTAGATTTGTTCAACGCAATATTTTCGGTTTTATTACCCGAATAGATAAAACTTAATATTGCGAAAATAATCCACACCACTCCGACTACAAGTAGCGAAAGCCACCACATTTCACCTAAAAACTGTATAAGTAAATAAACTAAGGCTAGTCCTATTAAAACAGCACTTAAAAACATATACCACGGCGATGATTTTATTATTCCCAAAATAAGTGTCAAAACTCCAAAACCGATGAACGCAACAAGCAAGAAATTCAAAATCGGGTGAATAAAAAGATTTAACGGAATTAAAGCGTCCAAAAGTGCAAAAGTCAGCGAAACAATCAAAATTGCGATACTAATAAGACTTACTATAAGTTGATTTTTAGATATTTTCATACACGCCACTTCTCCTATTATATTTATTAAGAGTATAGCACATTATTTCGTATTTGTAAATACAATTTCGTTGCAAGGTAATTTTTAATTTTGCTTTTTTACATTTAACTACAAAATATTTATATGCGTTGACAATATTTACTCAAATATGCTAAAATAATAAAAAAACATAGGAGAACTGTAATGATAGGTTTTGTTGTAGCATTAGAAAGCGAATTAAAGCATTTTGCAAAGGAATTAAAAGACGTTGAAACATTTAAACTCGCAGGCAAAAAGGTTTATAAGGCAAAGTATTTAGACGAAGACGTCGTAATAATAATTTCCGATATAGGAAAAGTTTCGGCAACGATATCGGCACAAGCCTTATTCGATAAATACGCTCCTGATTTTATCATAAATTTCGGAACTTGCGGTGGACATAAAAACGTTTCGGCATGCAAGTTTTATATTGTAGACGAGGCTTGTCAATACGATATAGATTTAACCAAATTAGAAGACGTAAAAAGAGGATATAATCAGGGTTATGATTCGGTATATCTCCCCTGTTACACTCAAGGTTTAAACTTTTTGGAAACGAGAAAATTAACCAGTGCAGATAAATTTACTTCCGAAAAGGAAGATATAGACGCTGTAAACGAAGTCGGTGCGGAACTTTTCGATATGGAAGGCGGTGCGATAGCACAAGTAGGTGCTTCTAACGGATTTAAACCCATATTGATAAAAGCGGTTTCCGATATTTACGGAAGCGGTTCTAATGCCGAACAGTTTAGAAAAAATATGGACTTTATAAGTCAAAATTTCCCCGACGTAATTAAAAAGTGCATATTGGCATTAAAAAAATGAACGATTTAACAAGAGAGTTAATGGAAAATGCCGATAAAAACTATAAAGCGTTTTCCGAAAAACTTATTCCCAGCACGAAATACCCCATTATAGGCGTTAGAGTCCCTATAATAAAATCAATAGCGGTAAAAGCCTCAAAAGAAATAGGTTTCGAAGATTTTTTAAGCGAAAATCACACGTATTACGAAGAATATTTTTTGCACGGCTTATTGATAGGTAAAATCAAAGATTTCAAAAAAGCAATAGATTATACCGAAAAATTCTTGCCTTATATAGACAACTGGGCAATAAACGACAGTTTCTCCGCTTCTTTTAAAAGCATAAAAAAACACAAAAAAGAGATTTTGCCATACGTAAAAAAATGGATAACCTCCGATATGCCTTATACTATAAGATTCGGAATAATCGTTTTATTAGATTACTTTATAAAAGACGATATCTCGGAAGTGTTGCCTTTAATATTAAACGTAAAATCTGAAGAGTATTACGTCAATATGGCTATAAGTTGGTTTTTAAGCACCGCATTTATATATCATAGAGAACAAATATTATCACTCTTACAAAACGGCGTTTTAAATGAATTCATACATAAAAAAACCATACAAAAGGCAATAGAAAGTTATAGAATATCGGAAGAAGATAAAAAAATTCTAAAACTTTTAAAAAATAATTTTTGTAATAAATCTTGACTAAACCATATAAAAGGTGTAAAATAATACAAGATATTACAAAATATTATCTCAATATTGCGTAGCATAAGGTCGTAAAGTTATATTGTAGGTTCTAATTTATAAATAAAAGTCTTTTTGACTTTTAAATATTTATTTTTTCTCGGAGGAAAAAAATATGTCTAAAAAATCTGGCTTTTCATTAGGCTCTTGTATAGGCCTAATCATTATTGCACTAATTGCTTTATGTGCAATATTCACACCTTGCCTTATAGCGGAAGGAGAAGATTTATATTTTGCTTATAAATATCTCCCCATAATAGGCGACGGAACGTTTATGACGAGAACATCTTTTGTCGACGTTTACGGCGTAAGCAAACTTTCGGAAGTTGGCAAGGCTTATTCTTTCCTTACAATGATTGATTTTGCAGGGAACGGTTTAGGACTCGGCGAAGGGATTGCAAGCATTATATCTAGCATTGCGGAATATTCTATATACGTATATCTCGGAATATTTGCAGTAGACGTCGTTATGGCAATCTTGTTTATAATTTTAAGAAACGATCTAATAAGAAAGATTTTTAGACTTATAAGCATCATCTTCGGAATCGCTTTAATTTTGTACATAATAGTTGCATTGGCTATCGCAGGGAGTTTTGCTTATACCGTTTCTGAAACGGGTGCAATCTTTAAAGATGCGTTACTCGGTTCTTACAAAGATGCTACAGCATCTATTCCTTCTCTCATATGGCCTAACGGAATTTTATTCTTCGGTTCATCCTTTATTCTCGGAATTTTTGGACTTATCGGACAATTCTTGGCATTTAGAAAAAAAGAAAAATAATTAAAAAAACAACATAAAAGAGGTCTGCTATTTCTAGCAGACCTCTTTATCTTTTTAATTATTTATTTGTCATATTCTTCCTTTAATCTTTCAAACGATTTAAGAGAATTTTCAATAGTCTTTTTATCTACACAGTAAGCAATTCTAACGTATCCTTCTATTCCGAAATTATCACAAGGTACTAGTAATATTTCATATTCTCTTGCCTTTTCAGAAAACTTAACCGCATCTTTTTCCAATGCTTTAACAAACAAATAAAAAGCTCCGTCTGGCTTAACGCATTGATATCCAAAAGATTGTAGAGCGTTATATAAAATATCTCTATTCTCCTTATATACGTTTACGTCGACTTTAGAATTTACACAGCGTTTAATTACTTGTTGAAACAAACTCGGAGCACAAACGAATCCCAAACTTCTACCCGCACCGCAAATAGCAAGATATACGTTTTTGCTGTCTTTCATTTTAGGATTAACCGCAATATAACCTATTCTTTCCCCCGGCAGAGAAAGTGCCTTTGAATAAGAATAACAAACGATAGTATTTGAATAATAGTTCATTACGTAAGGTACTTTCAAATTGTCGTATACAAGTTCTCTGTACGGTTCATCAGCGATTAAATATATCGTTTTATTATACTCTTTTTCTTTTTTCGCTAATATTTTCGAAACGGCTTTTATGGTTTTTTCGGAATATACTACCCCACTCGGATTGTTTGGTGAATTTATTATAACCGCACGAGTATTTTTATTTATTTTGCCCTCAAAATCTTTAAGGTCTATTTGAAAAGTTTTTTCTTGAGGTTTTGAAACGACTACTTTTCCTTCGGCATTTTCTATAAAAACCTTATATTCGGTAAAAAACGGTGCAAATACTATGCACTCTTCTTTTTTTCTCATAACGGCTTTTAAAGATATCGTTAAAGATGCGGCAGCACCGCAGGTCATATATATGTAATCAGGAGTAATATTAACATTAAAATCTTTATTGATTTTATCGGAAATCGCTTTTCTCGTCCCGAAATCGCCTTGTGCCGAAGTATATCCGTGTAAAAGCACCGAATTTTCACTATCCAATAACTCTTTTAAGGTCTTCGTTACTTCTTTCGGGGGTTCAACACTCGGATTTCCTAAACTGAAATCGAAAACTTTATCTTCTCCTATTTCTGCTTTTCTTTTCTTACCGTATTCAAAAATTTCCCTTATTATAGAACGTTTATTGCCAAGTTCAAACATTTTATCGTTTAGTTCCATATTACACTCCTAAAAGTTTTACGGCGTTTCCGTAAAATATTTTATCTTCAGTAGTTTTATCTAAATTATACGACTTTAAAATCTCGACGTCTTCTTTAATATCTCTCCACGGACAATCAGTAGCAAAAAGTATTTTTTCATCTCCGTGTTTATCCAAAATAGATTTAAACAAATCTTCTTTTATTTCGTGAAACGTGAACGCCGTATCGAAATAAACGTCTTTACCTGCTAAAAGGTTCAAAACGTCTTCCCACTGTTTATGTCCCCCAAAGTGTCCCAACACGAATTTATTATGATTAATTTTATTTATAACCTTCAAAGAAAGTTCGGGTGGGCATTTTACAGGTCTTCCAACGTATCCGTCGTCGACTCCGGCGTGCGTTACTACTATCATATCCAAGTCTTTAGCATTTTTAAGTATCTCTATATACCCTTCATCATCTATAAAAGTATCTTGGTAATCAGGGTGAATTTTTACCCCCAAAAACCCGTTCTCTTTTAAAAGTTTCATTTTGCCCTTTATATCATCACAGGCAGGGTGAATTCCTCCAAAAGATATAATCCTTTGAGATTTATCCTTAAAATTCTCGTTAACTTGCATAGCAAAACGCATAACGCTATCAAACTGTTCAGGTTTAGTTAAAACGGGCAAGGCAACTGCTAAATTGCAATTTGCCTTATCCATTTGCGACAATAACCCCTGTACTGTTCCGTTCGCATACGCTTTTCCGTTGCAATTTTTTTCTAATATATCGATAGTCCTTTCCGCAATTTTATCTGGGAAAATATGAGTATGAAAGTCTACAATCATATTAAAGTAAATTTACGTCCGTTTCCGAAAGTGTAACGACGTTATTTTTTTCTAAAAGTTTTTCAGCCTTTTCTAAATTATCGGCTTTCAAAACTATCGATGCTTTTTCTCCGTCTATCGACAAACCGTACATATATTCGATATTTATATCGTTTTCGCAAAGCATTTTTAAAAGTTCTTGCAAAGACCCTGCCTTATGTCCTATTTTAACGACTAAAACGTCGGTAAGCATAGTTGAAAAACCTTCCTTAGAAAGCATTTCCTTACCTTTTTTCGCATCGTTAACAATAAGCCTTAAAAGTCCGTATTCCGTAGTATCTGCAAGGCTTAAAGAAAGTATGTTTACGCCGTTATTTTTCAACACTCCCAAAACTTCGCCTAATCTTCCTTGACGGTTTTCTATAAAAACCGATAACTGTTTTGCTAACATTTTTTATCTCCTTAATCAATATAATTTACGATTATCTATAACGTGAATAGCCTTACCTTCGCTTCTTAACAAAGTCATAGGCTCTACTATCTTTATTTTAGCATTAAGTCCTAATGCTTGATTTATAACGTGAGCAATTTTATTGGTCAACTGTTCTAATCCTTTTATTTCGTCCGTGAAATATTCTTCGTTTATTTCCACTTGAATTTCCAAAGTATCTAAATTGTTAACCCTATCTACAACCATCATATAGTGCGGAGATACTTCTTTAATACCTACAAGTGCGGCTTCAACCTGACTCGGGAAAACGTTTACGCCTCTTATTATAAGCATATCGTCAACTCTTCCTTTAAATTTACTTATTCTCGCACTCGTTCTCCCACATTCACACGGAGAATAATCTATACTCGTTAAGTCTTTAGTTCTATATCTAATTAGCGGAAGTCCTTCTTTGGTTAAAGTAGTGAATACAAGTTCTCCTGTTTCCCCGTTATTAACGGGTTTAAATGTAGTAGACGACAAAACCTCGGGATAGAAATGGTCTTCGCAAACGTGAAGTCCTTTATGATAGTTACAATCACAAGCAACGCCGGGTCCCATTACTTCAGAAAGTCCGTATATGTCGTGAGCGGTTATGTGTAATCTTTTTTCAACCTCGTCTCTCATCTTATCCGTCCAAGGTTCGGCACCGCAAATAGCACTTTTTAATTTTAATTTATTGATAGAGCCTTCTTTCTCCAAAAGTTCCGCTATATGCAATAAATACGAAGGAGTGCAAGCGATAGCCGTAACTCCAAAATCTATCATCATAGTAGTAAGTTTTTTTGAGTTTCCCGTACTCATAGGAACAACCATTGCACCTATTTTCTCAGCACCACCGTGAGCACCGAGTCCACCGGTAAACAACCCGTATCCGTATGCGATTTGTATAACGTCTTCCTTGCCTATTCCTGCCATTGTAAAACATCTTGCAACGCATTCTGACCAAATATTCAAATCTCTTCTCGTATATCCTACTACCGTCGCCTTACCCGTAGTTCCGCTAGAAGCGTGTACTCTTACTATCTCTGCTTTGGGAACGGCAAAAAGTCCGAACGGATAATTATCTCTCAAATCGTCCTTCGTTGTAAACGGAAGTTTAGAAATATCTTCAATCCCCTTTATATCGCAAGGCAAAAGCCCTTCTTTTTGCATTTTCTTCCTATAAAATTCAACGTTATGGTATACGTAATCAACGATTTTTACAAGCCTTTTAGATTGCAAGTCAGTCATTTCGTCTCTAGACATACACTCTTTGGTTTCGTTCCAAATCATAATTTACCTCTTTTTACACTACTCTCCGTATCCCAAATTAAACGCTTTTTCGTTTAATTCTACCGTCTTTAAAGGAACGGTTTTTTCTATTACTTTCAACCAATCTTCTTTCGAAAAGCCTATGTACTTTGCGGATAATCCTAAAACTACGGAGTTTAAAACCTTACTGTTACCCAACTGTTTTGCAATTTCAACGCCGTTTATGGAATAAACTGTATGTTCCTTTTTAAGATTTTCTATAATATTATCCGGATATTCCGCTACGCCCGTAACTACCGTCATCGGTGCAATTTTGCAGTCGTTAACTATTATAATTCCGTCTTTTTTCAAAAAATGAGCATATCTTAACGCTTCCAATCTTTCAAAAGATATCAATATATCAGCATTTCCTTCTTCTACAACGGGTTCTGCTATTTTATCTCCAAACCTAACGAAAGTAACGACGCTTCCGCCACGTTGAGCCATTCCGTGAACTTCCGAAAGTTTAACGTCTAATCCGTTATATAAAGCGGTTTTACCTATAATTCTACTTGTTAAAAGTGTACCTTGTCCGCCAACGCCCACAACCATTATATTTAAATTCTTCATATTATTTTTCCACCTTTTCTATTGCACCGAATTTACAATAGTTTTTACAAAGTCCGCAACCGTTACACATAGTAGTATCTATATTTATAGTTCCGTCTTGATTTTTGGTTATTGCTGGGCAACCTATCTTCAAACACATTCCGCATTTTTTACATTTATCATTTAAAGATACGCACTTATAAGGGAATACTTGCCCTTTTAATAAGGCACAAGGTGCTTTTGCAATTATTACCGTCAACACGTCTTTCAATACGCTTTCTTTAATGGTTTTTTCAAGCCCGTTAATGTCGAAAGCGTCTACCGTAATTACGTTCGGCACGCCGATACTCTTACAAAGGTCGGATAAATTGATTGCGTAAGTATCTTCCCCTTTTAATGTCTTCCCCGTCGCCGCATGGTCTTGATGTCCCGTCATTCCCGTAGTTCTATTATCGAGAATTATTACAGTCCCCGTGCATTTATTGTAAACCATATTTATCAAAGAGTTTACACCCGTATGTAAAAACGTAGAATCGCCTATTACCGCAACCCAATTCTTTATAAACTCTTTGCCTTTCGCCTTTTCCAAACCGTGCAAAACCGATATAGATGCTCCCATACAAACCGTTGTATCTATAACAGAAAGCGGAGCTACCGCACCCAAGGTGTAGCAACCTATATCTCCCGCCGCATGGATTTTAAGTTTATTCAAAACGGAAAATACACTTCTATGCGGACACCCCGGGCATAAAATCGGAGGACGTGCAGGTGCAGTGGCTTTTTCAAACACAACATCTGTTTTCCCGTTTATTACTTTTTTAATTAAATTTGCACTATACTCTCCCTGCTTAGTAAATAAGTCTTTACCCTTTACATTATAGCCCCAACTTTTTATTTGTTCTTCGATAACAGGTTCAAGCTCTTCTATAACGTATACCGTTTCAACTTCTTTTATAAAATCTTCGATAAGTTTTTTAGGCAACGGATTTATTATTCCCAACTTCAAAACGCTGGCACATTCACAAGCCTCTTTTACGTATTGATAAGAAATACCACTAGTTATAAAGCCTATTTTTTTATCGTTTATCTCTTTTTTATTTATCGGAAAAGACGAACAATCTTCTTGCATCTTTTTTTCTCTTTCCTCAACAACCAAATGCCTGCCTATCGCAGAGCCGGGCATCATAACGTACTTTTTAACGTTTCTTTCGTAAGGCTTATCTTCGGGAACTACTCTATCGGACAATTCAACTATACCTTGCGAATGAGATAATTTAGTCGTCGTTCTCAATATAACGGGCGTATCGTATTTTTCCGAAAGTTCGTAAGCAAATTTTATAAAATCTTTAGCCTCTTGACTATCGGAAGGTTCTATCAAAGGAATATGAGTACTTCTTGCTATCATTCTCGTATCTTGTTCGTTTTGTGAACTTGCAAGCCCGGGGTCGTCTGCAACCACAAGAACTGCACCTCCGTTTACACCCGTATACGAAAAGGTATATAGCGGGTCACTAGCAACGTTTAGCCCTACGTGTTTCATACACGCAAGACTTCTAACGCCTGAAATAGACGCACCTATACTGACTTCTACCGCTACTTTTTCGTTAGGAGCCCACTCCGTATATACTTCTTCATATTTAGCAAGATTTTCGGAAATTTCCGTACTCGGAGTCCCCGGATACGCCGAAGACACCTTTACTCCCGCTTCGTAGGCCCCTCTTGCTATCGCTTCGTTTCCTAGCATTATTATTTTTTCTTTCATACTTCTACCTTCGTTAAATATTTCTTAAATCTCTTATTCTCTTGGCTTTACCCTCAAATCTTTGAAGGGTATTAGGAGATTCCAAAGTAATTTTCGCATCTATTCCGAGCATTACGTGAATTCTACCTTTTATTGCATTCGTTAATCTTTCAAGTTCTTGGAATTTATCCGTACTCTTTGCAAGTTCAACTCTTATTTCTAGTTTATCGCTAAAACCTTCTCTTGTTACTATTATCTCGTAGTGCGGTCCTAACTCCGAAAAACCCAAAACAACTTCTTCTATTTGACTCGGGAAAACGTTTACGCCCCTAATCTTTAACATATCGTCGCTTCTTCCTGAAAGATTTTCCATTCTGCAAAACGTTCTTCCGCATTTACAAGGTTCATAGTTTAATCTAGTTATGTCTTTGGTTCTGTATCTTATTAAAGGTATGCCTTCTTTATTGATACAAGTAACTACTAATTCCCCCTTTTCGCCTTCGGGAAGAACTTCTCCCGTTTCCGAATTTATTATTTCGGGAATAAAGCAATCTTCGTTGATATGCATACCGTCTAAATATTCACATTCTCCGGAAACTCCGGGTCCTAACAATTCACTCATTCCGTAATTAGAAGTAACGAGCATATCGTCTCCCCAAAATTTATGCACCTCTTCTCTCATAGCGTCGGTAAGCATTTCGCTTCCCAAAAGACCTATCTTAACGCCTAAATCTTTTTTAGGGTCGATACCCATACTCTTTGCAACTTCTGCCAAACGTAAAACGTAAGAAGGAGTCGCAACCACCAAAGACGTTCCGAAATCTTTCATATACATTATTTGTTTTTCGGAATTACCGGTAGAAGAAGGAATAACCGTAGCCCCTATATTTTCAAGTCCGTAATGAAGACCTAATGCCCCCGTAAACATTCCGTATCCGAAACATATTTGTGCAACATCTTTTTCCGTTGCTCCACCCATACAAGCAATACGGGAAACACATTCCGTCCACATCTTCATATCGTTTTTAGTGTATCCTACAACGGTAGGCTTTCCCGTAGTTCCGCTTGAAGCGTGAATTCTCACAAGTTCATTTTTCGGAACGGCAAAAAGCCCGAAAGGATAATTATCTCTCATATCTTGCTTCGTAACGAAAGGAAGTTTTGATAAATCCTTTAATGTCTTTATATGTTCGGGTTTTAATCCTATTTCATCCATTTTTTTACGATAAGGTTCAACTTTCTCGTATACCCTTGTAACAGTAGCTTTTAACCTTGAAAGTTGAATTTCTTCTATCTCTTTTCTGGATAAAGTTTCTTCCTTTGACCAAATCATAAATTTTACTCCTAACTAAATATATATTGTAACACTATTTGATTTCGTTTTCAATAGATTTTTCAAAAGCGTTGAAAATTGTTTCATTATCGGGCTTTTGTGTAAATAAACTTACAACCAAAGTCGAAATTATAGAGAATATCATACAAATAACGCCGATAAGCGGTGAAAAGCTTACGCCGGTTTTTATTATTTCTCCGAACGCAGGATTAGTAGTATTTATAGCACCGAATACGATTATCAATACCACAGTCAAAACCAGACCGCCGATAACCGAAAATAAAGATGCGGTTTTCGTAAGTTTCTTATTATATAACCCCAAAACGAAAGGTCCGAAGAAACACCCCGAAAGCGTTCCCCAAGAAAGACCCATAAGGTAAGCGATTGCAGCAATTTTATATTTATTATTAAGAAGAGCGATTACTACCGAAATAAGTACGAAAATAAAGCAAGCAATTCTCATTAAAAGTGTGACTTTTTTATCGTCTGCCTTTTTATTTACCCCACCCTTATAAAGGTCTATTGCTAATACCGAAGACGCCGAAAGAGAAACCGAAGCCAACGTCGACATACTTGCCGAAAGAACTAATACTGCAATCAATCCTTTAAGTCCGCTAGGTATTACTTTTTCAAGCATCAAAGGTACTATGTTATCTGTTCCGCCTGCAGGCATTTTGTCGAAGAAAAGTCTTCCGAAAGAGCCTATTAAGTAAGCGGCAACGCCTACTATAAATGCAAATATAGTGCTTACTATAGTGCCTTGTTTTATTGCTTTTTTATCTCTAACTGCATAGTATTTATGTACTGTCTGAGGAAGTCCGTATACCCCGATAGAAGTTAAAAGCACAAGAGAAATTAAAGACACCATAGGAGAATTAAAGAAGCCTTTATCTCCGTAAGGAGCAATTAGTCCTAATCCTTCGTTAGAAAGAGTTTTAAAACCTTCGAAACCGCTTACGTTATCGTTTATCATAAAACAAACGACCATAACCACAACGCCGATAAGCATTATTATACCTTGAACGAAATCTGACAACGAAGTTGCAAAATATCCTCCGAATACCAAGTATAAAGCGGTCAATAACGCTAACGCTATAGTAACGATTGTTCCATCGATGCCGAACATTACGCCGAACAAGTTTCCAAGTCCATTGTAAACAGAAGCGGCATACGGAATTAAAAATAAGAAAATTATTA
>JAZLMI010000001.1:0-26991 GCA_045598545.1 Christensenellaceae bacterium | reverse complement strand
AGAGGACTTGATTTAGCAAGTTCTATAATAGGTATAGTTATAGGTTCTATTTTGGCATTAGGCGGAATTATTTGTTTGTTCTGTTTCTTATTTTTGGGTTCTGTTTTTGCTATTGATATGGAGATAGTAGGTTTATCCGATTCTTCTATGGTAGCAGTTAATTCAATTTTAGGATACTTTATCGTGGCTCTTATAATTGTAACCGGTGCAGGGGTTATTTTAGTGGTATTTAATGCACTTAATTGTAAAAAACCCGTTATGGTAAACGGGGAATATCCTAAAAAATTCGGGCGTAATTTAACTATTTTAATTATAAGCGGAATTTTACTTCTTTTTTCAGGTTCTTCTCCTTTAATGTTTTTGGCATTACTTTCAGCAATAGTTTTTAAAATTGTGGCAATGTGCTTAAAACCCGTAAAAGAATCAAACGTAAACAACGGAGAGGCGGGAAATTTTCAAACGGTAGACAGTAAACTAAACGAATTAAAGCGTTTAAAAGAATTAGGTGTTATCGACGACGAACAATATAAAACCGCAGTTGAAAAAATAATAAACGATTTATCTAAATAATTTTTTCAAAAAACATAAAACACGCTTCATATAAAAAGCGTGTTTTTTTGTTTACTATTTTTTCAAAATATTGTAAAATAAAACTATGCAAGAGGAATATTCTTTAAAAATAGAAAACGGCGGACAAGCGTTTTTTGTCCTTATGACGGTATATATTTTGATAGCTTTTTTAGGGCAAACGCTTTTAGAATATTTATACGGCGTTAAAGACGCTTTATATTATTCGGTAAGCGTTTCGTTTTCTTTAATATCTATAATTTCGGTGCTTTTATTTTGCAAAGTTAAGGGTCAAAATTTTTTTGAAAAAACTTGTGTGAAAAAATTTAATCCTTTTTATATTTTGCCTGCTATCCTTTTGTTTTCGGGAATGCTTTTCGGCTTGGGGTTCTTAAATTCCGTCGTTGAAAACATAGTAAAGTCATTGGGCGGAAGGATAAATAATACGCAAATCCCGTTGGATTTTTCTTGGCAATACATTTTATTTTCTTTTCTTTTTGCAGTTATTCCCGCAGTAGAAGAAGAAATATTTTTCAGGGGATATATGTTAGGGGGAGTTAAAAACGGTTTTAAGTTACTCCCGATTTTAAGCGTTTCTTTATGCTTTTCTTTGTATCACGGTTCTATCTCTCAACTTTTCTATCAGTTTATTTTCGGAATAGGGGCTTGCTTTTTAACTATTAAAGCAAAAAGCGTCATACCTTCAATGATATCCCATTTTTTAAATAATTTTGTTATTTTGACTTTTCAGTTTTTTAAAATAAGCGTTGATTTTTTCAGTCCTTTAACTATTACTATCGGGGGAATATTTTTGATTTTGTTTGGGCTTACTTTTTTATACGATAGAAATTCAAAGCCGAATTGCGGTGGCGTTTTACTTAAAGATTTTTGGTTTCCGTACGGGATAATAGGAATATTTCTTTGTTTGGTTTTGGTTATAGGCGGTGTTATATGATAAAAGTAAACGTAGTTGCGGTGGGTAAGGTAAAAGAAAAATATTTTTCGGAAGGAATAGAAGAGTATTCTAAACGCCTTTCGAGATTTTGCGATTTTAAAATTATAGAAGTTAAAGAAGAAAATTATTCTAAAACCGAAGGACTTATAGAGGTTATAAAGGAAAAAGAAGCACAAAATATAAAGCCATACCTAAAAGGTTACGTTATATCTTTGGCGATTGAAGGCAAAAAGTTAAGTAGCGAAGATTTTTCCGAAAAAATTCAAACGGCGTCGGATAAAGTAGGAGTGATAACTTTCGTTATAGGCGGTTCTTACGGGCTATCGGAAGAAATAAAAAAAGCGTCTAACGAACTTATGTCTTTTTCGGATATGACTTTTCCGCATACTTTGTTCAGGCTTTTACTTACCGAACAAATTTATAGGGCATTTACTATAAAAGAAGGTATTTCGTATCATAAGTAACTCATATTTTATAGTATGAGTGTTTTGAAAGATTTAAAAAAATTTTATACTGCTTTTAAGTACGAAAAAGGAAATATCGGATATTCTTATAAAGGCGTTCCCATTTATTATTTTGCGGTAAGAAAGAGTTTAAGCCCCGTTCTTTTAGTGCAGTACGGTATGCACGCAAGAGAATATATAACTACCTATCTTGCTATAAAGCAAATTAAAGACTTCGTTCTTTTCGGGAAGTTCGGAACGGTGTATTTTATTCCTGCCGTTAATCCCGACGGAATAAAAATCGCAGAAACCGTTAATCCGCTTTATAAAGCAAACTATAACGGCGTAGATTTAAACGTTAATTTTGACGCACGCTGGGGAACGGGAATTTTTAACGTGAGAGAGCGTGGTGCGGAAAACTGTATAGGCGAGTTTCCTTTTTCGGAGATTGAAAGCAGGGCGTTAAGAGATTTTACTCTTTTGGTGAAACCCGATATGACGGTAAGTTATCACTCTAAGGGCGAAGAGATATATTACAAATTTTTTCAAGGCGAAGAACGGCTTAAAAGAGATTATCTGTTCGCTAAAACCGTTTCGGACTGCACGGGGTATTGTATAAAGGATACGTTAGGCTCTTCGGGGGGATATAAGGACTGGTGTGTGGAAAGTTTGAAAATTCCCGCAATCACGATAGAAGTGGGTAGCGATTTACTTTCTCATCCTATAAAAAAGCGGTCTTTACCCGAAATTTACGATAAAAATAAAAAGGTGATAGAAAATCTTTTAGAAAGGTTGAAAGAGATAAATGGATAAATTTATGAGTTTAGCGATATTAGAAGCCTTAAAAGCACAAAGAGAAGACGAGGTTCCGATAGGTGCTGTCATAGTAAAAGGCGATAAGGTTATCGCAAAGGCACACAATAAAGTGGAAAGGAAAAAGAACGCTTTATTTCACGCAGAAATTCTTGCGATAAACAAGGCTTGTAAGAAGTTAAAAAGTTGGCGTTTGGAGGGTTGCGATATATACGTTACGGTAGAACCTTGTGCTATGTGTGCGGGGGCTATCGTGAACGCAAGGATAGATAAAGTTTTTTTCGGGGCGAAAGAACCTAAAAGCGGTTGTGCCGAAAGTAAATATCCTATACTTTTGGATAACGGGCTTAATCATAAAACGGAGTTTTTAGGCGGTATAGAACAAAAAACTTGTTCGGATATAATAAAAAATTATTTTAAAGCAAAGAGAATAAGAAAAAACCTTGACTAAAAAAGATATTTGTCTTACAATATAAACAAGTACTTATTGTACATAAAGTTACTCTAAGGAGAAAATAAAATGATTACACACGGCAACATGATTGAAATTCTCGCCGGGAACTCTAATCGTCCTTTGGCGGAAGCAGTAGCAAAAGAATTGAAACTTCCACTTTCCGATGCGGAAGTAAGTAAGTTCTCTGACGGGGAGATAAGCATAACTCTTCCCCAAACCGTAAGAGGTAAGGACGTTTTTATTGTTCAGTCCACTTCCAACCCTGTAAACGACAATCTTATGGAACTCTTGATAATGATTGACGCTTGCAAAAGGGCTTCTGCGGGAAGAATTACCGCAGTTATGCCTTATTTCGGATATGCAAGACAGGATAGAAAGGCTCGTCCCAGAGACCCCATTACCGCAAAACTCGTTGCCGATATTTTAACCAGTGCAGGTGCAAACAGAGTTATGACGATGGATTTACACGCCGCACAAATTCAGGGCTTTTTCGAAATCCCCGTCGACCACCTTTACGGGGCTCCGTTACTCGCTAAATATTATAAAAATAAAATGGACGAAAACTGGGTAGTAGTTTCTCCCGACGTAGGTTCTGTCGGAAGAGCAAGAAACTTTGCTACGAGAGTAGACGCAAGTATCGCTATTATCGATAAACGTCGTCCCAAAGCAAACGTTATGGAAGTTATGAATATCGTAGGCGACATAAAGGGCAAAACTTGTCTTATGGTAGACGATATGATTGATACGGCAGGAACTATTTGCAACGGTGCTCAAGCACTTATGGATAACGGTGCTAAAGAAGTTTACGCTTGCTGTACTCACGGTGTTCTTTCAGGACCTGCGTTAGAAAGACTTAACGCTTCTCCTATCAAAGAAGTCGCTATATTAGATACTATCAATATGCCGGATTCTATACGTAATAACCCCAAATTCAAAATTATTTCGGTGGCTAAAACCGTTGCAAAGGCGATATCTGCGGTGTTCTACGATTCTTCGCTTTCTGCTATTTACGAAGACTGATAAATACATAAAAACCAAAGCCGTTTGAAACACAACGGCTTTTTTGGATAAAATATGAAACTTGTTGTTGGACTCGGTAACCCCGATAAAGAGTATGAAAATACTTTCCATAATTTAGGCTTTTCCTGCGTCGATAAGACGGCGGGTATTTTGGGCTTGCAATTTTCAAAGAGTAAGTTTAACGCACTTACCGCAGAAGGCAAAGTCGGAAACGAAAAAGTTGTTCTCGTTAAACCCTTAACGTATATGAATTTAAGTGGGGAAGCCGTTAGAGATTTAGTGAATTTTTACAAGATAGACTTAAAAGATATTATCGTTATGTATGATGATTTCGATTTGAAAAAAGGGTTCGTAAGAATAAGAGAAAACGGTTCTTCCGGAACTCATAACGGTATGAGAAATATAATAAAAGAGTTGGGAAGTGAAAATTTTGCAAGGATTAGAGTCGGGTTTAAGCCTAACGGCGAAAATAATATTCCGCTTATAAATCTCGTGCTTTCTAAAATAAACGAAAAGGATAAGCCGTTGTTCGATAGGGCGATATTAAAAGTCGCAGAGGCTTCGGTTGATTTTATAAAAGGCGTAAACATACAAGATATAATCGCAAAATACAGCGGAAGTAACGACTAGTTCGTCGCTTCGAGGTCGATATGCCGGATAAATTTCAAATATTAAAAAACAGCGAAAGTTCGGTTAAAGAATTTTCGGATATCACCCGCCGTGGGATTCCCTCGGCGGTTTTCGGCGTGTCGGATTCTTTTAAACATTTTTTGGCGACCGTTATAGAAGATAAAGTCTTGTACGTCGTAAAAGATATGATTTCGGCATATTCCGCCGTAAAAGAATTAAACGAATTTTCCGATAGCCTTTCCGTTTATATTCCGCCGAAAGACGAGATTTTGTCTAAAAAGTTAGCGTTTTCAAAAGAGAATTCTTTTAACAGAATTTCCGCTATAAGTAAAATAGAAAGAAGCAAGTTTATCGTGGTAACAGTAGATTCCTTAATGCAATTATTCCCACGAAAATTAACTTCTTTGACTTTTGAAAAGGAAAAAGATTATCAAGTTTCTACCATCGTTAAAAGTCTTATATCTTTGGGATATAAACGTGTAGAAAATGTGGAGAGTAAAGGTTCTTTTTCGGTAAGGGGCGATTTACTGGATATTTTTCCCATAAACAGTGAATATCCGTTAAGAATAGATTTTTTCGGAGATAGTGTAGAGAGTATTAAAGAGTACGATATCGACACGAGAAAAAATTTGGGATATAAAAACCGAGTAGACGTTTTACAAGCGTCTGAATTTTTGTTTTCGGAAGAAGATTATTCTTTACTTAAAAGTTTAATAGATAACGAAGTTCAAAAAGCGGATAAAGAGAGAAAGTTAAGGTTAAAAACCGTCGTTGAAGATATGCAGGTTTCTTTAACCGAAAAACTTCCGGAAGGACTTGAAACACTTTGTCCGATTTCTTCAAATTCGGTTACTCTTTTCGAGTTGTTACCTAAAAATACCGTGATAGTTTTAGACGAAGCAAAGCGTATTTACGAAATGGCAAAACTTGTAGAAACGGAATTTACCGAAAGGTTTAATTCTCTTTTTAAGGCGGGAGAGGTTTTTTCGTTTGAACAAAAAAATTCGCTTACCGTAGATGATATTACGGAGAAATTTAAACAATATAGGATAACTGCCTTTCAGGGTATATCTACCGCTATTCCGTTTTTTGACCCGTTAAAAATAATAAACCCAAAAGTAAGCGGAGTTGCTAATTACAAGTTTAATTTCAAAGAGTTGTTCGTAGACTTAAAAAATTGGATATATTCAGGATATACCGTGCTTTTATACGTGGGACAATCTAAAAAAGGCGAAATATTAAGAAAAGATTTATCTAACAATGATTTTGTATATTCTGTAAACCCCAAAGAATTAAAAGGCATTTGCTTTTTGGAAGAACGTTTGAGTTCGGGTTTTATTTTTCACGAAGATAAAGTCGTAATTTTAGGTGAAAGCAACTTGTTTGTAGAAAGGGCTAAGAGTACCATTAAAGTAAAAAAACAAGCCTTCTTTACCGCTCCCGAAAGGGGTGATTATTGCGTTCACGAAATATACGGAATAGGTAGGGTTTTAGGTAATAAAAAAATTACCACAATAGAAGGTACTAAAGATTATATTTCGGTAGAATATGCCGAAGGCGATATTTTATACGTTCCCGTAGAGCAGATGGATATGCTTACGAGATATTTGGGAAGCGAAAAATCGCCTAAACTTTCCAAAATCGGCGGTAAAGACTTTGAGAAAATCAAACAAAAAGCCAAAGAAAGCATAAAGAAAATGTCTTTCGACTTAAAAAGACTGTATAGAGAAAGGGAAAGTTTAACCGGTTTTAAGTTCGAATCGGACAGCGAGAGCGAAGAAGAATTTAATTCGGCGTTTCCTTTTGAAGAAACTCCCGACCAAAAAACTTGCGAAGACGAAATAAAAAGCGATATGACTTCGGGAAAGGTAATGGATAGGCTTGTTACGGGAGACGTTGGGTTCGGCAAAACCGAAGTGGCGTTTAGGGCGGTGTTTAGAGCGGTTATGAACGGAAAGCAAGTCGCTATGCTTGCTCCGACAACCATACTTACCGAACAGCATTATAACACCGCAAAAGAAAGATTTAAAAATTTCGGAGTGGAAATTGCATGTCTAAACAGATTCCGTTCCGATAAAGAACAAAAAAGAATTATATCCTTACTTAAAGAAGGCAAAATAGATTTTATTATAGGAACTCACAGGCTTTTAAGTAAGGACGTACAATTTAAAGATTTGGGACTTTTGGTTTTAGACGAAGAACAACGTTTCGGCGTAGAGCATAAAGAGAAGATAAAACTTTTAAAAAATGACGTAGATACCATAACTTTGACCGCAACGCCTATTCCGAGAACTTTGCATATGTCACTTTCGGGAATCAGGTCCATAAGTGCGATAAATACTCCCCCCTTAAATAGACTTCCCGTGCAAACTTTCGTAACCGAAGAAACGGACGCCTTAATAAAAGACACCGTAATGAGAGAAATAAACCGTGGCGGACAAGTGTTTATTCTTTATAACAGGGTAGAAACGATATTTAAATTTGCAGAAAGGGTAAAAGAAATTTTGCCAAACGTTAAAATTACGGTGGCTCACGGCAGAATGGAAGAAACCGTTTTAGAAAAAAATATAATGGATTTCTATGCGGGAAAGAGCGACATTTTAATTTCGACTACCATTATAGAAAACGGTATAGATTTACCTAAGGCCAACACTTTAATAGTTATAGATGCCGACCTTTTGGGACTTTCTACTCTTTATCAGTTAAAGGGAAGAGTTGGAAGAAGTAACCGTTTAGCATACGCTTACTTTACGTTTAAGAGAGAAAAAATCTTAACCGATACCGCATTTGAAAGACTTAACGCCATAATAGAATTTACCGAAATGGGTAGCGGTATAAAAATCGCTATGAGAGATTTGGAAATAAGGGGTGCGGGCAACATCTTGGGTGCGGAACAGCACGGGCATATGGATAAAATAGGTTACGAACTTTACAGTAAACTGTTAAGAGAAGAACTCTCGGGCGAAGAAGAAAACGTTATAGAACTCGATATGAGATTATCCGCATATATTCCCGAAGATTATATAGAAAGCGTTTCCGCAAGAATGGACGCTTATAAAGAAATCGCCGAGATAAAAAATCAACAAGAAGAAAAAGAATTTATCTCTTCTATAGAAGACGCTTACGGCGAAATTCCTAAAGAAGTGCTAAACCTTATAGACATAGCCGTCGTTAAAAGTTTGGCAAAACAGTTTTTTGTGTCAAAAATTTCGGTTACCGCCGATTTTTCGGGATTTACTTTTAAGAACTTAAAACCTTTCGCTTTGGATTCTTTCCATAACGCAATAGATAAGTTTAACGACTTCATTGTCATATCTATGTCAAACGTTCCGAAATTGCGGTTTGTGAGAAAATCTTCAAACGAAAACACCTTAAAAATGATGCGTTCTTTCTTGAAATTTGCCTCTGATTGAAAATTTTATCCTTTTTTTAATTCTAAAACTGTAAAAAATTTAAAAAACGATTGCAATTTTTTTGCTATTAGTATATACTTAATAGGATATAAAGGGAAATCATACTTTATCTATGGAGAAATTTATGAAAAAAAGATTTATTGCTTTTCTTACTTTTATTTTAGCGGTCATTATGAGTTTTTCTTGTCTTTCGGCTTGTAATTTAGTTACCGTCGATAACGATAGGGATATGTCTCAAACGGTTGCTACCGTGCAAATCGATAAGAAAGCACCTAAGGAAATTATTACTAAAAAAGATTTAATGCTCAGTTATTATAATATCGTTTCTACTTACGGAAGCAGTATATTACAATATTATACTCAGGCATCTTTAATTGAAAACGTTTTGGAAAGTTTAATTTCCAATAAAATTTTGGTACAAAACGCTATGGCGGAATTCTTTAACGGAGATTATGAGTCGGACGTTGTTCCTTCTTCTCAAACTTGGAAGGCGGAAGATTATTTGAACGAAAAAGAAAAAACCAACGCTTATTATTCGGCTTATAAAGATATCGATAACTTAATCGAAAGTTATACAGAAAAGGAAAATAAAGTCGGAGACGATTTATCGGAAACCGTAAGAACGGTTCCTACTAACGCTACTAACGATACCGAAGTTTCTGACTCTGAAAAATTTAACTACGTAGAGAATATAAAGAATAACGGATTTTCTTTTGACTCCGCTTCTTCCCGTAAGGCTAAAAACAGTTTTGTAAATTTCTTGGATAATAACGGTCTTTTGGGCAAAAAGTACGACGGAGATTTAAGAAAAACTTATTACTTTGAACAATCTTTGAAATCCTATACCGAAAGCGAACTTTTAAATAAGTTTGAAAAAGCGGTAAATAAAATTAGTCGTGGTGCTTACTCGAATATAGAAAGTGCTTATGTAAATAAGTATGAAGAACAAAAAGATTTCGATAATGCGGATTTTGCTTCTAAACTTTCTTCCGCAACGGCATCGGACCCCGTGCTTTATTCGGCTTACGGTAATTACGGATACGTTTATAATCTCTTGTTGGGTGTAAATGATATTCAATCTCAACAAATAAGTGCGATAAATTCTTCTCTTTCTACGGTTGAAAAGGCTAGTGAAAGACGTAATATTTTATCCGCTACTACCGTTAAAGATTTACGTTCTACTTGGGTTTTGTCGGGATACGATATGGCTAAAAATTCCAACGAAGAATACGTGTTTACGGGAGATTACAGTTTCATTAAAGACGTAGAAAAGGCACTTCCTTTCCAAGGAACCATAGAGTGCGTTAAGGAAAAAACCGATACGGAAGACGCAGAGTATTCCGTTACTTCGTTAAAATCTTTCGGACTTGACGAATTTATCTCCTTTATGAACAAATTCGTTTACGATGACGAAAATATCGGAGAAGTAGCAACAGGCGATTATTATAGAAAGGCAAACGTTAATACGGGAGTAGAAAACTATGCGGAAAAAATCAATGATATATTGTTTGCATTCTCTACTGACCCGGGTTCTTTAAATACTTATAAAGGCTACGTTATATCTCCTGATAACACCGAAGGTTTCGTGGAAACTTTCTCTAATGCGGGTAAAGAACTTCTTGAAATGGGCGGAAACAGTTACATTATAGTTGCTTCCGATTACGGTTATCACGTTATGTTCTTCTCAGAAGTATTTAATCTAGATTACAATTTCGAAAGCTTAACGGCTTATCTTGATAACGCCGGTAACCTTCCGGAAGGATTTACGTCTTGGGAAGATTATTACGATAATTATTTGTTATTAAATTGGGAAGATTTAACCAAGGAAGAAAAGGCTTCGCCGTTATATTTAATTGCAGACGCTTTGACTTCTACTAAGGTAAGTAATGCGTTCTCTAAAAAACAAAACGGCATCATTTCCGAATACCGTAACAGCAATAAAGTATCCGTTAATAAGGACGCATATTCAGACCTTTTAGGCTAATCGATATATAAAGTAAATATGAAAGGCAAAACTTTGAGTTTAGTTTTGCCTTTTTATATGGAGAAGTTATGGATTTTTTAACAGTTTTAACAACCGTGCTTTCTTTGATGATTTTGGCAGTACCCGGATTTATAATTAAAAAAATAAACCTTTTGCCCGAAAAGGCGATAGAGGCTTTTTCTAATTTGGTCTTGTACGTTTGTCAACCATTTTTGGCGGTTATGGCGTTTCAAAAAAATTACCGTAAAGATATAGGCATAAATATGCTTATAGTCCTTGCGATTTCGGTAGCGTTATATATAATAATGATATTTATCGTTAATTTATTGATTAAGAACAAGGATAATTCGCCCAAAGTAAATTGTGCTAAATTCGCCAGTGTATTCGGTAACGTCGGTTATATGGGTATACCTTTTTTGCAAATTCTTTTTAGAAATAATCCTTCTATCGTTTCCGAAGTTTTAATATACGGTGCGGTTAGTCTTGCCGTGTTTAACGTGTTTAACTGGACTTTCGGCGTATATATGATTTCTAGAGATAAAAAAGAAATATCTTTCAAAAAAATAATTTTTAATCCCGTTATAATAGGTGTTGTAATAGGGTTTTTATTGTTCATAATACTAAAAGTTCCATTTAAAGACGTTGCCGTACAAGATTCCGTGTTAGATAACTTTTTAGAGGCTTTAGATAAGAGTTGTAACTTTTTAAGCGATATGGTAACTCCTCTCGCTATGATGGTTATAGGTATGAAACTTGCTTCCGTTCCGTTTAAAAATTTGTTTTTGGATTTTTGGGCTTACGTAGCGGTGGAAATGAAACTCGTGGTTATGAGTTTAATTACTATGCTTTGCGTTGCATTTTTACCGATAAGTAATATTGTTAAAGTTGTTATGGTGTTCGCTTTTTCCATGCCTTGTGCCACTTCGACTACTCTGTTTGCGGTTAGGTATAAAAGCGATAGCGATTCCGCATCCGTAATGGTGCTTTTATCTACTATATTGTCGGTATTTGTAATACCTTTAACCTATTTGATAATGAGCGGAATTTTCGGAATAACTATTTAATTTTTACTAAAAGTAAAAAATATATTAAATTTGCTTGTAAATTTTTTTTGTATTTGCTACAATTTAGTAGCAAATTAGATAGGGGCGTCGCCAAGCGGTAAGGCCACGGACTCTGACTCCGTTATTTCGTTGGTTCGAATCCAGCCGCCCCTGCCAAATAATATCACTCCACATTAGTGGAATGATATTATTTTATTTAGGCTGGATTCGAATTAGCCAACTATTCAAGTCCCTAAATATAGTAAAGCCTTATCTTTCGATAAGGCTTTTTGGTAGAGGCGTAGGGACTTTCGCTCTGTGGCGACCATACCCGCTAAACAGTCCACAGGACTGTTTACTTTTGCAAGCAAAAGCAAACGTTCCGTTTGGCTCCCTATTCAAGTCCCTAAATATAGTAAAGCCTTATCTTTCGATAAGGCTTTTTGGTAGAGGCGTAGGGACTTGAACCCTAGACCTCTCGCATGTGAAGCGAGCGCTCTAACCAACTGAGCTACGTCTCCAAGTGCTATTAATTTTAACATATATATTTTATTTTTGCAACTGTTTTATTGTTTAAAAAAAGTTATTCTATACATACTAAATATGTATACTATGAAAAAATTTCTTTCGGTTTTTATATCGCTTTTTTTAGTTTTTTCTATTTCCTTTTGTTTTAGAGAAGTAAATTCGGTTTATGCTATGCCGTTTTACAATTTAAATCCAAAGCAAATCGTTTTAAGAGCGGAATTTTCTACGAGTTTCGAAAAGTCTTCTATAGAGAGAAAACACAACATATCTCTTGCCACAAAGTCTTTAAATAATACTTTCGTTGACGTTAACGGGGAATTTTCTTTTAATGCTACCGTTGGAGAGAGAACGGAAAAAAGGGGATATAAGGAAGCAAAAATAATAAAAGGCGGACAGTTCACCGACGGCGTGGGCGGTGGTGTTTGTCAGGTTTCTACAACGTTATATAACGCCGTATTAAAAGCAGGACTCAAAATTGTTGAATATCATCCGCACAGCCTTTCGGTCAATTACGTAAAGCCTTCTTTCGACGCTATGGTAAATTCCGGAAGTGCAGATTTTCGGTTCATAAATAATACCGACAACCCTATAATTATAAAAACTTTTTCCGACCAAAATAAAATAACGGTTTCTATTTACGGAGAAAAAATGTCCGAAGAAATTATTTTAGAAAGTAAAATAATAGAGGAGATTGACTTTAAAAATAAAGAAATAGACGACACCCTTTTGGAATACCCCGATATATTAGAAGGAGAAAAAAAGATAATTTCTTACGGCAAAAAGGGATTAAGAAGCGAAGGGTATATAATAAAAAAGGTAAAAGGCAAAATTATATCTTCTAAAAAAATACGTTCTGATAAGTATTCCCCGATAGATTTTATAGTGGTAAAAGGGCATTCAAAACCGAGTGAAGACAGTATGCTTTATTCTTCTTAAAAACGTAGTAATGGTATTTTACAGTTAAAATTGTAATTTATTTTACTTGACAATTTTGCGACGTTATATTATCATATAAATATATTTTTCTTGTAACTGACGGAATTTTGCAGAGTACTGCAAGGGAGCAAGAATTGATATTTTTATGCCGACCGTCTGGGCACAGTTAGAGTAGTTACTTTAACTGTGCCTTATTTGGTTTTATTACGTTTATTAAAATATTTTAAATAATGGAGAGAAAAAAAATGAATTATTTATCCGACATAGAAATCGCACAACAGTGTAAAATGAAACACATTACCGAAATTGCTAAAATTGCTCACGTTGATGAAAAGTATATTGAGCAGTACGGTAATTACAAAGCAAAAATCGACCCGTCTCTTATCAAAGAAACAAAGAGAAAAGATGGTAAATTGATACTTGTTACAGCCATTACCCCTACTCCCGCAGGAGAAGGAAAAACGACTACTACTATCGGTCTTGCCGACGGGCTTAAACGTATCGGTAAAGATGTAACGGTAGCCCTTCGTGAACCGTCGCTCGGACCTGTTTTCGGTGTGAAAGGCGGTGCTGCGGGCGGAGGATATGCACAAGTCGTGCCTATGGAAGATATAAATTTGCATTTTACTGGAGATTTTCACGCAATCGGTGCGGCGAACAATCTTCTTGCGGCAATGCTTGATAATCATATTCAACAAGGCAACGAACTCGGTATCGACGTAAAGAAAATTACTTGGAAACGTTGCGTGGATATGAATGACCGTCAACTCCGTTTCGTGGTAGACGGCTTGGGTGGAAAAGTAAACGGGACTCCTCGTGAAGACGGTTTTGATATAACCGTTGCGTCTGAAATAATGGCGGTGTTCTGCCTTGCAAGTTCTATTACCGATTTAAAAGAACGTCTTTCCAAAATAATCGTCGGGTATACTTATGACGATAAACCCGTAACTGCAGGCGACTTAAAAGCGGTCGGGGCAATGACGGCGTTACTAAAAGACGCTATAAAACCCAATCTCGTGCAGACGCTTGAAGGAACACCTGCATTTGTTCACGGTGGACCTTTTGCCAATATTGCACACGGGTGCAATTCGGTTATGGCGACCAAGATGGCGTTAAAGATGGGAGATTACACTGTTACCGAGGCAGGATTCGGTGCGGATTTGGGGGCGGAAAAATTCTTGGATATTAAATGCCGTATGACGGGTATTAAACCCGATGCGGTCGTAATAGTTGCTACCGTGCGTGCCTTGAAAATGCACGGAGGATTAGACAAAAAAGAACTCAAAGAAGAGAATATCGTTGCACTTGAAAATGGTATACCGAATTTGCTTCGCCACGTTTCGAATATTAAAAACGTTTATAAATTGCCCTGTGTTGTAGCAATTAACCGTTTCCCGACCGATACGGATAACGAAATTGATTTTATTATTAAAAAATGTCGTGAACTTGGTGTAAACACCGTTCTTTCTACGGTTTGGGCAGAAGGTGGCAAGGGCGGAGAAGATTTGGCTCGTGAAGTTGTTCGCCTTTGCGAAGAAGAAAAGGGAGATTTTACTTTTTCATATGAAGACGATATGTCGATTACCGAAAAAATCGAAGCGGTTGTACGTAAGATATACGGTGGTAACGGCGTCAATATATTGCCCAATGCAAAGAAACAGATAGCTGTGCTTGAAGAATTGGGGTTCGGAAAATATCCCGTTTGCATAGCAAAAACTCAATACAGTTTTTCAGATGACCCTACTAAACTCGGAGCCCCCGAAAACTTTACCGTTACGGTTAAAAACGTTAAGGTTTCGGCAGGTGCAGGCTTTATCGTAGTTTTAACGGGCGATATTATGACTATGCCGGGACTTCCCAAAGTTCCTTCCGCAGAAAAAATAGACGTTGACGAAAACGGAAAAATCAGCGGATTGTTTTAATTATAGAATTTACAAGACTAATACGCCTTGACGAAAAAATTTAATTTTTTATTTTTATTCGCTTGACTTTATCCAACTAAAGTGATAAACTGTTAGAGCAATAAAGAGGTGAAGTATGCAAAATTATAGAAATGAGAGTATTGATAACTTGTTTAAGACTATAAGCAAATTAGATACTGTAGAAGACTGTTATAGTTTTTTTGAAGACTTATGTACTATAAAAGAGATACAAGATATGGCACAAAGGCTTGATACTGCTATACTTTTAAATAAAGGCGAAAGTTATCAAGTTATATCAGGAAAGGTTGGTATAAGTTCGGCGACGATTAGTAGGGTTAATTATTGTCTTAATTACGGTAGTGGCGGATATAAGAAAGCGATTGCCAATATGGAAGAGGGGAATAAATAATGGCTATAAACGAGAAGATATTTTTAAATAATGAAAAAATAAATTTTGCTTTAAGGGAATTGTACTTTAATAAGGGGTACAAGCCTTACAGAATGAGTAAGTTTGAAGAATACGACTTATATGCAAAGAATAAAAGTTTTTTAGTGTCTGATAACGTAATAACTTTTACCGATACTAACGGTAAACTAATGGCATTAAAGCCGGACGTTACTCTTTCGATAATCAAAAACAGTAAAGATTTACCGGACGAAACCTGTAAGGTTTTTTATAGCGAAAATATTTACCGTGTTGCAAAGAACGTCGGCAGTTATCAAGAGATTATGCAAACGGGTGTAGAATGCTTCGGCAAGGTTGATAAAAATACCGTAAAAGAAGTAATAGCACTTGCGGTAGAGAGCCTTTTAACGGTATCAAACGACGTAATTTTGTCCATATCGAATTTAGACATAATAGAGAATATAATTTCAAAATTAGATATAAGTCAAGAACAGGTTACCGAACTTTATAAGGCGATAGGCGAAAAAAACACACACGGAATAGACAGTATTTTAGTTGAAGTTAACAATGAAGAAAAAGTCAAGTTGTTAAAAGATTTAATATCGTTAAACGGCGACGTTTTTGAAGTTTTATTAAAATTAGAAAAGTTAAGTAATAGCGTAAAAGAGGAATACGGTTTAACTGATTTTATAAACGTGTTAAAAGATTTAACGGCTACCGATATAAGTAAATTTATAAAAATAGATTTTTCCGTTATAGGAGATATAAACTATTACAACGGTATAGTGTTTAAGGGATTCGTTAAAGGAACTCCGAATGCGGTTTTGTCTGGCGGACAGTACGATAAACTTATGGTAAAAATGGCACACAAGTCCAAAGCGATAGGTTTTGCCGTATATATGGACGAGTTAGAACACATAGAAGAAAATTTAACGGCAAATGAAGACGGTGGCGAATTTGTAAACGTTGCTCTTCCAAAGGGTAGGCTTGGAGAAAAGGTTTACAATATGTTCAGTCGTGCAGGGTTTGAATGCCCTAGCATTTTGGAAAACAACCGTAAACTCATATTTACCAACCAAGAAAAGAAAATCAGATATTTTTGGGTAAAACCGAGCGACGTTGCTATTTACGTTGAACGTGGGGCAGCCGATATAGGAGTTGCGGGAAAAGATATACTCTTAGAATATAATCCCGACATATACGAATTACTGAACTTAAATATAGGCAAATGCCGTATGGCTGTTGCTGGCAAAAAGGAATTTACGGACGACGGAACGAGGACTTTAAGAGTTGCTACGAAGTTTACTAATATCGCTAAAAGTTTTTATCAATCAAAGGGAAGAGATATAGATATAATACACCTTAACGGTTCGATTGAAATAGCACCTATTTTAGGGCTTTCCGACGTAATAGTGGATATAGTCGAAACGGGTACTACTCTAAAAGAGAATAATCTTGAAGTAAAGGAAGAAATAGTGCCGATAAGTGCAAGGCTTATATCCAACAAATCGGCTTTCAAATTTAAAGAAAAAGAGATAAGCAAGATTGCCGAAAATCTTTTAAAAATAGTGAAGGAACAACAATGATTAAAATATTAGAATGTGATAAAGTAACCGAAAAAGAAATATTCAACCGAAACGAAACGGTAAGTAGTGTTGAAGATATCGTAAGAGATGTTATATCAAACGTTAAACTAAACGGAGATAAGGCACTTTTCGAATACGGCAAAAAGTTCGATAAAACGGATTTAAAAACTCTGACCGTTTCTAAAGAAGAAATAGTTGAAGCGGAAAAAATAGTCGACGATAAATTTAAAAGGGTTTTATCTCTTGCCGTAAAAAACATTACCGAGTTTCATAAAAAACAAGTTCGTGAGGGGTTTAGAATAGAAGAAGAAGGTAAAGTTTTAGGTCAGAAAATAACTCCGATAAGTAGAGTTGCTCTATACGTTCCGGGTGGCACGGCGACCTATCCTTCTACCGTTTTAATGAACGCTATTCCCGCAAAGATAGCGGGCTGTAAAGAGATAGTTATTGCAACTCCGCCAAATAGCCAAGGTAAAATCAATCCTAATATTTTAGTGGCTGCAAAAATGGTGGGTGTAGATAAAATATACAAAATGGGCGGTGCTCAAGCGGTAGCGGCATTGACTTACGGAACCGAAAGCGTAGGGAAAGTGGATAAAATAGTAGGACCGGGAAATGCTTTTGTCGCAGAAGCAAAAAGGCAGGTTTTCGGTAAAGTTGCCATAGATATGATTGCAGGACCAAGTGAGATTTTGGTAGTTGCCGATAAAAACAACAACGCAAAACATATTGCGGCCGACTTACTTTCTCAGGCGGAACACGATAAAATGGCAAGTGCAGTATTAGTTACCAATAGTCGTGAACTTGCCGTAGAAGTTCAACGTGAGATAGAAATACAAATTCCGAAATTATTACGTTGTGAAATAGCAAGGGCTTCTATAGACAATAACGGAAAAATTATCGTTGCCGATTCGCTTGAAAAAGTAATAGATATTGCTAACGAAATAGCACCGGAGCATTTGGAACTTATGGTGGAAAATCCGTTCGATTACCTTGACAAAATAGTAAATGCGGGTTCGGTATTTTTAGGTAAAAATTGTCCCGAAGCGTTAGGTGATTATTTGGCGGGTTCTAACCACACTTTGCCGACGAGCGGAACTGCAAAATTTTCCAGCCCACTATCGGTAGACGATTTTATTAAGAAAACACAATACATTTATTATTCAGAAAAAGCCATAAAAGAAGTGGCTGACAGCGTGGCGTATTTTGCCGAAAAAGAAGGACTTACCGCACACGCAAAGAGTGCCATTATACGTTTGGAGAATAACAATGAGTAAATTTTTAAGTGATAAATATGACGGCTTAAAGCCGTATGTTCCGGGGGAACAACCCAAGGAACGTAAATACATAAAATTAAATACTAACGAATCTCCTTTTCCGCCCTCTCCTTTTTCACAGCGTTTAGCAAGGGAGTGTGCGGGGGATTTACAACTTTATCCCGACCCCGAATGTAGTGCTTTGAAAAAAATTGCAGGGGATAAACTGAACGTAAAAGAAGAAAATCTTATTTTTACCAACGGGTCGGACGACGTGTTGAATTTTGCCTTTATGGCGTTTTGCGACGATAAAACTCCGGCAGTATTTCCCGATATAACGTACGGGTTTTATTCGGTTTTTGCATCGTTAAACAAAGTGCCGTTTACAGAGATACCTTTAACAAAAGATTTTAAGATAAACGTCGAAGATTATATAGGTGTGAATAAAACCGTATTTATAGCAAATCCTAATGCACCGACAGGTATTGCACTTTCCTTAAAAGACGTTGAAAGGATAGTGAAAGGCAATCCTAATAACGTCGTCGTAATTGATGAGGCTTACGTTGACTTCGGTGGAGAAAGTGCCGTGAAACTCATTGACAAGTATGATAATTTATTAGTTACTCAGACTTTTTCTAAATCCCGTTCAATGGCGGGCGGAAGACTCGGTATGGGTATAGCTAATAAAAATTTGATAGCGGATTTAGAAAAAATCAAATATTCCACTAATCCTTACAACATAAATAAAATGACTATGGCTTCCGGAATAGGTGCGTTACTTGACCAAGATTATTTTGAAAAAAATTGTAAGAAGATAATAGAAAACAGAGAGTATACCCTTAAAGAATTGAAACGTTTAGGGTTTACCGTAACCGATTCGAAGGCGAATTTTGTCTTTATAAAGAGCGATAAAATAGGTGGAGAAGAACTTTATTTAAAACTTAAAGATAAAGGGATTTTAGTAAGACATTTTTCTTCCTTAAAATTAAAGGATTATAACCGTGTTACGATAGGAAGCATAGAAGAGATGAAGTCGTTTATAAAAGCGGTGGAGGAAATACTATGAGAAATGCCGAAATAGTAAGAAAGACAGCCGAAACGGATATAAAACTTTTTATTGACTTAGACGGTACGGGTAAAAGTCAAATAGATACAGGGTGCGGATTTTTAGACCATATGTTGACTTTGTTTGCTTCTCATGGAAAGTTCGATTTAAACGTTTTATGTAAGGGCGACGTGAACGTGGATTATCATCATACCGTAGAAGATATAGGTATAGTTTTAGGCGAGGCGTTTAGTAAAGCGTTAGGAGATAAAAAGGGTATTACTAGGTATGGCGATATAATTTTACCTATGGACGAAACGGTAATATTAGCGTCGGTAGATTTTTCGGGTAGAACCTTTTTAGGGTACGACTTAAAAATACCTACCGAAAAGGTTGGCGATTTCGATACCGAACTCGTAGAAGAGTTTTGGCTTGGATTTACCCGTAAGGAGGAATGTGCTTTGCACATAAGAATGTTATCGGGTAAAAATTCTCACCATATCATAGAAGGTGTTTTTAAGGCGGTTGCCAGAAGTTTAAGAAATGCGGTAAAAATAGACGTTGCTTTTATAAATGAAATTCCGTCGACAAAAGGTGTTTTATAATGATTGCCATAGTGGATTACGGAGTAGGTAATTTATTTTCGTTAAACAGTTCTCTAACCGCTATTGAAGAAGATAATATTATTACTTCCGATAAAGACGTAATACAAAAAGCCGATAAAATAATATTGCCGGGGGTTGGTGCTTTTTCTGACGCAATAAGTAAATTGCGTTCTACTGGGCTTGATAAAGTCATAATAGACCAAGCAAAAAGCGGTAAACCTATTTTAGGCATATGCTTAGGCATGCAATTATTATTCGATAAGAGTTTTGAATACGGAGAGTATCAAGGGTTAGGTCTTATTAAAGGCAACATAAAACCTATTAAAGACGTAATAAGTAATACTTTAAAAGTTCCGCATATGGGTTGGAACGGACTTATTTTTAAGGATAAAAACAATCCTTTGTTTAAGAATATTAAAGACGGTGATTGTGTGTATTTCGTTCACTCGTATTATGCTACGGACTGTGATGAAAACGTTATAGCAACTTCTGAATACGATAAGGAATTGACGGCTGTCGTTTGTAAAAACAACGTGTTCGGTTGTCAGTTTCACCCTGAAAAAAGCGGTGAGGTAGGATTAAAAATATTAAAGGCGTTTTGTGAGTTAAAAGTATGAGAATTTTTCCTGCAATAGATTTATTCGGCGGTAAAGCCGTAAGGCTCTTTAAGGGCGATTATAATAAAATGACGGTGTATTCCGATAACCCCGTAAAAGTCGGTTTGGACTTTAAAGAAAGCGGTGCAAAATTTATGCACGTTGTAGATTTAGAGGGGGCAAAGACGGGCGATACTCCGAACTTTGAAACGGTTAAATCACTTTGCTCTCTTGGACTTTTTACCGAAGTTGGCGGTGGCATACGCAATATGGCAACTATAAATAAGTACGTTGACGTGGGCGTATCGAGAGTTATATTGGGAACTGCTGCCGTTACCGATAGAAAGTTTTTGGTTGAAGCCGTTAAAACTTACGGCGATAAGATTGCCGTCGGTGTGGATATAAAAGACCAATTAGTGGCAATAAAGGGTTGGACGGAAAAATCCGATTTAAATGCCATAGATTTTTGTAAAGATTTAGAAGAAATAGGCGTTACCACTATTATATGCACGGATATTAGTAAAGACGGTGCTATGAAAGGTACTAACGTTGACTTATATAAGGAATTATCGAAAAAGACTAAACTTAATATAATTGCTTCGGGCGGAGTTTCCGATATAGAAGATATAAAAAGATTAAAGGGGTGTAATCTTTACGGGGCAATAATAGGAAAGGCTTACTATACGGGTGCAATATCTATTAAAAAAGCCATAGAGGTATCAAAGTGATAACGAAGCGTATTATACCTTGCCTTGACGTTAAGGACGGAAAGGTGGTTAAAGGAATAAATTTTGAAGGGTTAAAAGAGATATCTTCGCCTGTTGATTTGGCAGAATATTACAGTAAAAACGGGGCTGACGAACTTGTCTTTTACGATATAACCGCATCAAGCGACGGGCGTAAAATCTTTACCGAAATATTGTGCGAAACTGCTAAAAAGGTTTTTATACCTTTGACAGTTGGCGGTGGCATAAACACGCTAGACGACTTTGATAGAGTGTTAAAGTGCGGTGCGGATAAAGTTAGCGTAAATTCGGGTGCGATAAAAAATCCCGATTTGGTTACTGAAGCGGCAAAACGTTACGGTAATCAATGCGTTGTTATTTCTGCCGACGTTAAAAGAGTAAACGGAGAGTTTAGAGTGTTTTCAAAAGGCGGACGAGTAGATACCGGCTTAGAAGCAATATCTTGGATAAAACGTTGCGTAGATAACGGTGCGGGAGAAGTTGTGTTAAACTCTATTGATACCGACGGAGTTAAACAAGGCTTTGATTTGGAAATGTTAAAAGCGGTGTCTGACGTAGTGAACGTTCCCGTTATAGCGTCGGGCGGAGCAGGGTGCATAAAAGATTTTATAACGCTTTTTAAAACTTTACCAAAAGTAGATGCGGGACTTGCCGCTTCTATATTCCATTTCGGAGAAGTCGAAATAAAAGATTTGAAAAAAACAATGAAAGATAACGGTATTCCTACAAGGATATAAAAGGAGATATTATGATAGAATTAAACGTAGAACAACTTAAATTCGACCAAAACGGTTTGATACCGGCAATAGTCGTTGACGCCGTAAGTAAAAAAGTTTTAACTCTCGCATATATGAATAAAGAGAGTTTAAAAATTACTATGGAAAAAGAACTTACTTGTTTTTGGAGTAGGTCTAGAAATGAACTTTGGCTTAAAGGTGAAACGAGCGGAAATTATCAGCACGTCGTATCTATTACGGCGGATTGCGATAAGGACGCACTCGTTATAGTTGTGGAAAAGGACGGACCTGCGTGTCACGAGGGTACGGATTCGTGTTTTACCAATACGGTGTATACAAGCGATAATAGACAAGAATTTTCTTATGACGGGCTTCTAGAACTTATTAAGGGCAGAAAGACTGACAAAAAAGAGGGGTCTTATACTACTTACCTTTTTGAAAAAGGAAGAGATAAGATTTTAAAGAAAGTCGGAGAAGAAAGCACCGAAGTAATTATAGCGGGTAAAGCGGACGATAAAAAAGAAACGGTTTACGAAATAGCGGACCTTGCTTATCACGTTATGGTTTTAATGATAGATATGGGAATATCTTTGGAGGACATTTTTTACGAACTTAAATCTCGCCACGTTATAGATAAAAAAGTAAAGCAGGAGAAAATGACTTGATGCCGTTAAAAGATTATCATATACATACGACTTATAGCGACGGAAAAAATACTCCACGGGAAATTATAGAATACGCAATAGAACAAGGCGTAAAAGAACTTGGGTTTTCCGACCATTCGTATATGGCATTTGACGAGAGTTATTGCATACAAAAAGATAAGATTGACGAGTATTTTAATCAAATATCTTCTTTAAAAAAAGAATATGCCGATAGAATATCCGTACTTTGCGGAATAGAACGGGATTATTATTCCGAAGGCGACTTTTCCCGTTACGATTACGTTATAGGTTCGGTGCATTATTTGAAAGTTTCGGACGTATACGTTCCCGTTGACGAAAGTATAGATACGATTTTAAGTGCGGTTAATAAATATTTCGGTGGGGACGTATATAGATTTTTAGAAAGTTATTACGATACGGTATCAACCGTCGTGGAAAAGACCAAGTGTGATATAATAGGACATTTTGATTTGGTTTCGAAATTTAACCAAATATCTCCGTTTTTTAACGAGAAAGACGAGCGTTATAAAACACTTTGGAAAAAGGCATTGGATAAATTATTAAAAACAGGTAAAACTTTTGAAATCAATACGGGTGCTATAGCCCGTGGATTAAAATCAGAACCTTATCCGAACGCAGAAATGAGGGAATATATAAAGGTTCGTGGCGGAAAATTTGTTTATTCAAGCGACGCCCATAAAAAAGAGAATTTGTGTTTCTATTTCGATAAATTAGAAACTTTGTAAAAGCATTTACATTGGTGAAATAATTAACTTTGATATAGCGATATTGATAAATTACTTTTTTTCAAAAATAATAGCACCCATTTAGGGTGCTATTATTTTTAGTTGGAAATTTCCTTTAAGGTTAATAAAATTTAAATTATTTAATATTATTCAAGAGTTTACCGTTTAATTTTGTGGAGATACGGTTCGTTAAAGAAATTGTTGATTCAATAGTGTTTCCATTAAATTCACAGGATAATAAAATTGCAACCAAAGATACTAACGTGTTATGTTCGTCGTATTTTTCGCCGTTTATTTTAATGTAGTGATGATAAAATCCCGCATAAATAATCATTTCATTTCCTTCTAAGTCATACTTCTTAAAATTAACTAACAACGAAGCGACGAGGAATGCTATGGCAAAAGGTAATACTCCTACATAAAAAATTGCGAACATTGTTACCGTGGTTGAAGTGTCTATATTTATGGAGTAACTTATTATTTTATAAGAGTCTACTTTGCCGTTTACGATAAGATAAGTGTCTTCTGCTTTGTTTCCATAACCAAAGAAATATGATGTAGTAGTATCAATTAAATTATCACTTGAATCATAGAATTCTATTGTTACGTCTCCGCCGTAGACTTCCATGTTAAAAGTAATATAAACTTCGCAAGCCGTTTCGTCTATTGAAGAGTAATAATCCACTATGTATGCTTCGTCTTTAACAATTTTTAAATTATTAGAGTTCTTTATAGTAAAAAGTGGGATTAAAAGAACGATGAATAATATAACAGCCCACACTATTCTGTGAGTTAAAATTCTTTTTCTTTCGTCAAACATAAATTTTCTCCTATTTTTTATCATTATACTAGACAATTTATCTAGTGTCAAGACATTTTGTCTAGTTTTTGCGTAAAATATATTTATGGATATAAAATTTTGCAACAATCTTAAAAGTATAAGAAAAGATTGTTTTTTAACGCAAAAGCAGGTAGCAGATAAGTTGGGTGTGGTTGAAAGTTGTTATGCCAACTGGGAACAAGGGCGAACCGAACCCAGTATTGATAATTTAAGAAAACTTGGTGAGATTTTTAAGATTGATATTGAAACTTTAATAAACGGAGAAATATAAAAGGACTGACAATCGTCAGTCCTTTTGATATGGCAAAGAGGAGGGGATTCTGCCCCTTAATAAGGGGAAGATTTGCGAAGCAAATGAGGGGTTTGCCGTCCCCGACGAGGGAGCGAACCTACAACTTGAAAAGTTGATACGAGTAATCCCTTGCCACTTTTGTGGCAAGAAAAAAGAAGGATACCATTTTTGGCATTCTTCTTTTTTACTCTTGGCGGAGAGGAGGGGATTCGAACCTCCGATACCTTGCGGTATACACGCTTTCCAAGCGTGCACATTAGACCACTCTGACACCTCTCCATAATGTCTTTCTCTCAGTCCGCATATTATTTTAATGTATTTTAAAAATAAAAGCAACTTAATTTATCTTTAATTGTAAAAAAAATATAATTTTTTTACAAAAATATATGCCATTTTTTCATTATAGGTATATAATGTATAGTATAAACAATTATTAAGGAGATTTTTAACTATGGCATCTAAAAATTCTTTTGTTAAAGCAATGGACGATTTACCACTTATTCTCAAAATTATTTTGTGTATTCCCTTTCTTGATATTATTTGGGCTATATACAGAATAGTTAAAGGCGTTTCAACCAATAATTTACTTATGGTAATCATTGGAATCCTTTGGATAATTCCCGGTTCTGCTTTCTTATGGATTGTAGACATAATTGCCATTATTTTGACTAATAAATTGTTTTTAGCGTAATTTTATTATCAAAAGAGCAAAAAACAACCTTTCCTTTTCGGGAAAGGTTGTTTTTTGTATAAAAACACTATATATTGTGGTTGTTAAAAAATTTTTTAACAAAATATTGTGAAAAAGTATTGACAATATTTAGTTCCTTATGGTATAGTAAATACATTACGATTTACGTAAAAATACGGAGGGGATATATTATGTATCAGGTTAAGAAGAGAGACGGGTCGCTTGTAGAATTTGACTTGTCTAAGATTGCGACGGCGATTAGTAAAGCGTTTAACGCTAACGGAGTAGATTACACCGCAGACGTATTAAATATGCTTGCGTTAAAGGTTACTGCAGATTTTTCCAAGAAGATTAAAGACGGGGTTATTACCGTTGAAGATATTCAAGACAGTGCCGAAGTTGTTCTTATTCAAGCAGGGTACGTAGACGTTGCTAAAAGTTATATACTTTATCGTAAACAGCACGAAAAAGTAAGACGTGCCGAAGAAACGTTAGTCGATTACAAGAAGATTATAGACGATTATTTAAAGGTCGCAGACTGGCGTGTTAAGGAAAATTCCACCGTTACTTATTCGGTTGGCGGACTTATTCTTTCCAACTCCGGTGCGGTTACCGCAAATTATTGGCTTTCCGAAGTTTATGACGAGGAAATCGGAAACGCTCACAGAAACGCAGATATTCATATTCACGATTTATCTATGCTTACCGGCTATTGTGCTGGGTGGTCTTTAAAACAGCTTATTAAAGAAGGGTTAGGTGGAGTTTCGGGAAAAATTACTTCTTCTCCCGCAGGACATTTATCCACTCTTTGCAATCAAATGGTAAACTTTTTAGGCATTATGCAAAACGAATGGGCAGGTGCACAAGCGTTTTCTTCTTTCGATACCTATTTAGCTCCTTTCGTTAAAGCGGATAACTTATCTTACAAGGAAGTTAAACAATGTATTCAATCCTTTATATACGGCGTAAATACTCCGAGTAGATGGGGTACTCAATCTCCGTTTACCAATATTACGCTGGACTGGGTTGTTCCGAACGACCTTGCCGAAATGAACGCAATAGTCGGCGGAAAAGAAATGGATTTTAAGTATAAAGATTGCGTTAAAGAAATGGCTATGGTTAACAAAGCCTTTATTGAAGTTATGATTGAAGGCGATGCTAACGGTAGAGGATTTCAGTATCCTATTCCTACCTATTCGATTACTCGTGATTTCGATTGGTCTGAAACCGAAAACAATAAACTTTTATTCGAAATGACTGCTAAATACGGTACTCCGTATTTCTCTAACTATATAAATTCTGATATGGAACCTTCCGACGTTCGTTCTATGTGTTGTAGATTAAGACTCGATTTGAGAGAACTTCGTAAAAAATCGGGCGGATTCTTCGGAAGCGGTGAAAGTACGGGGTCAGTCGGCGTCGTTACAATCAATATGCCGAGAATCGCTTATCTTTCCAAAGATAAACAGGAATTCTTCGATAGATTAAAACATCTTATGGATATTTCCGCAAGGTCTTTAAAGATAAAGAGAGATACGATAACAAAACTTTTAGACGCAGGACTTTATCCTTATACGAAGAGATATTTGGGAACGTTTAATAATCACTTCTCTACCATAGGTTTAGTTGGTATGAACGAAGCTTGCTTAAACGCTAAGTGGTTAGGCAAGGATTTAACCAATAAAGAATCGCAAGAGTTTACCAAAGAAGTTTTGAACTTTATGAGAGAAAAACTTTCAGATTATCAAGAAAAATACGGCGACCTTTACAATTTGGAAGCAACTCCTGCGGAATCTACTTCTTATAGACTTGCAAAACACGATAAAAAGAGATATCCCGATATAATTACCGCAGTGGGTAGCGATTGTGGAAGTCCTTATTATACTAACTCTTCGCACCTTCCCGTAGGATATACCGAAGATATATTCTCTGCTTTGGATATTCAAGACGATTTGCAAACGCTTTACACTTCCGGAACTGTTTTCCACGCATTTTTGGGTCAAAAACTTCCCGATTGGAAGGCGGCTGCAAGTTTGGTAAGAAAAATCGCAGAAAACTATAAACTTCCTTA